>JACPAM010000109.1 GCA_016180805.1 Deltaproteobacteria bacterium | reverse complement strand
TCGGTCTTGGGCATGCCGAGCCGATCGTTGCTGTGGAGAATCTGTCGCTGCAGGTTGGAAAGATCCACCACGTCGTTGTCGATGATGCCCATGGTGCCGACGCCGGCCGCGGCTAAATAGTAGGCGGACGGGCAGCCCAATCCCCCGGCGCCTACCATGAGTACCTTGGCCTGGAGCAGCTTGGCCTGACCCTCCTCGCCGACTTCCGGAAGCAGGAAATGGCGGCTATAGCGGATTAGTTGTTCGGGCGTGAATTGGTAGTCTTGAACCCACTTGTAACCGGCTGCTTTCCAAGCGCTGTAACCGCCGGACATGGAAACGACATCCCGGTAGCCCATATCTCTGAGGGCCTTGGCGGCCAAAAGCGAGCGAGCGTACGCCACCGGCACAATAGGCGATGATCGGAGTCGATTTCTCCGGAATGGTTGTTTCCACCTTGATCTCGAGGAAGCCGCGCGGGAGCGGAACCGCGCCTTCCAAATGTCCCTCGCGGTACTCGTCTTTTTCCCGTACATCTAACAGGACGAATTTCCCGTTTTTCTCCAGGAGATCTTGGGCGTCCTGGACGGTGATTTCCCGGACCTCTCTTCGCGCCTCCTCCATTAACTGTTGAAAGGTCTTGGCCATGTTTCCCCCTAAAGTTTCTCTTCTATGCGGTCAATCTGAGACCTTTAAAGTCTAAATTACACACCATCATGCGCGATGTCAACCTTGCGTCCGGAGGCAATAAGCAAATCACGTAGTCAAATCAAGATTCAAGCGCTTAGCTTGTTTCGCAGGGATGGCGGATGTCTACATCGAATAGCGGCTACTTCGGAGGCATTTCCGAGGCAAGCGTCCCTTTGGTTCCCCAATCATCCTTATCCACGTCATGAAAAAGGATATGGAGCGCCTCGGGGGCTATGTTGGCGACCTCTTGAAAATCCTTGCTAATCCTTCTCACCAACTCCTTCTTCTGTTCTTTCGTTTTTCCCTTATACATGTAGACCTGCACAACTGGCATGTTCCCCTCCTTTTGACTGTCGATCTGTTTTTTTCCGGCTGAACTATCGCACGCTATAGAGCTATTTCGCAAACCCTGTAGCCTCCAGCTCCTTGAGAATGGCGTTCATTTCTCCTCGTTCTCCCCACTCAGATCCACGGCATTTTGGCGGAATTGTTCGAGAGCGGCTTCCCGAAAGTCTAGTTCCGAGAATCCGGGCCCGATGGTCAAGTCTTGTAATCATGCGCGGCTTCTAAATCTTAGAAACGGCGATGACTGGCCGGGCCAACATTAACTAAAGGATGGGGGCAGAAAGATGAGGAATGAAAAACACCGGCAGATCACCCTCTATCCCCCTAAATTTCCGGTGATTTTAGGCGATTCGAAATAACCTGACAAGCCCTTTTCCGTATCCCTTTGGTGTGAGGGTGGACTAGGCTGACTCAGCAAGTTCGATGCGGGGCCGAATGATCCGTGACTTTAGAGGGGCAAGTTTTTGGATGCGGACGAAAACTATTTTCTCTCCCTTGGCAATTCTCTTCTCTGCCAGTTTGAGGTTTGCCTCGTAAAGCTCCTGATCGTACTCCGGCAACAAGACCACGGTGGATCTGTTTGGGATTCTGTCCACAATCTCTGGGTGTTCCAGCAGGTATTTATCGAACTCTACGCCTAGCACCAAGTTTTTGTAAGCCAAGCCCCTTTTTCTCATCTCATTGCTCCTTGAGGTAAGTCCTAACGTAACGCTCCCAATTCGTTAGCAGGTCGGCGAAGGCGATATCTAAAGCTTCATTAAAATCCTTTGCAAGTAATCGGATTTTATCCTCTCTTCCATCCGGGTGCAATATGTCGAGGTGAGCGAATCCGTGGTGCGTGTCATATCGAGCGATAGGGGTCCACGCACCTTCAATTAAAATTTCCAACTGAACCATAAATCTTGTGACTCGTCCCCGGTCGGTAATCACCAAAACTCTTAACCGGGTCTGATCATCTAGCAGTCGGAAGAATTCTTTTCGCGCCACATGCTTGCCTATTTACCCTTCGGGTCCAGGATGTCCCTCAGGCCATTTCCGAGATAGTTGAAGGAGAGAATCGTGAAGAAGATCGCCAGGCCGGGAAACAGGATGATGTGCGGATAGGTCCGCATCGCGCGCCAGCCATCCTGCGCCAGGGTGCCCCAGCTCGTGCCCCATTCGCTGTAGGGGTCGTTGATTCCGAGGCCGATAAAGCTCAACGTGGACTCAGCCAGGATCGCGGCGGGAATACTGAAAGTCAGAGTTACGAGTATGGGGCCCGCAATGTTGGGCAGAATGTGGCGCATGATGATCCGGAGATGAGAGGCACCGATCGCTCTGGCACCTTCGACGTAAACAAACTCCTTGGCCTGAAGGACCTGTCCGCGTGCGATTCGGGCAAAGCGCACCCAGCTCACGAGCCCAAGCGCGAGGAGAACGCCCGCAATGTTGCGGCCCAACAGGAGCGAGAGCAGTATGAAGATGAGCAGGTCCGGCAGGCTGTAAACGACATCCACGATGCGCATTAGAAGACTGTCCAACGGGCCGCCGCTGTAACCCGAGATGAGACCATAGAGGCTCCCGATGATGAGCGCGATCAGGGCGGTGCCGATTCCCACCGTAAGGGATACCCGTGCGCCGTAGAGGATTCGGGTAAAGAGATCTCTCCCCAGACCATCGGTTCCCAACCAGTGACTCCAACTGGGACCTTCCAGGATGCGACCCTCCTGGAGCCCGGCGGGGGAGTAAGGGGAGAGAAGCGGAGCCAGAAAACCGCAGAGAGTCACCGCCGCAATAAAAGCGAGGCTCAAAAGCAGGAGCGCCCGCTGGCCCCTCTGCCTTCGTTGTTCCTCGGCCTCGTTTTGCCGACTCATAGACTTTACTGGGCCTTTATGCGCGGATCGAAGAAAGAGTAGAGCAGGTCCACGAGCAGGTTGGCGCCGACCAGGAGCGCCGTGTAGACCAGGGTCACTCCCATGATCAGGGGATAGTCGCGGTCCGTGACGGCCGTGATGAAAAACCTCCCCATGCCGGGAATCGCAAACACGTACTCGACGACGAAGGAGCCGGTCACGAGCCCTGCCGTGAGCGGGCCGAGCACGGTCAAAACCGGGATCAACGAGTTGCTCAACGCATGCTTGAAGAGGACCGTGGTTTCTTTCAACCCCTTCGCCCTTGCGGTCCGGACAAAATCTTCACCCAACGTGTCGAGTATGGCGGAGCGAAGCAAATAAGACAGGTACGCAGCCGGGGCTGCTCCCAGGGTCGCTGTCGGCAGGACGGCGCTGTTTATGTCGCCCCATCTTCCGGCCTGGAACCAGCCGAGCTGAAGGGAAAAGAGCCAGATGAGGAGGGCGCCGAGAATAAAAGTGGGTACGGATATGCCCAGCGTGGCGATAAACAAGCAGAAGCGGTCGGTCCAGGAGTTGCGGTAGTAGGCGGCAATCAACCCAACGGGAAACGAGAGCGCCAAAGAAAAGCCCAAGGCGAATATGCCGAGCGAGGCCGAGACCGGAAGCGTATCAGCGACGATGTCCCTCACATTGCGATCGAGGTATTTGTAGGAAGGCCCCAGATCCCCCTGAACGATTCCGGTCAAATAGCGAGTGTATTGGTTCCACCAGGGCTCATCGAGGTGGTATTTGGCGGCAACGTTCGCGAGCACCTCAGGCGGCAGGCGTCGCTCACGATCGAAGGGCCCACCGGGGGTGATATGAAGAAGGAAAAAGGTCAGGCTGGCCACCACCCACAGGACAACGAGAGCGTGAAGGAGGCGTTTGATCAAAAATCGAACCATGAGGTCGTCAATGGTCAAAGGTTAATCGTCAATAGTCGCGTCCCCACCCGTTGACTATTGACCAATAACTATTGACTATTTTTCAGGCGCACATCACGCAGCACCAGGCGGCTCATGGAGTTGTACTCCAGCCCCGCAAACCGAGGGCGTAGGAGGGTGCTCTCCGCCGTCGTAAACAGCGGGATGATCGGCAGATCGGTCTCGCACAGGATTTTCTGCGCCTCGTTGTATAGCTGGACTCGCTTCTGCGTGTTCCACTCCCGGGCGGCCAGGTCAACCAGCTCGTCGAAACGTCGATTCTTCCAGCGGGTGTTATTGTTGCCGCTCAGGGAAGTGAAAAGTCTCATGAAATTGTCGGGATCCGGAAAATCCGCGCCCCAGCCAAGGCGGAAGATGTGGGGTGGGTCGGATTGCAGCTTGCTCAGATAGACCTTCCACTCCTGGTTCTCCAGGCGCACCAGCACCCCCAGGTTTTGCTTCCACATCCCCTGGATGGCTTCAGCCACGATCTTGTGGTCTTCGTCGGTGTTATACCCCAAAGTCACTTGCGGAAATCCTTTGCCGTCCGGGTACCCGGCTTCTCTGAGGAGTCTTCGCGCCTCCGCGGGATTGTAGCGAACGCCGATTTCCACGTTATGGGCGAGCATTCCGGGAGGAATCCAGGAGGTTGCCGGCTCCTCGCCGCCGTGGAGGATCTTGGGAAATACGGTCCGGTCGATCGCGAGCGCAAAAGCCTTGCGCACCCGCGCGTCGTCGAAGGGCTTTCGATCCGTGACAAAGCCGTAGTAGTAGCCCCGGAGCTGGGGGACGCTGCGGAAGCCTTCGTGCTTGACCAGGCGCGGCTTTTCGAAGATCGGTATGCTGTGGTTGTCGAGAAAGTCGAGCCGGCCCTGCTCGTAGAGGGCGAGCGCGGTTGTCTTTTCATTGATCATGTACATGTCGACCCGCTCGATGGCCGGCCTTCCCAGAAAAAAACGGGGATTGGCCCGCAGTTGAATCTCATCCTCGTGTTTCCACGATGCGAGCAGGAAGGGACCGTTGGTCACGATATTCTCCGGCTCGGTCCACTTGGCGCCGTATCGCTCGATGATGTCTTGCCGCTGAGGATAGGTAACCTCGAAAGTCGTGATGGAAAGAAAATAGGAGGCCGGATGTCTGAGCCGGACCTCCAGCGTACGGTCATCCTTCGCGGTCACGCCGAGCAGGCGGTGATCGTCGATCTTTCCCCGGTGGAAAGCTTCCGCGTTGACGATATCGAACAGTATATAAGCGTACTCGGAGGCCGTCTTGGGATGGAGCAGCCGTTTCCACGAATACTCGAAGTCCTGGGCGCGGACCTTCTTGCCGTCGCTCCACAAAACGTCGTCGCGCAGGTGAAAGACGATCCTTTTCCCGCCTTCCAGTACGTCCCAGGATCGGGCGATGACGGGGCCTGGCTTGAGATCCCGGTCGAACTCGGTGAGGCCGACCATGAGGTTGGCAATGACGTTGAAGGAAACGTGGTCCGTCGCCACCGACCAATCGAGACTCGGGGGCTCGGTTCCGAGATTGACGCGGACAACCTTGTCGCTGGCGACCTCGGAGGAAGGCCGGCACGAAATGAAGAGAATGACTAGCGAAAGTGCGAGGGCACAACGGCCCGCGATTCTCAGTGCGTGTGGCAAAGGCGAAGGGTACTTGCTTCGGAACAGCTTTTCTGGCTATTAGTACCCCAATCATCTGTGCGCTTCAACAGGGTGTTGAAAAACCTGTTGTCAGGCCGATCGGAGGAAGGATGGATCCCAGGGAGATTCTTAAGAACCATGTCGTCGTCGAAGGGCATCGCGACGTCTACGAGCAGCTTTACCGCCACTCTGTCGGCGAACAAAACCCGCTGAGGGACGCGATCGCCCCGCGCTTGATCCGGGACGGCATCAATGTTTGTGTCTACGCGATCAGCGGCGATTCCTACTCGCACTCGCAGAACACCGGGAGGTATCTGGAGACCGCGCTGGAAAATATCGACATGTTTCTCGAGGAGGCCCCCAAGTCCGAAGGGATGATCTCGCTCGTCAAGACGCGCGCGGACCTCTCCGATCGAGTCCGCCCCGGCAATATCGCATTCCTGCTTCACTTCGAAGGCGGAATGCCGCTTCAGGGGAGCATTCATCAGCTAAGGAATTTTTATCGGTTGGGTCTTCGTTCGATGCAGCTCACCTGGAACTTTCGCAACGAGCTGGGCGACGGGGTGTGGGAGACCCGCACTAAAGGCGGGCTGACGCGCTTTGGGGTCGAGGTGATCCGGGAGATGAACCGCCTGGGAATGGTTGTCGATCTCGCCCACATCAACCGCGAAGGATTCTTTCAGGCTCTGGAGGTGGCTCAGGCGCCTTTGATCGTGAGCCACGCGAACGCTTGCGGGATGCTGGACAACCCGCGAAACCTCGCGGACGATCAAATCAAAGCGATCGCGGACCAGGACGGGCTGGTGGGGATCCTGGCTTTGCCGGCCCGTGTGACCAAGAAAGGCGCCGCCCTTGACGATCTTCTCAACCATCTCGACTATATGGTAAACGTCGTGGGGGTGGAGCATATCGCGCTCGGGCTCGACTTTGTCAAATACGACGGACCGCGCACGCTCAAAGACCAACACCATCCGCTTCACTCGCCCGAGCTGATCAAGGATTTTGAGGAGGTGGAGGATCTCCCCAAACTCATTGAGGGACTCATCCGGCGCGGCTATAAGGAGGCTGAGATTGCGCTAATCCTTGGAGGAAACTACCTCAGGGTGCTCAAAAGCATCCTGCCCGAGCGGCCGGTCATTTGAAATCTTCCATTTTCATTTGCAGGGAGGACGGTTATGCGCAAGTTCCGTTTGGTGGTTTTCTGTTTTCTTACGGTTCTGCTTTACCCGGCAGCCGGCCAGACCAGCAGGATTGTCGTCGGCCTTTCCTCGGTGAACATCGCGTTTTTGCCGGTTTATGTAACCCAGGAGAAGGGGTTTTTTAAGGACGAAGGGCTTGACGTCTTGCTGGTGATGTTTAACGCCGGAGCGACAAATCTTCAGGCGTTGATTGGCGGAGACGTGAACATCATGGGCAGCGCGTTTGTGGAGACCGTCGGGGGCAGGGCGGCGGCAGGCGTGGACATAAAAAACTTCTGGGGAATCTGCAATCTCATGCCCTTTGAGCTCTACTCGCTTTCGAACTTCAAGTCCATGAAGGAGGCCAAGGGCAAACGGTTTGCGATCAGCAGGTTTGGCTCCCTGACGGACTATCTGACCCGCGCGACCCTGCACCATTTCGGCATCAATCACAGGGAGGTGACGATCCTTCAGATCGGCAGCACGCCGGCGCGCTTTGCCGCCCTTAAGGCGGGCGGGGTCGACGCCAGCATCGTGTGGTTTCCGGTCACCGAGATTGCCAAAGCCCAGGGCTTCAATAAACTCTTCGATCTCAAAGAGATCTTCCCGGAGTGGCCTTACGAGACCTTCGCGGCGCGCGAGTCGTGGCTTGCCCGGGAGAAAGGGCAGGTCATGAAATTTCTGCGTGCCTACCAGAGGGGGGTGAAACATACGCTGGAAAACAGAGAGGACGCCCTGAAGGCGATCCGGAAGTACGTGAAGATGGATCCGGCCTACGCGCCCGCGGGCTACGATCAGTACCGGGAGTCCTTTCCCGTCAACGGCAAGATCGCCGAAAAACCGATTTCGCTCGTCGTCGAGCAGGAATTTGAGGCGGGGAGGATCAAGAAAAAAGTCTCCGTCGACGACCTCATCGATCGCTCCTTCATGCAGTCCCTGGGCGGGAAGTAGCCCGCGTTATCTATGAAAGCTCCTCGGGGGACGAGGAAGAAGGCCGCGGCAAGGGGACTGGCTCGCTTGCGTGCCTGTCCCCGTCAGGAAGCTCCCTCGGGGAGCGCGCTCTCGGCTGCGGCCGATGGGTTCATGCCATGATTCGTGCCGTTTGTAATCGGACGTCCGCAGCCTCGCTCGCACTCCCCTCGGTCGCGGGCAAGCTAGACTGCGGCCTTCCTCCTGGTCCCCCTCGAGCTTCGAAGTGGAAACGTGCCTGTCGAGGGGGCAATCCACCTGAGGCGGCGAGGGCAAAGGGGAATGTAGGCGCGGGTTTGAAACCCGCCCCTACTTGGGTTGAAAAGCGCGGGCGATTGCGCTAGAAATTTTTGTTCTAAATTGGGAGAATTTATTCGTTTTCGCTATTAGGAGGGCTGCATGCCGAAGAGCCTGAGGACGTTTTTAGAGGAATGCCAGCGAGAGATTCCCAACGAGGTGGTCCACGTCACCAAAGAAGTAGATCCCGCCCAGTACGACGTCACGGCCGTAATCAAGCATCTGGGCGCGATGAAAAAGTTTCCGATATTGATCTTCGACCGGCCTCGCAACCTGCACGGAAGGGTCAGCAGCGAGTTCAAGCTCGTCATGAACTGCGAGATCTCCCAGCGGAAGACCCAGATCGCCTTGGGGGTGCCGCGAGAAATGAACCGGACCCAGATGGCCGAGGTCTGTCTGGAGCGGGAGGAGCACCGCATTCCGCCTGTTATCGTGGACAAGAAGAGCGCGCCGGTCAAAGAGGTTGTCAAAAAGGGGCCCGAAGTCGATCTCTACGAGCTTCCGATCATGCGCCACCACTACATGGATGGCGGCCCCTACATCGTCCTGTCGACGATTACGCGGGATCGGAAGAGCGGTATCTATAACTGCTCCTATCACCGGATGGAGGTGAAGTCGAAGAACAAGACCGCGCTCTATGCCTCCCCGCGCCACTTGTGGAAGATCTTCCGCGATCATGAAGACAACAACCTGGAATGTCCGGTGGCCACTGTCCTGGGCCACCATCCGGCGTATCACATGGGCGCTTGCTACAGCGGCCCTTTCGAAGTCAGCGAGTTCGACATCATCGGCGGTTATCTCCAGGAGCCGCTTCGGCTGACTCCCTCCGAGACCTGGGGTGAGGATCTGCTCATCCCCGCGGACGCCGAGATCGTCATCGAGGGTGCCTTGATTCCAGGGAAGCGTATCGTCGAGGGGCCTTTCGGTGAGGCGCCGGGCTATCTTGGCCCCCAGCGCTATACCACGTGCGTCCATTATGAAGTTCGGGCTATCAATTACCGCAGGGGCGGGATGTACCAATCGGTCATCACGCCGGAGGGGGACAAGCCGTGGATGGACCTGCCGCGCGAGGGGGCCTACCTGCGCCGCTGCCGTGAGGCTATTCCGGGAGTCACGGCGGTGTGCAAGATGGGACGCCACGCCCACTACAACGTTTTCATCTCGATGAAGAAGATGTCCGAGGGGGACCCCGGGCGGGCCGCGGCCGCAGCGCTGACGTTCGATCACACCAAGAACGTTTTCGTTTTTGACGACGACATCGATGTCTACAACCCGACGGACATCCTCTGGGCGTTGGCCACTCGGGTGCAGCCCCACCAGCAGGTCTCGGTTCTCCAGCCCTTGTTTCGGGGCAACTTTTTGGATCCATCGTTGGTCGATGAGATCAAGACCTCAGGAATGATCATCGATGCGACCCGGCCTCTGGACCGGCCGTTCTCGCCGGTCTCCAAGTGCCCGGATGACGCGATGGAGAGGATCAAGCTGGAGGACTATATCCCCGGGGAGATATTGCAGCACATCCCGATCGATCGGACCACGTACTGGTGCTAACCCTCACCCTTGCCCTCTCCCTCACAGGGAGAGGGTAGGGAGAGGGTGAGAGGAAGTAATCCATGGGTCAAGCCGTAGAAGTCAGTTGTCCAAAGTGCAGAAAGATTTTTGTCGTCAACCCCCACATGTTGGGATCCGGCATGGATTTTCACTGTCCCTTCTGCGATCTGTATTTTCCGGAAAAAGACAGTCCGAAAATTCGCAAATAAAAATAGGACTGAGCGATGAGGACTGAGGGCCAAGTAAGAAGGCTCAGTCCTCAGCACTCGTTACTCAGTCCTGTAACTTCCAGAAATGGCACCTGGAGTGCTCGCGTGTGCCACAAACAAGATGAAGAAAAGCAAGTCCCTTAGAATCGCCGGTCGTTCCGCCGCGCGCCTGGACGGGATCGAAAAGGTCACGGGAACGGCCGTCTACACGGGAGACATCGAGCTTCCCGGGATGGCCATTGCCAAGATTTTGCGGAGCCCGCTGCCCCACGCGCGCGTAGTCAAAGTCGATGCGCGGGGGGCGGCGAGCCTGCCCGGAGTCCTTACCGTACTCACGCGCGACGATATCACCAGCCTCAACTACAGGTACGGCGCCATCTACAAGGATCAGTCGATTGTCGCCGTCGATAGGGTGAGATATGTCGGGGACCCGGTTGCCGCCGTGCTCGCCGTGGACCAGGCCACGGCAGAGGAAGCCTTAGAGCACATTGAGGTCGAATACGAAGAGCTTCCAGCGGCAACCAACATCGAAGAGGCTCTCGCTCCCGAGGCTCCGTTGATCCACGAGCCCGAGTCGGCGCAGGCGGAGCTGCGCGGATCTCGCTACGGCGCGCCGGAGCGCTTCAGAGGGACCAATATCTGTTACTACTTCGGCTACAGCCGGGGCGACGTGGAGGCCGGGTTCAAAAAATCTGACCACGTCTTCGAGGATACCTTTCGCTTCCCCAAGGTGCAGCATTGCTCGCTTGAGCCTCACATCACCGTCGCCTACTTCCAGGAAGATCACCTGACCGTGTGGACCTCATCCCAGGATCCGTTCCCCCTGCGCGATCATCTGGCTAACATGTTCAGGCTCCCGGCCAGCCGGGTCCGGGTGATCGTGCCTTACGTGGGGGGAGGGTATGGGGGCAAGCTCTACGTGAAGACCGAGCCGATTGCCGCCGCGCTCTCCTGGAAGGCGCGCCGCCCCGTGCAGCTCGCCTTCACGGTGAGCGAGAGTTTCAAAACGATCACGCGCCATCCGGCGCGCGTCCGGATTAAGACCGGGGTGACGCGCGATGGCAGGCTTGTGGCCAGGGAGTGCGAGGTCTACATGGACACCGGCGCGTACGCCGACGCCGGTCCGCGCGTGACCCAGAAGGCGGGCTATCGCGCCTTGGGGCCTTACCGGATCCCTCGCGTCAAGGTGGACGCGCATGGCGTTTATACCAACACGGCTCCGGCCGGGGCCTTTCGGGGTTTCGGAGCGGTCCAGGTGACCTGGGCCTACGAGTCGCAGATGGATTTGATTGCGGAGCGATTGGGCATCGATCCGTTGGAGTTACGGCTCGACAATCTTCTGAAAAAAGGCGAGGCCTACACGCCGGGGGACACGCCGGTCGACTGTGACCTTAAAGAGGGTTTGCTCAAGGTGGCTCGCGCGCTGGATTGGAAAAAGAAGCCCTCGAAGCCTCATACAGGCAAAGGTCTGAGTTGCTGCATCAAAGATGCAGGGGGAACGTTTAAGATCGCCGGCGCGACGGTGAAAATGTCTTCGGACGGCAGCGCGGTTCTGATGACAGGGACCGTCGAGGCCGGTCAAGGTCCCCGGACCGCGTTGAGCCAGGTAGTCGCTGAGGAGTTGGCCTTGGATTTGGATCAAGTCGCGGTTGCACAGCTCGATACCGATGTCACCCCTTACGATATCTCGACCAGCGCGAGCAGCTCCACGACGGTCATGGGCCTTGCCGTACAGCGGGCAGCCCGGGACGTCAAGATGCAGCTCGTGCGCGCGGCTTCGAAGGTTATGGGAGAAAAGGTCAGCCGGCTGAAGCTCAAGAGCGGCAAGGTCTACGATTCCAAAGGGAAGGGCGTGCTCTACGGCAGGATCATCACCGATTATTTCGGAAGCAAAGCAGGAGAAATCGTCGGGAAAGGGCTCTACCGGGATAAGCGGAGCAAGAGCGCTGTCCTGGGCTCTCCCACGACCTTTTGGGAAGTGGGTTGGGGTGGGGCTGAGGTCGAGGTCGACCCTGAGACCGGAGAAATACGACTGCTGAAATATATCTCCGCGTCGGATGTCGGCAAAGCCATCAATCCGCTCCAGTGTGAAGGTCAGGACGAAGGTGGCGTCCTGTTTGGAATCGGGCATACTCTCTATGAGGAGATGGTCTATGAAGACGGGCAGCCTCTGAATCCCAACCTGATCGACTATCGGGTGCCGAGCTTCCGCCATCTCCCGCAGGAGTTCGAATCCTTTCTGATCGAGAATGCCAACGGGCCGGGGCCGTTTGGCGCCAAAGGGATGGGTGAGGGAGGGCTTTTACCGGTCGCTTCCGCAATCGCCAACGCCGTGGCGAGGGCCACCGGCGTGCGTTTTTACGACCTCCCGCTCACGCCTCCTAAGGTTTGGCGTGGCCTGCGCGCCAAGAAGTCTGGGCGCACCTAGCCGATGACACCTCTCGCTTTGGTTTGACAGTCCAGAAGGACTAATACAAACGAAATGAAAATGGTTACAACTTCTCCTCTGATACGACAACAGCTTCCGAAGGGGGCGAGACTGAAGGACGCAGACATGCTTGCTCGCGACCGAGGGGAGCGCGAGCGAGGCTGCGGACGTCCGATTACAGACGGTACGACTCATGGCACGAAGCCGAGAGCGGGCTTCCCGAGGGAGCCTAGTCTATCGGCTGCGGCCGGAAGGCTTGCCCCCTGAGGAAACGTAACACGAGTTAAGTCGTTTGTATTAGTTAAAACTCCGTCTGTGGAAAGGGGGAAATGCCATGGGAATTTTCCGCGGCATCTATTGGTGGATCGTTATGCCCGCGCTCGTGCTCTTGCTTTCCGTCGCGCCAGGTTATTCGCAGGAGCGGATGCGAGTGGGGCTCACGTCTTTGGCTCCTACGACCCTGCCCGTTTGGGTGGCGAAGCGGCAGGGCTATTTCAAAGATGTTGGTCTTAACGTTGAGCCGATCGTTTTCACCAGCGGCACGATCAATTCACAGGCGGCGCTGGCAGGCGAGATCGACATCGCTCTGGGCTCGGGCACGGAGGTTTTTACGATCCGCCTCGCCGGCGAAGATGCTCGGTTCTTTTTCGGCATTTCGAACTTCATGCCTTTCAAGCTTTACGTCCACCCCAACATTAAGTCGGCCGCGGATCTCAAGGGAAAGAGATTGGCCGTCAGTCGGTTCGGCGCGCAATCGGATTTCCTCACCCGCTACGCGGTCTCCAAGCTTGGCCTCGATCCCGCGAAGGACGTGACGGTTCTGCAGATCGGCTCGACGCCGGCCCGTTACGCGGCATTGAAGAGCGGCGGCGTGGATGGGACTATCATGTGGTTTCCTGTGACTCTAATTGCCGCCAAGGAGGGCTACCGCATGCTCGCGGATCTCAACGACATCATCACGGACTGGCCCTATCTGGGCTATTACGCCATGGCTAAAGTGCTCAGGGGCGAGCGGGATAAGGTGATGCGGTACCTCAGGGCTCACGTAAAGGCGCTGGAGTGGCTCAAGGCAAATCCAGCCGGCGGGGTCAAGGTGCTCACCGATGACGTCAAGATCAGTCCCGCATATGCGGAGGCAGGCTACAAAGAGTTTATGAAGTCCTTTGCCTTCGACGGGAGGATTCCAACCAAAGGTTTCGAGCTTCTCATGGAATCGGAGGCCGGCAAGCTCAAAGGAAAGTTCAAGGTTACGGACTTCATCGACGAAAGCTTTCCCAGGGAGCTCGCCGTAAGGCGGTAGAATGAAATGGTAAAAAGTTCCCTTTGCAGGTCCGCCGCCGAGCGTGCGCTCAGGCGGCCTTGCTTTCCTTCAGCGTTCTTACCACGCGCGCGGCGAAGGGCCCGATGTTGACGCCCTTGTCATAAAGCTCGGTGCAGATACGGTCGAGGCGCCGCAACCTGACCTCCTGATCGATATAGGGATCCTCGCTGTACCACAGATCGGGAGGGATGACGTACCTGTGCTTTCTGTAGATTTCATCCTTGTCGCCGCGGAACCGGATCTTGTGCTCGTCGGGATAATTGAAATATTCGCTCCCGCCGGCAAGGATGATGGTGTTGATGCCTTCCACCAGATCGATGGAATTCTTGCAGCGGACCAGGTTCCCAATCGTTTCATCTACATCCGCTTCCGTTTCGCCGGGCACGCCGAGCACGATGTTCACCGCCGTGCGGATGCCGGCATTGTGACAGTCGCGCAGATTCTGGAACACGTGGTCCATGTTGTTGCTTTTCTTCTGAAGGCGGAGAACATGCTTCGACCACGCATCGACGCCGAAGCGCAGGTGCCGGAAGCCGGCCTTGCGCAGATGGAGAAAATATTCCCCCGTATTGCGCTTCGAGATCCGCAGTTGCCCCATGAGGTTCGCATTCAGGTTGCGTTCAATGACGGCCGAGCATATGTCGTGCAGATACTCGTGATCGCCGTTCAGGTCGCTGTCATTGAAGTGGAATATGGGCGGGAATCCCTGCTGCGACATCCAGAACTCGATCTCGTCGGCCACATCCTTGGGCGTGCGTTTCCTGAACGTGAAACATTCGGCGCAGAAACGGCATTTGCTCCACGAGCAGCCGCGCGTGGAAGTGATGGGAATCAGATGCTGCCCGTTGTAAGTCCGGTACAGTGATGCATCCGTCCATTCATAGCGGGGGAACTCTATGCGATCGAGCGCGGCGAGTTCCGGCGTCGGCATCCACACGCGATCCGGGGAATCAAACCGGGACAGGAAACCCGGGAGGTTCCTCGGCCGTTCGCCCCTGGCCAGGGCGGTGACAAGAGGTTCCATCGTCAACTCGGTATCTCCGATGGCCATGTAATCGAAGTCGGGGATCAGGTACGGCCCGATGTCGGGGTATTTGCAGTCATATCCACCGACCAAAATGACCATGTCGGGGGTGTCCCGGCGCAACCTCTCTATGAGTTTGTTGGCCAGGTGGCGACTGTTCGCCTGCACGGATATCCCGACCGCCTTCGGGCGCTTATGGATGATGTCCTGGATGACCTTCTCAAGCCTGCCCAGGACGTAATCAACCACGTCGGTTCGCTCCCACTCATGGGTATTGGTGTTGTCCCAGGGGTCATCCGACAGAACGTAGCCGCTGGATATCACGATGGGCTTGCCGCCGAGAATACGCTCGGAGTGATACCAGTGATAAACGAGGATGTTCAGATCTATGGTCTGAAACGCTACGCCGCACTTCCTGAGGATGTTATGCACATAACCGATGCCGTTCGGCATCATGGGTATATAACGCGGTGGCGGTTCCAGCAGCAGCAGATCCAGATTCGGCCTGATGGCGACCGCGGGTAGCTGTATGGGGTAGATATGCGTGTGCTTGTATGCCGCGCGACGAAGCCTGCGGAGCGGCAGCGCGACCCGGGACGACCTGAGGTAGTCGAGCACGACCGGCGGGAGATTATGCTCGCTCCAGACCACCGCGGATCTCATTGCGCGCACAACATACTGCTTCATCACCTTGGCGCGCCGTTTGCACTCAGACACCACGACTCACCCCTATCCGGCAATTAACCGGGCATTCTCCAGCCCGGCGGGGACTGTCCCAAAGCCCGGCCATTGGAAAGGGCTAAAGCAGCTTATAAGGATACGCAGTTGAGTCGCAGAACTCAAGCGGCCTGCCGTCCCGGTAAAAAAATCTGCCGTTCGGTCCACCGGAGGGATGCGACAACAGAGTCAGCGCGATGCTCACGATCGAATACGGGCTGACGGAGGAGCCGCGGTTCATCTCCGTTCTTGCCTGCCCGGGCGATACGACGTTCATCTGAATGTCGGCGCCCGGGTTGGCAGCGGCATATTCCTGGGCCAGGGAGAACGCGAGACTGTTCAGCGCCGCCTTCGAGACATTGTAGATGCCAAAGCCCGGCGTGCCTGACCAGCCCGCCTCGGACGTGATGAACAAGACGCGGATCTCCGCGCCGTGGAGCAGGTGAGGAAAGATGCCGCGTGTCAGCAACCAGGGGGCCCGGACGTTGGTATCCATCATCCGCTGCCAGTCTTCCGCGCTGCACTCCCGCAGCGGCCAAGCACAGCCCGGTGGGCCGGGTACTGCGGCATTGTTGACAAGGCCACACAGAGAGCTGCAGCGCTGCATCACAGAGTTGCAGGCTTCCTCCAGATCCTTTTGCTTGGTTATATCGGCAGGAACAAGGTGACAGTTGGCGGGGCTGACGCGGAACACCCGTTCCAGCTCCTGCAGTGATTCCTCCAGTTTGGCGATACGTCGTCCGGTCAGAAAGACGGTACCGCCCGCCGCCGCCAGCGCACAGGCCAGACTGCGGCCATAGCCCGTGCCCGCCCCGGTTATCCAGAACGCCTTCCCGTTCAATCTCGCCCAGCGCTGCGGCGAAAGCCCGAAAAGATGTTTGCGCCAATCGCGCGGCTCCGCGTTTTCCAGAACCCCGCGCGTTCCGCCTCGCAGTCCGGAACCGCCCAGCCCTCTTATCAGTCGGCGTAACATCGATTCGGGGCGCTAACGGTGGTGCTGTGCAGACTGACTGATAGGTGAAAGTGCCCGTTAAGCCGCTCTTATGTCATCAGCTTGTAAGGTCGCCTCAGCGACGATCCACTTGATCGACTTTTCTCGCGTAGTACCGCCAAACCCACAGGTCGTTAAATGTGGAACCCAAGTTAGGCAGTTCGGCGATATCTTCAGGCGAAATGTCAGGCGCCTTTCTGCCCGTCAGAGCCACCTGCAATGTCGTTGTAGCCAAGATATTAAAGTTCAGAGCGCGCACCGTGGCCTCTTCCACGGTTTTGCCGGTCACGGTGATCCCATGGCCCCTCATCAGACAGATTTGCTTTTCGCCCATGATATCGATCATGGGAGCCGCCAGTTCAGGACGGGTAACGAGAAAAGAGCGTGGAAAAACCGGGACGCCCGCTAGGGCCAGCCGCATGGCCGGTATGTTGAAGGCGCCAAAGATCGGCCGCAGCTCTAGATCGGTGATGCCGCAAATAAGAGCCTCTCCGGGATGGGCGTGAATCACACAACCCACCTCAGAGCGTTTTTTATAGATCTCCCCATGGATGGCAAGCTCCTTCGGCACCTCATACTGTTCTCCCATCAGCGACCCTTTGCCATTAAAGTCTACCCGCCTGATCGCGTCGACCGTTGTGTAGCGCACCCCTTGTTCCTGTTGACTCCGGCACCGTATCCACATTTCATCGCGATCGGGGATTCGGGCGCTGACGTGACCTAGAATACCCTCGGCCAAACCTTCCATGGCCAAGATGCGGCAGGAGAGCGCGACCTTTTCCCGGGCCTCGTCTACAGGATCAGCCATTTACTTTCCGCTCGCGTATTTCCGCTGTCCGGTAGTGCTTGCAGACCCAGGCGGCGGCCGATGGACTAAGCTCCCTCGGGAAGCGCCCTCTCGGTTGCGGCCGATAGGTTCGTGCCATGAGTCGCATCGTCTGTGATCGGACGTCCGCAGCCTCGCTTGCGCTCCCCTCGGTCGCGGACCGCTGAGCTACTTGTGCTTTTCTAATTGGCGCAGTCTGTAGCGCTGAATCTTGCCCGTGACCGTTTTCGGGATCTCGTCCACGAAATCAATCCAACGCGGGTATTTATACGGCGCCAGCCTCTCCTTCACGGACTGCTGGAGACCGGCCGCCAGCTCTGGGCTGGGTTGGAAGCCCGAGCGGAGAGTGACGAAAGCCCTGGGCTTCACCAGACCCATTTCATCCTCGGTGCCGATCACGGCGCACTCAGCTACGGCCTCATGCTCGAGCAGCGCCTGCTCGACTTCCAGAGGCGAGACCCAGATCCCGCTAACCTTGAGCACATCGTCAGTGCGACCCCCGTAAAAGAAATACCCTTCCCCATCACGCGAGTAGCGGTCCCCGGTGCGCATCCATGGGCCGAAAAAAGTCTCCTTGTTCTTTTCGTGTTTGTTCCAGTAGCCTGCAGCCAAACTGTCGCTCGAGACCAGGAGATCACCCACCTCGCCGGGAGGGAGTTCCTGGCCATCCGAATCGACGATTTTGGCTTCGTAGCCTGGCAAGAGCAATCCGCTGCTCCCGCGCCTGACCTTTCCGGGAATGTTGCAGACATAGATCCACCCTACTTCTGTCGAGCCCAAACCATCGAGGATCTCGACACCGAAGCGACGTAGCCAGCGATCGTAAAGGGGCGCAGGCAGGGCTTCCCCGGCGGAGACGCAATGGCGCACCGAGCTCAAGTCGGCCTCGATACCCTTGTCCTCGATTTCGCGCAGGATCTGGCCATAAGAGGTAGGAACAGAGAAGAACGCGGTGGGGCGATAACGACGAATGTTCTCCAGCACGACGGCCGGCTCCTGCCGATGAGGCGAAAGCACCACGGCAGCCCCATAGTAGAAGGGAAGGTAGAGGGCCGTATTGAGACCGTAAGAGAAAAACAGTCGGGGCACGCAATAGCAGATGTCGTCCGAAGTGAAGCGCACCACGTGGTAGCCCCAAGTTTCCACACAATAGACCAGGTCATGGTGCAGATGGATTACACCCTTGGGCTGCCCGGTCGTGCCGGAGCTGTACAGCCAGTAGGAGGCATCGTCGCGGTGAGCCGGAAAAACGTCGAGCTTGGGCGCGCTCGCGTCGACCAGCCGACGGAAAGAGTGATGCTCTCCCGGGTCTTCGCCGGCCACGATAACGTGCCGTAAGAAGGGGCACTGACCTCTGGAGGCCGCGACCTTTGGCAAAAACTCCTGCGCCGTCACGACTACTTTGGTGCGGCTGTCGTTCAGGAAGTACGTTAAGTCCGAAGGGGTCGCCAGGACATTGATCGGCACTGGCACCGCCCCGATCTTCATGGCCCCCAGGAAGGTTGCCACGAACTCAGGGCCGTCGGTCAGAAGCAGCATGACTCGCTGCTCGGGCTCTACTCCGAGACCCGCGAGCGCGTTGCCTACTCGGTTGGTGAGTTCATGAAGCTGCTGGTAAGTGATCCGCTCATCGCCATAGTAAATGGCTATACGATTGCCGCGGCCCTGCTCCACGTGACGCTCCAGGAGCAGGCTCACCATGTTGAAGCGTTCCGGTAGCGTAAACCCCTTTTCCCACGGACGAAGCTCTATTCCTTCCATACCCAATGCTCCTCGCGAGGGGGACACTCCCCTTTCCGGAAGGGGGAGTGTCCCCTGTATGTGCGAAAGATCCTATGTAAAGGAGAGGGCTTTGGCAAGACAAAAATGGGACAGACGAAGTCCGGCTCGATCCGTGTGTTGTCTGCTCTTCTTGGTTTTGGGAAGGCAAAGCGGCCGATTTCCCAATTTCTGGAAATTACGCTAGAGCAGTGCGCGGCGGCATCTTGAAATTTTGTGGCTTTTTCGTTGGGTGTAGAATCCTGCGGCTGGTACACAATTTGCTGAAACGAAAAAAAACCGGGCACCGCGAAGCCTCGGTTCTCTTTGCACGGCAACCTGCCGGTACGTTTGACCGAGAAATAGTCGGATCTTAGTATCTTATGCTGGGAAGCCTACCTCCGTTCGACTATCATCAACCCTCCACCATCGAGGAAGCATTCGACCTCATGCGACGGCTCGACGGGAACGTTTCGCTGTACGCGGGCGGGACCGAGGTTCTGGTTGCGCTGAAGGAGGGGAAGCTCAAGCCGCAAGCGCTCATTGACATTAAGCGCATCCCCGAACTCGGCGGGATCCAAGCGGATAACGGGACGCTCCGTTTGGGCGCCGCGGTCAGCACCCGAGCCATTTCGCGCTCGCCTGTGGTGCGGGAGCGATTTCCGCTTCTTTCGGAAGCGTTGAAGATTCTCGGGTCCATGCAGATAGGAAACCGGGCCACGCTCGGAGGCAACCTCGCCAACGCCTCTCCCGCCGCTGATAGCGCGCCACCGCTTCTCACGCTCCAGGCTTCGCTCAGGCTCGTGAGTCCAAAAGGGGAGCGGTCCGTCGCCCTGGAGGATTTCTTTCTAGCCCCGGGAAAGACCGTATTGGATCAGGAGATCCTGACGGAAGTCCGGATTCCGAGCGCACCGGCGCAGGGTCGGGGCGTTTTCTACAAACTCGGGCCGCGCGGGGCTCCCGAGGATATCTGCATCGTCAGCGTGGCCGTGTTCGTCACTGCGGACGCGCAGCGGAAAAGTTGGCAGGATGTGCGGATCGCTTTAGGTGCGGTCGCTCCGACACCGGTTCGCGCCCGTCATGCCGAAGCAGCTCTCCAGGGACAGCCCATCGGGGACAAGACCGCAAAGGAGGCGGCGCGGCTGGCGGCGGAGAAGGATGCCAATCCCATCACCGACATTCGCGGCTCCGCGAGTTACCGCGGGGCGATGGTACAGGTATTGGTAGAGCGTGCTGTGGATCGATTGGCTCGCGATTTGAGAGAGAGCGCACGATGAATCAACGCCGCAACGTTCGCGTAAATATCAATGGCGCGGTGCACGATGTCCCGGCGGTTACCAACGAGACCCTGGCGGATTTCTTGCGCTACCGCCTGGGAATGGTCGGAACCAAGAAAGGCTGCGAGACCGGCGACTGTGGCGCCTGCACGGTGATCATGAATGGGAAGGCCGTGAACTCCTGCCTTGTCCTCGCGGTCGAAGCCGACGGAGCCAACGTGACCACCATCGAAGGGATCGGCTCGGCGGGGCGGCTACACCCGTTACAGCAGGCCTTTATCGATCACGGCGCGGTTCAGTGCGGCTTCTGCTCTCCGGGGATGATCGTGGCGGCCAAGTCGCTGCTGGACGACGAGCCCGAGGCCGCGGCGGAAGACATACGGCTGGCAATCGCCGGGAATCTCTGCCGGTGCGCCGACTACGTCGCCATCGCCAAAGCCATCGCGGCTGCGGGGAAAGTTCTTCGTGCGGGGAAGTAAGTTGTGAATCACGTCGGGAAAATCATCGGCAAGCCTATCTTGCGGAAGGATGCGCCGGGAAAGGTGGCCGGCGAGGCTCGATACGTCGACGACCTTGCGCTTCCGGGGATGATTTACGGTAAGGTGCTTCGAAGCCCCCATCCCCACGCGCGGGTTCGTTCCATTGATGCCTCGCGGGCGCTCAAGCATCCGGGGGTGCTCGCGGTTCTCACCGCCCAAGATATCCCAGGTGCCAACTCGATCGGAGCCATCATCAAAGATCAACCCATCCTGTGCGGGGATGTGGTCCGCTTCGCTGGTGACGCGGTTGCCGTGGTTGCGGCGGAGACGGAGCGGGCTGCGGAGGAGGCGATGGCGCAGGTTGTGGTCAACTACGAGGTTCTACCCGCGGTGATGGATCCGCTGAAGGCGATGGAACCGGGAGCGCCCTCGGTGCATCCTGCCGGAAACATCGGGACTCATTTCAAGGCTCGTCGCGGCGACGTGCAAGCGGCGCTGCGGGACGCGGCCGTCGTGCTCGAAAGGCGTTTTTTCACGCAGCGCATCGAGCACGCCTACATGGAGCCAGAGGGGGCCGTGGCCGCCGTCGATCCTCAAGGAGGGATAACCATCTGGTCTTCCACGCAATACCCTCACCGTGATCGGGAAGAAGTCTCCCGCATGCTCGGGCTGCCCCAAAGCCGTGTTCGGGTTCACCAGATGACTACCGGCGGCGGCTTCGGCGGCAAGCTCACTCCTCATGCTCAGTGTTGCGCCGCGTTGATCGCCTGGAAGACGGGGCGGCCCGCAAAGGTCAAATACCAGCGGGACGAGTCCATCATCGCCAGCCACAAGCGTCACCCCTACGTGATGGACCTCAAGCTCGGGGCCACGAAAGAGGGCAAGCTCTTGGCCATCGAAGCGACCCTGGTAGGCGATACCGGGGCGTATCTCTACGAGGGGCGAGCGGTGATTACGAAGTCCGTTACCCACGTCACCGGCCCCTATTACATTCCCAGTGTGAAAGCTGACGGCTACGCTGTCTTCACCCACACGGTCCCGTGCGGCGCGATGCGCGGCTACGGGATACCTCAGATTGCTTTCGCCCTCGAATCTCTTATGGATGAATTGGCAACCCGTGTCGGGCTCGACCCGATCGAAGTCAGGATGCGCAACGCCCTGGATACCACGTTGCCGACTGCCACAGGCCAGGTTTTGCATGCGAGCGTCCCGTTCAAGGAGATGCTCCAGCGGACGAAACGTGCCGCGGACTCCTTCAAGCCACTGCTGGCCAAGGCTCCGAAAGGAAAGCGGCGCGGGATCGGCGTGGGATGCAGCACCCGAAGCATCGGCAGCATCCGCAAATCGTCCCGCAGCACGGCTATTGTAACCCTCAGTCCGGATGGCAGCGTGACGATAGCCTGCGGGCACGTCGATCTCGGCCAAGGCTCGGACATTATGATGGCGCAGGTGGCGGCTGAAGTACTGGGAGTTGATGTCGATCGGATTCAGCTTCTGACCAACGACACCGCCGTTGCACCCGACTGCGAGTCGACTTCGGCGAGCCGGGTTACCTACCTTTCAGGAAACGCCGTGCGGCTTGCCGCTGAAAAAGTACGGCGGCAAGTGCTGGAGCTGGCGGGACGGGATTTGGGGTGTGACCCGGAAGATCTCAGGTTGGTGGACGGTGTGGTGGCGTATCGCGAGCGCGGGATCACTCTAGCCGATCTTTTCAACAGACATGTTTATCATGAGATTACCGCGGTCGCGGACTTTATGCCCGAGACCGAACCTCTGGATCCGGAAACAGGGCAGGGGAGTGCTGCGGGAACTTACAGCTTTAGCACCCATGCCGCATTAGTCGATGTGGACGAAGGAACGGGGCAGGTTCAAGTGTTACGCTACGCCGCCGTGTGCGATGTTGGGCGCCTGATCAACCCGATAACTGTGGAGGGGCAGGTAAGGGGAGGCGTGATGATGGGCATCGGATACGCCCTCACCGAGGAGGTCAAAGTTAACGGAGGAGTAAGCAACCCTTCGTTTGCCACCTATCTCGTCCCCACCAGCTTCGACGTGCCCGAGGAGATCTCGGTCGAGATCGTCGAAGACCCTGAGCCGACAGGTCCCTTCGGTGCCAAAGGCTTCGCGGAGGGAACTCTGGATCCTGTGGGCGCAGCCGTCGCTAACGCGGTGAGCGCCGCTATCGGCGTCCGCGTTGTTCGCCTGCCAATGACCAGCGAGCGCGTCCACGCGCTGCTCCACGAGCCATCCTCTTAGCTAGGAATTTTAC
The DNA here is from genome assembly GCA_016180805.1 of Deltaproteobacteria bacterium. GTDB lineage: Bacteria > Desulfobacterota > Binatia > UBA9968 > UBA9968 > 2-12-FULL-57-22. The sequence continues at coordinate 42,896 of JACPAM010000109.1, read as the reverse complement.
TCGATTCTGCTGGGGAAAAACGGACGTTCCCATATTCTGGGCGCACATCGCCTTCACCAGCGCGGGGCAGCGCGGGGTCGGACCTGGGCAAGGTACTGATCTCACGCCAAAAAATTCAAGAATAGAAGCGCTTCAGAGGCTTAGCGGCGCGTTTTTGACAGTGAATTATCCACTCTAAGGAATAGAAGCGATGCCCCGCGCCAGCCGCCATTTTCTGCCCGGCTACATTTGGCACATCACTCACCGCTGCCACCACAAGACATTCCTCTTGAAGTTTGCGCGGGATCGACGCCGTTACTTGCATTGGGTCTTTAAGGCCAAAAAGCGATTCGGCCTCTCGGTGCTTAACTATATGGTGACGTCCAACCACGTGCATCTCCTGGTAAGGGATACGGGCCGAGAGGTGATTCCGCAGAGCATGCAGCTAATTGCCGGACGCACCGCGCAAGAATACAACCAGCGCAAAGGGCGGCAGGGAGCGTTCTGGGAGGATCGTTACCATGCCACCGCTATCGAGGCCGACGAGCACCTGCATCGCTGTCTTGTCTATATTGACTTGAACATGGTACGGGCACGTGTGGTTCAGCATCCAAGCGAATGGGCACAGAGTGGCTACCGCGAGATTCAAAAGCCACCCGAGCGCTATGGGATTATCGATCTTCGGGGCCTAAGCGCCTTATGTGGCTTTGGGGAAGTAGCGGATTTTCAGCAAGCACACCGCCAATGGGTTGAGGAAGCGCTAATGCGCGGGATGGCGGTGCGAGACGATCGCTGGTCAGAGGCTATCGCCGTTGGCAGTTCGGCTTTTATTGACAACGTTAAGAACGAGCTTGGGATCAAAGCCATACATCGCAAAGTCGCGGAGATCGGCGGAACGTACGTATTGCGGGAAGAAAGAGAGGCTTATGCGGGTGATTTTCGGGGCGAAAGTGAGGTGCTAACGCCCGAGAATACTATCTTTTGGAAGGAAAACGCTGAAAACACTGAGACATAGCGTGGTCCGACCCACGGGCGTTTAGTCAAGTCCGAAGCTGGGCGAGGTCCCCTAACTATCGCGCAGTGGCGTTTGAGTGTTCAGGAAAAATAGCACGTGTGGCCTTTCAGAATGATCTATGATAGAAGGCGCTCGTTAACCCTGATGTCCGCAATTAATGAGGGAAGGTAATATGAAAAGTGTTTTTAGCTTTGTAGCCTTACTCATTGGGCTTGCCATCGCCTCAGACGAAGCGCGAGCGAGCACGCATGATTTTTACAAGGGCAAAACGGTTCGTATCGTCGTGGGCTTCTCGGCCGGAGGGGGCTTCGATACGTACACACGTGCTATCGCCCGTCATTTCGGGAGGCACATACCGGGTAACCCGACAATCATTGTAGAAAACATGCCGGGAGCCGGAAGCCTTATTTCCGCCAACCATCTTTATAAGGTGGCTCAGCCCGACGGCCTTACCATCGGCCATTTTATCGGGGGGCTTTTTTTACAGCAGCTTCTGGGAAGGCAGGGCGTTGAATTTGATGCCCGTAAGTTTGAGTACGTCGGCGCGCCGGTTAAGGACAGCCCCGTATGTGTTCTGACCAAAGCGAGCGGGGTCACGAGCATGGAGAAACTAATTGCTGCCAAGACGCCGGTCAAATTGGGTGGTACCGGTCCGGGAGATCCCACCAATGACCATCCAAAAATCCTGAAGGCTGCCCTCGATCTTCCGATCCAGCTCGTTTCGGGCTACAAAGGGACTGCCGATGTTCGGCTTGCGGCCGAAAGCGGGGAGGTGGCAGGGTCATGCGGGTGGAACTGGTTTTCGGTCAAGGCCGTGTGGACCAAGGCGGTGGAATCGGGCGCGGTGGTGGTTGTGCTGCAGATGATGCCGAAGCCGCGCCGCGACTTGGCCGGAGTCCCGCTCGCGATCAATTTCGCTAAGACCGATCAGGCGCGGCAGTTGCTTCAGGCGGGAATTCACGACATGAGCGCGCTCATCCGTCCTTTCACCCTGCCTCCTGGCACGCCGAAGGATAGGGTAGCTGCGGTGCGAAAGGCGTTCATGGATACGATGCGCGACGCGGAATTTCTGGCTGACGCCAAGAAATCCAATCTGGAGATCGATCCCGTGCCGGCAGAAGAGCTTGCGAAAACCGTCGCCGGTCTATTTGAGTTGAAGCCCGTGATTGTGGGGAACTTAAAGGAGATTCTCAAATAGCCGTCAACGGTTCAAAAAAGAACCCCTAACCCTCGTCAACTTTCACGCGGTCCATCTTATCGCCCTGCCGCACTGCATCCACGACCTCCTGACCCTTCACAACCTTCCCGAACACCGTGTGCTTCCCGTTTAAGTGGGGCTGCGGCGAGTGCGTGATGAAGAACTGGCTCCCGTTGGTGTTCGGCCCGGCGTTGGCCATCGAGATCACTCCCGTCTGATGGGTCAGCGGATTGCCCTTTAACTCATCTTCAAATTTGTAGCCAGGACCGCCTCGACCCGTCCCCGTCGGATCGCCTCCCTGGATCATGAAGTCGCTGATCACCCTGTGGAACGACACGCCGTCGTAGTACCCCTCGCGGGCTAAGAACACGAAGTTGTTGACCGTTTTCGGCGCGTGCTGCGGATAGAGTTCCAGTTCGATATTGCCTTTCTTGGTCTCGATCGTCGCCTTATATGCCTTCTTCGGGTCAATCTGCATCTCAGGTGGACTGTCCCACTGCTTGCTGCTCATAGATGTATCCTCCTCGCCAATTTCCCAGACGTTAATCCGATCTGGCCTGTACTGCAAGACCCAACGTGCGGGCAAAGAGTGGGGGTGGAGTGGTTTCGACAAAAAGCTTGACAACTGGTTGCAAAGGCAACAGAATCCGCTTCGAATTCTTGTTTCAGGGACCCGTACTATGCCGGTCAGTAGACTCACTGGTTGGGCTGCGCTGAACATGCACTCTCTCTTCGGATCCGGAGTGGACCATTGGTGCCCGAACTTGATTAGCATGCGTGGCTTTCAAAGCTTCGTCCTCTTCGTCGCGCTCCTGCTGGCGAGCATCGCCTCCGCGTGCGCACTCGGAGGTTCTGGCTGGACGAGGAGATGCTAGCGGTCGTCGTGGATGCGCCGTCCGACCAGTGGGGGACGTTCTATCAGCGCTTTCGAGAGAGTCCTCGCTACGGCGCGGATGTGGAGGCACTGCTCAAGGAGATAGGTCGCCGATACAGTGTCGAGGACTGGACGCTGGTCGGGACGAGCGAAGGCTCGGTCAGCGCGTTCCATGCCGCGCGCATGAACCCGGGGCTGGCACGCCGGACGATCCTGACGGCATCGTTGTTCCGACCCACGCGCAACGGGCCGGGCCTATCGGCAGCGGAGTGGGACGACCTTTCGGCGGAGCTGCTCTGGGTGCATCACGAGGACGATCCGTGTGCGTACACGTCGTATCAGGACGCACAGGAGTTTTCCCGAAGAAGCCGCAAACCTCTCGTCACGGTCCGCGGGGGCGGGCCTGGACGCGGAGAGGCCTGTGAAGCGTTCACGGCCCATGGATTTGTCGGAGTAGAGCGCGCAACCGTGATGGCCATGCGGTCCTGGGTGAAGACCGGAGTGGTCCCGGCCGACATGAAGCGGTAACTGATCATGCGTGCTGCACTATGACCGTCACGTGCCCCAACCCGGCGCTGCAGCGCACGCGCCGTGAACGGCGCGCCTCTGAGCTTGATCGTTAGACGGATGTAATCATATGACCCGTGCGTACCCATTTCGAGCACTCGCAGCCCTTCTCTTGCTAAGCCTGGCGGGGCTTGCGTCTGGCGCAGAGCTGGGACAGCTGCCTGCAGACGGTACCGCCTATAGAAACGCGCCCGTCGCCCTACCCTTCGATATCGCGGCGCTCAAGGCCAACTGGAGAAAGCGCATCCAGGCGATCAAGGCGAAGGGCATCTTGCCGATCATCGACATCGAATCAAGCTTCAACACGATGAAGCTTGACCTGCGATCGCTCTCGCGGTCGATGGATGATGAGGGTATTGCTCTGGTCGCTTACTCCTCGAACTCAGATGGAAGGAAATGGTCGGACGGCGCAGCGCGCGTGGTCAGTGCAGACCCATGGCGGTACATGCCAACGACCAATGCCGGCATTTACCCGGCCTGGACTGAGGCCCCTCTGGAGTTTCTCGAGGCCACGAAGCAGCATGCGCTCGCCGATGGCTACCCGCTTTTGGGCGAGTTCGAGTTTCGCCACTACCCCTCGCCGCGGCAGTTCAGGCGTGGAGAGACGAATCGGGACGTGCACATCCCGATAAACGGCCCCTTGGGGCACGATCTGTTTTCGTTTGCGGAAAAGACGGGAATCCCGTTTCAGATCCACTACGAGATCGAGGACACCCTGCTCCCCGCCCTCGAAGAGATGCTGCGCCGGTACCCCAAGGCGAAGTTGATTTGGTGCCACCTGGCGCAGATTCGTTACGCCAGTCGAAGCACGATCTATGGTCCGGATTACGTGCGCAGGCTGATAGAGACCTATCCCAACCTGTATTTTGACGTTGCATTTGGCGGCCCTGACTCCGTGTATCCCGGCAGCCGGGAACACCACGCGCGAATCTGGGATCGGGCAAAGGGCGGCATTCTAAAAGAATGGAGTGACCTCATCTCTCACTACCCGTGGCGGTTTCTCGCAGCCATGGACCTTGGTGGAGACCGGCAGGATCAGGTACTGGAACATGCGCAAAGGTTACGGATGTTTCTGAGCTACCTGCCTGAGAACGCTCGTGAAATCGTTGCATACAAGGCGGCGTGGAAACTCTTGTTCGGAGAAGATCTCTGAAAGAGGCGTCTAACCGCCGCTTGCAGGACGACACGCCGCAAGCGGCGCGTGTCTGAACCGCAACGTGTTAGCTCGTCAGGAACAAACGGAACGATGGCGAAGAGCAAGCACCGCATACCTGGAGAGCTCCAGGCGTGGATCGACGCGCGCAGGCGGTTTCACCTATTCCACGCACACCTTCAGATGGCGCGCTTCCTCTGGGTTTGATCTGAAGAGGTGACAGTGAATACGGCGCCCGCTTCGTTTTCGTTTGAAGATTTGTTGTTTCATGCTGAAGGAAAAGTTTCGACCCTCTTTGGAAGTGCATTCTCTATCTTGGATGATCGACTTATACGAATTCGACTGCCAAGTCCCCCTCTTTTGTTGTTAGATCGAATCGTAGAGCTAAAGGCAAGGCCCGGCGTTTATGAAGGCTCATTTGTCATATCCGAGACGGATCTGACGGAGGACAAATGGTACCTACAAGATGGATACATTCCACCGGGTATTTATTCAGAATGCTGCCAGGGCATCCTTTTGTTGCTCAGCAAGTTGGGGATCGACTTTCTCGACAACGGTTCAAAGAGGTTTCGCCTCTTAGGCTCTAAGGTGACGTTTTACGGCGGACTTCCCAAGATTGGTGATAAGCTAAGACATAAAATCAGTTTAAACCGTTTGGTCAATCAAGAAGGAACCCTAATTGTGTTCTTTCTGTGTCAATGTTTTGTCGGCGGGAAGTTGAGATCAAAGGGCGATAGCAATGGAGGTTTTTTCACTCATGGGGAGCTTGTTGGCGCCCGCGGCATCCTTTGGGACCCTCTGAAGAACAGAGATCGGATCGCGCTCGATGGTCCTCTTCTCGCCCCCGTCGTTTCTTGCGAGCGTCGGGCTTTCGACAAGGAACAGTTAGTCGCATTATCAAAAGGTCGTTTATCTCATTGTTTCGGGCCACAATTTGAAGTTTCTGACCACCGTCGTCCAGCGCGTCTGCCTGGTGATAGACTCCTTTTTCTCGATCGGGTTGGCAACATTGATCTCAAAGGCGGGCCGTGGGGACGTGGATACCTTCGAGCGGAGGCGGATGTAGATCCGAATACATGGTTTTTTAAGGTGCATTTTAAAAATGATCCCGTGATGCCGGGGACGTTTATGCTTGAAGGCTGCCTGCAGGCTATGGCGTTCTATCTGCTATACATGGGCTTTTCGCTGGAGCGTGATGGCCATCACTTTGAACCCGTATCCGGGCATACGCAGCGATTCAAATGCCGTGGCCAGGTCGATCCGGCATCGCGCCACGTGGTTTATGAGGTGTTTGTGCAAGAAATTGGCGAGAATCCTCATCCCTATATTCGGGCCAGCGTGCAGGTATTTGCCGACGGATTGAAAGTGTTTCTTTTGGAGGATGCCCGTCTGCAACTCGCGCCCAATGATTTATAAGTCGATCCAGTTCGTTCAGCAATTCAGGTGAGGAAAAAGAGCGCAACGGCTAGGCGATCAGAGAATCTTTCTAACTCCGGTGGTCTCGATCCAAGCCTGTACCCAGGCGTCGGTTTCCTCAGCCACCTGCCAGAAGAAGCCGTGGGTATGGCCTTTAATCCAGATGGGCATCCACGATCCAAGCTTGATTGGGAAACTCAAGGAGATCCTTAGATAGAGTAGGGACCAGAAGGATCTGTTTGGCTAGGTTGAAGGCATCAGACCTTGTGCGCTTAGGAACTCAACCACAAAGGCATCAAAACCAGCGGGGTCCTCTATACAGCACGCATGACCGGTTCCGGGAAGGACTCTGTGGATCGCACCAGGTATCCCGGAGGCTGTCCTTCGGCCGGCCTCCAGTGAGCTATCCAATTCTCCGTTGATGACCAGGGTAGGAACCTTTAACGAACTGAGGCGGGTTTTCATGTCGGTGCCCGCGCGAGCGCGAAAGATTTGCGCGATCGACTCCCCTGAGAGCCATGGTCCCCGCTCGGCGAATATCTGGAGCAGATACCTTCCGAGTTTTGTCCTCGGAAACTCGGGGCTCACGAGCTCTTCCAAATGTCGAATATGATACTTTTCAACGCCGATTTCAGTATATCCGTGAATCCTTTCCTCAGTGTGAGCGCCGCCCCCGCTGCTTCCCCCTACCAGGATCAAGGCCTTGAACATCTCCGGGTGGTCGAGCCCCAGGAGAAGGGCAATGCCCGATCCCACGCTCACTCCGCCAACGATCGCCTGTTTGACCTCTTCATGGCGGCAAACTCCCAAGACGTCTTCTGCCATGTCCCGAAGGCTGAATTCATGGGTGGGTTTATCTGACCGCCCGTAACCGCGGATATCGACGGCAATGATCTTAAAGTACGTTGAAAAGTGCGCGATCTGGTACGTCCAGAGATCGTGGTCAAAGGGGTTGGCATGAACCAACACAAAGGGAAATCCTTCCCCGCAGATCTCATAATGGATTCTAATTCCGGTAGCTATGGTGTAAGGCATCTCCCGTCCCTCTCTTTACCGGCTGATATACCGGCCGGTTCCGGGCACTCCAGTAAAGAAGCGCCAAAATTGAAAAACGGTGCGCGTTTCCGCTATTCAGGATAAGCATTTACACTACGGCCGAGGCTGTCGAACAGATCCAGCATGCGGCTACGCCACTCGTACAAGGCGTCTCCTTTTTCCACAAACCGTTTGGGACTGATGCTGCGGACCATCTGAAAGTGGCCGAAGACGATATAGTCCGCGTAGGCCGGCGCATCGCCGCAGAAAAACGGCTGGTGCTCCAGTACTGCCCGAAGCGGCGCCATGGCCGCATCGATAGCGGCGCGGTGGTTATCGCTCTCAGCTCCTAGTTGCTCCAGGCTCTTCCCAAAGCGCTGTTCGCGGCTTAAGCGGAAGTAAGCCTTATCGTCCGGATGAACATGGTCGAAGATGTCCTTGATGACGGTCAGGAGAAACAGTCGGCTCAAGGTAGGGGCCCACTCGTTGAAAAAGCGCGCCTCGCAACGGCCTACCGGGCCGCCGAATAGCGACGGCCGGTCAGGATAAGTGTCTTCTAGATAACAGGCGATGTCCCAGGAATCGAACACCACCCTGTCGCCGTCCTTAAGGACAGGCACTTTGTCTTGCCCGCTGAAGGCAAACAGGTGCTTGTCGGTAAATTTACAGGGTATGATCTCCGCCTTTAGTCCCTTGTGGGCAAGCGCCATACGCGTGCGCCAGCAATAAGGGCTAAAACGCCGGTCATCGGCGCCGAGCAACTCGTACAGCGTTAACATCGTCTCTCTCCTATCTCAGACCCTTCTATTTTCCATTCTCATCTCAGCTCTTCTTGGGCTGATTTAAGGACGGTCCATTAACACTCAAATCCCTTGAATTCCTTAAGCAGCTTACCGAGATCGATACGATCAAGAACTTCTTGCGGCACTCTGGCTCTCGGCGGGTAAGGGGTCGGCGGTGCCGGCTTCGTGGCATCCACAATAAGGGCTGAGATCATAACGGGAGTCTTGCTGCCGTCAGGATGAAACTCATAGCCCACGGGATTCAGCCCTCCAGGACCAGCCAATCGAGGAACCAGCGTCAGATCTCTCTCCATATGGCAGCGGGTTCCAATAGCCCAAAGGACCTCGGCATCATTGAAGACATCGATGTCATCATCTACGACCACGACTGTTTTCAGATTGAAGGGCTCGACATTGAGGGCTGCCATGGCGGCCCTTTTTACGTCCATTTCCGATTCTTTCTTTATCGAGATGTAGCAGTACATGCGTCCATGGCTGGGAATATTTACGTTCCTCACTCCTGGCGCATACTGTTTGACAGTGCGGTAAATAACCCCCATTCGTGGAAGGCTGCCCAAAACCGTGTGCTCTCGATTGGAACTGAAAACGTCATAGTAGATGGCATCCTTACGCATCGTGATAGCAGTGACTCTAATAAAAGGCTTATCTCCTTCCGCCACGTAGGTCCCCGGCCATTCAGCAAACGGCCCTTCGAAGGCTCGTTCTCCCGGAGGCAACTTGCCTTCAATGACGATCTCTGCCCTGGCCGGGACAGGCAGATCGACAGACTCAGCAGGCACAACTTCAAGAGGCTCGCCGAGAAGGGCTCCGGCCTCTTCCAATTCTCCGCCTATCCCCGGGAGCGTAGAAACAGCGGCCATGATGTAAGCGGGATGGTGGCCAATAGCAATGGCCACCTCCATCTCCCTTCCCAGCTCTTCATACCTCCGCCGGATATGAGCACCATGATGGGTGTCCCACATCCAAATTCCCAACTGCTGCTCTTTTTGCACCTGTATCCGGTACATGCCGGTATTCAACGCACCGGAATCGGGATCTTTGCAGATCAAAGTACCTCCGGTGATATAGGGGCCGGCGTCAAGCTCGTTGTGAGTGGGAACCGGCAAGACTGACATCCTGGCTTCCTTTCCCTTGAGAATGATCTCCTTCACCGGCGCCTTGGATCTTTCGACGATCTTCGGTTGGATCTTGGCTGAAGGACGGTTGGCGTAATCTGGAACCATGCTCGCCATTGTCGTCCCGAGAGCCAAAGCCAACCGCTCATAGCTGGCAGTGAGATTAATAATGACGGGCAACTGCGACCCTCGGACTTTGCGGCACAAGACCGCGGGGAAACGATTCCGGCTAGCCAGCTTAGAAGCTATTCCCGTTATCCCAAACTTTGGGTCTACCTCTTCATTGACGACCAAAATTTCCCCCGGACGTTCTCGGACTACCTGATCGATAAAAGTTCGCATATCCTTGGCCATTTCGTGCCCTCCTTGCTTAAATCAGTCTCAGCCATTGTCCCTTTTGTCTGCCGTTTCAAGTTGAAATTTTTGCGATGGGGAAACATAGCTTCCTCCTTTGAGACTGCCGGGCTTACGCGGGTCACTATAGGCCCCGAAAGAGCCGGGAATCAAGGCAAAACGGCAGCGTTGACAAAGTCTCGGTGGCTGGGGTAAACAGCGCAAGGAGGTAACGATCATGGTCACTGTTGTCCACGTCATCAATCAATTCTTCGCCGGTCTGGGGGGCGAGGATAAGGCGGGAGTGCCCGTGGGGACAGCCGAGGGCGCGACGGGAGCGGCGCGTGGCTTACAGGCACAGCTCGGTGATAAGGGCAAGGTCGTCGCGACGATCTATTTCGGCGACAACTACTTTCACGAACACCCTGAAGAGGCCAAGGCCGCCATTCTCAAAGAAATCGGCTCCCGCAAGCCCCAGGTGGTCGTTGCTGGTCCCGCCTTCAACTCTGGACGCTACGGGGTCGGCTGTGTGGAGGTTTGTCACGGCGTGGCGGAGAGTTTGGGAATTCCATGCGTGACTGCGATGCACGAGGAAAATCCCGCGGTGGACGCCTATCGCGGGTACCACGATCTCAACGTCTATTTGCTGCCCACTAGAGAGACGGCTGCAGGGATGAACGAGGCTTTGATGGCGATGGCAGGATTCGCCTGCAGGTTGGGGAGTGGCGAGGAGTTGGGACCGGCGAGAGAAGAAGGCTATATCCCTCGGGGCATCCGGCGGCTCGAGCGGACCGACCGGCCCGGCGTGGAGCGCGCCGTCGAGATGCTTCTCAAACGGCTCCGCAATGAGCCTTTCGTGACCGAAGTTCCGGTGCAAATCTGGGATCGCGCGGTGCCGGCGCCGCCGCTTTCGCCGGAGCGGCAGGCGACCATCGCCGTGATTACCACTAGCGGGGTGGTGCCGTGGGGCAATCCGGACCGTTTCAAGACCTACCGCAACACGTTTTGGCAGAAGTACAATATTTCGGAATTGAAGGTCTTGGAGCCGGGAAAGTGGGAGGCAGTTCACGGCGGTTACAACGTCGCGTTCATGAATCAGAACCCCCATTATGGATTGCCTCTCGACGCGTTGCGCGCGTCGGAATCCGATGGAAGATTCCGCCTCTACCACAGCTACTACGTCGTTCCAGGGAACCAGGGATCGCCCTCGGTCATGAAGCGCATCGGGCAGGAGATCGCCGCCGACCTCAAGAAGGAGCAGATCGATGGGGTCCTATTGGTAGCGACCTGAGGGACGTGCAGTCGCAGCGGTGCTGTGATTAGCAAGGAAATTGATCGAGCGGGATTGCCGGTGGCGATTATCAGCGCTATGTATCCGATCGCGGAGCAGGTCGGAGCGAGCCGGATCGTCAAAGCCGTGAGCATTCCGCATCCGTGCGGTGATCCCAGTCTGCCGTCCGAGGTCGATGCACGGCTGAGACGCGAGATCGTGGAGACCGCGCTCAAGGCCATCCATGCGGAGGTTAAACAGCCGACGTTATTCTATCCGAACATTTCCGCGACCGTGTGATTCGAGAAAAGGTGGATGCGACTTGACCTGGCAGAGTTCCCGGTAAGCAGGATCGTTCTGGGAAATAAGTTCCAGTATCAGTCCGGGACTCTGGAGGTAGACGCAGAGACGCTTGCCCGGGATCTGCTGAAAGACCCGCGGATTCGGGAGGCGAAGGTCGCAGTCGCGTACCCGGGAGAGAAGGTCAGAATCACCGGGATCCGGGACGTTGTTGAGCCGAGAGTCAAGACTCAAGGAAGCGGACAGGTTTTTCCCGGCGTGCTTGGACCGGTGGCTCCAGTCGGAGAGGGAACAACGCACCGGCTTTCCGGTATGGCCGTGGTGGCTACGGCGGAATTCGAGGGTGCAGTCCGGGCCGGGACCGGCGTGCAGCGCAGCGCCGTCCTCGATATGTGGGGAGCGGGAGCGGAGATTTCGCGCTATGGCTCGTTGGTCAATTTGGTCTTGATCCTGCGCCTTGCCGGGGGTCTTCCCGACCTGGAGGCTCACCTGGCCGTGCAGAAGGCCGAGCTTCACGCGGCGCGGCGGCTGGCCGAGGTGACACTCGGAAAGGAGCCCCAAAAGGTTGAGACCTACGATCTGGCAAGAAAAAATCGGGACCTGCCAACGGTCGTGCTCATTCAGGGTTGTCTCACCGAATCCCATCAGTTCCACTCGGGTGTTGCCTACTACGGTTTGTCGATCCGGGATTCCCTGGCGACCTTCGCCCATCCCAACGAGCTATTGGATGGCGCGGTGACGGTCAATACCACGCGAGGGATCGGCTACTTTCCGAACACCTGGGATTGGCAAAATCATGCCCTGGCGATGGAGCTTTATCGGCGTCATGGAAAAGAGCTTAATTTTGCCGGCGTCGCGCTCGAGCGGGTCCGCTTCGAGACCTATCACGGGAAGGAGGTCACGGCGCACAACGCGGCGCATTTAGCAAAAACCCTCGGCGCCGACGGCGCCGTGGTGACCTGGCTGGGTTCGGGAAATGCCTTCGTCGATGTTATGCTCACGCTTAGGGCCTGCGAGCAGCGCGGCATCAAAACAGTGCTCGTGACTTACGAGTATGGTGGCAAAGACGGGGTCGACTCCCCGCTGCTCTATTACGTTCCCGAGGCTCAGGCCGTTGTCAGCACAGGAAGCCGCGATCGTTGGGTGGAGCTGCCGGCGCCGGAGAAAGTCATCGGCCCCTACGAGGAGATCCGGGTGCTCAATTATCCCGGGGCGCCCCTGACGCCCGCGAGCGGCCCTCTGACATTCGATGCGCGCGATATGGTGATCGGCGGAGTCGACAATTGGGGAAGGCAGTCGTGGACCTGTAGAGCCTACTGAGGCGGCGCAGGGACGAGAAAGAAGCCCGTGGACGATGGACTACGCCGGGTGGTTTTTGGTCTATCTGGTCGTTTGGTCATTCGGTCGATGCAAAGACTAAATGACGAAATAGACCAAACTGGGGTCGCGTCGCGCAGTCCCGTGGAGCGAAGGGAGTCCCGAAGCCCTCTGCTCGGTCGCCTGAGGCGGCTCGGCCCCGAGGAGCTTTCGAAGGAATGCCGGAGAGTTTTGAAGGATGGCGAGCTTCACCCCCGTTGTTAACGGCGCAAGCAGCGTGTTGATCCACGCCCCCGGGCTCGTCCGCTATGGCTCCAAGCCGTGGCGGGAGATTCAAGACCGCCCTTCGAGGCTTGATGAGCTTCAAAAGAGCCTCCAATCCCATGAACAGGCCGAGGCTTACTTGCCGAACCGGGTGTTTCTTGGCCAGACGCCCATCTCCAGCCTTTACGAGGTAGAAAGGCCGTGGTATGGGCGGCCATCACCGCTCGCGAACGATCGTCGGGCCTTCGGCGATTTCATCGATGAGCGATCTTTCGTCGGGCTTGTGGCCCTCGCTGATGTCTTCAAACACGTTTCTTTATTTGAAGGTTTTTGGCAGGATATCAGCCCGCGTTTGCGGGCGGTGCCGCTGTTCCAGCCCTTGGCTACAGTCTCGCCCTCGCTCGTCACGCGCGACCGGCTCCGCGCCGATATAGCCAAGGGGGACGGGATCGCGCTCTTTACCGGCACCGATTCTCAACCGATCGGCTGGATCAGACACGCGCATCATGAGGATGGCTCGCTTACGGCGAACGTTTTGCTAGAGAATCTCTGTGTCAAGGTTTCCGCGGCCTTGGCGGTTCGCGAGCTCCTGATGCGCCATCCTGCGCTCTCGGAACAGAAAGTCGACTACGTCTTGAGCTGTTCGGAGGAGGCGGTCGGAGATCGCTACCAGCGCGGCGGCGGCAATCTCGCCAAGGCCGTGGCCGAGTTTGCTGGTTGCGTGCTGGCCTCCGGTATGGACATCAAAAACTTCTGCGCCGCCCCGATTCCGGCTCTCGTGACCGGAGCCGCGCTGGTGCACAGCGGTGTCTTTGAGAACGTCGTCGTTGTCGGCGGCGCCTCGCTCCCGAAACTCGGTATGAAATTTCTCTACCATTTGGAGAAGGGCATGCCGGTGCTCGAGGACGTGCTGGCTGCGGCCGCGGTTTGGATCGGGCGGGACGATGGCAAAAGCCCGGTAATCAACCTCGCCAGCGTGGGGCGTCACCCGGTGCGGTCAGGGGCGGCGTTGGATAAGCAGCTCAAGGCGATCGTGCTGGAGCCGATGGAGCGGTTGGATTTAACCGCAGCCTCTGTGGACAGATTCGTGACCGAGCTGCACAATCCCGAGATCACCGTGCCGGCCAACGGCGGCGATATCCCGGAGCGCAACTACAAGATGCTGGCTGCAGTCTTGGTTTCCGGCGGTAAGATGGCGCGCTCTGAGATGCAGGACTTCATGAAGCGAAAAGGGGTTCCTGGTTTTGCCCCGACCCAGGGGCATATCGCTTCGGCCCTGGCTTATCTTCCCCATGCGCACCGGGAATTGACCGAGGGGGAAGCTCGGAACTGTTTTCTTTTCGCCCGGGCGAGTTTGTTCCTCGGACAGATGACCCAACTGAGCGATGGCATGTCGGTTTTGCTCGCGCGGCATCCTTAGGCAAAGAAAGGACGGCGGAGGTTCTTATGGCAGGCACAAAGGAACTGGGTTTAGCGGGGAAAAAGCTCATCATCCTCGGAGAGAGGGACGGAGTCCCGGCGCAGACGATCGAGGAGGCAGTGGGAGACCTCGGCGCGGAAATCGTCTATTCCACGACGCAGTGCTTTGTCTGAACCGCGGCCGGCGCCATGGACCTTGAGGTTCAAGGTCGAATCAAAGAACTCGCCGAAAGTCTTGGCAGAAATAATCTCGTTGTACTCCTGGGAGCGCCCAACGTCGATAGCTCCCTGATTCAATTCGAGACGGTCACCCGCGGTGATCCCACCTACTCGGGTCCGTTGACCGGGGTCGAGCTCGGCCTCGATACCTACCATGTCTTCGAGCCCGCAATGAAAGCCATGATCGGCGGAGAGAAGTACGACGAGCTTCTCGGCACGCTCGAGCTGGCTCTGGAAGGGGATACCATCGTAGAGGCATTGGAGGGAGCCCGGCGTTAGACATCTGGAAGGTGCAGAGGAACGCTCGTGAAACAGTTTTCGCCCTTGCATAGGAAGGGCTCTCGGCTGCGGCCGATGGGTTCGTGCCATGAGTCGTGCCGTCTGTAATCGGACGTCCGCAGCCTCGCTCGCGCTCCCCTCGGTCGCGGATAAGCACGTGCGCGTCCGCCTGAGGCGGATCGGGCCCCCGAGGAGCTTTCGAGGGAACGCGGCCGAGGTATGATGGAAACTCCTGCATCGAAACTCGTCGTGCGCAATTTACGCAAGGCTTTCCGCAGCCAGAGATCCGAGGAATCGGTCCAGGTGTTTGAAGATATTTCTCTGGAGGTTCATCCTTCGGAGTTCATCTCCCTGGTGGGACCGAGCGGGTGCGGGAAGACGACTTTTTTGCGCATCCTCGACGGGCTCATCTCCCACGATGATGGAGAGATCCTTCTCGACGGCAAGACCGTTATCAAGCCCGGCCCGGACAAGGGGTTCGTCTTTCAGGACTCTTCCCTTCTGCCTTGGCGCACGGTCATGGATAACGTCATTCTGGGCCTCGAGCTTCAGGGAGTCGATACGCGAGAGGCGAGGAGGAAAGCGGGAGGGTATATTTCGCTCGTGGGACTCGCGGGTTTTGAGAATCACTATCCTCACGAGCTTTCCGGAGGGATGCAGCAGCGCGTCAACCTGGCGCGCGCCCTGATCGTTGACCCGCAGGTGCTCCTCATGGATGAGCCTTTCGCGTCGTTGGACGCGCAAACGCGGGAGATCATGCAAGCCGAGCTCTTAAAGATGTGGAACCAGACGAGGAAGACCGTGATCTTCGTCACCCACCAGATCGAAGAGGCGATTTTCCTCTCGGACCGGGTGGTGGTGTTCTCGGCCCGTCCCGCCACCATCCGAGAGATCGTCAAAGTGAGCATTCCTCGACCCCGTTCGCTGAGCGTCAAAAGAACCAAGGAATTTCTCGATCTCGCCGATCGCGTCTGGAGCATCATCCAGGACGAGGTGCTCAAGTCCATGGGAAGAGAGCGCGAGGAAGGGATGCGGTGAAGACCGTGGCGAAAGCAGAGCCTCGTGTCCCCGCTTGGGCGCGCTCATCCCGGATGATCGCCATATACTCGGTGGTTGTTGGGATCGGCATCTGGCAGCTTGCCTACGAGGGTTTGGCTCGGACTCCTTACTTTGAGGCTTATGCGATCCAGCACTTCCTCGCTTCGCCGCTTCAGGTGATCGAGACCTTCGGCGAGCTTTATCGAAGCGGAGAGCTTTTCAGGCACTCTTATTTCAGCCTCCTGGAATTCGCGTACGGATTTGTATTGTCCGTCGTGGTTGGGATCCCCGTGGGGTTTCTCATGGCGACGCAAAAAAAGATCAACACCTGCCTCGACCCATGGGTCTCCTGCATTTACGCCACCCCCCGCGTTGCCCTGGCCCCGATCATCATCGTCTGGTTTGGGCTGGGGATCTTCCCGAACGCGCTGATTGTCTTCCTCGGGGCCGTCTTTCCGATCCTGCTAAACACGTACACCGGCATCAAATCCGTCAGGCAGAATCTCATCGAGCTGGTGAGGGCCTTTGGCGGGTCGCCGCTCCAGGTGTTCTTCAAGGTTATGATTCCGGATGCGACTCCCGCGATCATCGCGGGGCTCCGGCTCGCGGTGGGTCGCGCCGTCATCGGCGTGGTGGTGGCCGAGTGGTTTGGGGCGGAAGCCGGGCTTGGGTATATGGTGTACTTCTATTCTCAGCTCTTTCAGCCCGGCCCGGTGTTTGTCGGGATCGTGGTTCTGGTCGTGTTCGGCATTCTGTCGTTCATTGCGCTAGACAAAGTCCAGGGATGGATTTCTCCCTGGTACGCGTATCAGGTTCGGCGTGAGGTCCACGGCATGGAGATGGAATAACGATGGGATGGCTGAGGCAGATCTATCGCGCGAACGAGAAGAAGGTTGACGCCGTCGCGTCGGTCATCCTGGGGATCGTGGCGTGGGACATCGTCGATGGCCTCTTCATCGACAATCCGCTGATCCTCGTCGGGCCTTCGCGGATCGCCGAAGCCTTCATGAACCTGCTCGCGCGGGGTGAGATCGCGCGCCATGTCTATGCGACGTTTGTCGAATTCATCCTGGGTTATCTGGTCGGCGTCGTGATCGGGATCGGCCTGGGCGTTTTGATGGCGCTCAGCCGGACCGCCAAAGACATCCTGAATCCTTGGGTAACGATTTCTTATAACGCTCCGATTATTCTCCTCGCGCCGCTTTTTATCACCGCCCTTGGCGTCGGCATCGCCTCGAAGATCGCCATCGTTTTCATCGGTGCGGTCTTCCCCGTGTTGTTCAACACGTATACGGGTATCACCACGGTCGACCGTCGCTTGGTCGAAGCGGTGCGCGCCTTCGGCGGGACCGGGAGACAAATATTTTTCAAGGTGACCGTGCCGAGCGCGCTCCCGCTGCTCATGACCGGCCTTCGTTTGAGCGTAGGGCGGGCCATCATCGGCGCGATCGTGAGCGAGTTTTTCGGCTCCAGGGCGGGAATCGGCTATCTGATCTCGGAGGCCTCGGAGGCCTTCCGAACAGCCGACGCATTCGTCGGGGTGGTGCTGTTGGCGATCGGAGGTTACACGACGTTTGAGCTGTTGAAATACGCGGAGCGCAGGATTGCTCCGTGGTACGAGTATAGGGTATAAGGGGTTGGACTCGAAATGTCACCGTAAAAAGGAGGGACGGTCATGGACTTAAGATCGGTGGTGCCGAAGTCAGTAATCGGGCTTACTGCCGCGGCTTTGCTTGTCATCTTCCTGCCCGGCCAGCTACGCGCGGCAGACGAGATCAAACTCGGGATTCTATCCACGGGAGGGGATCATTGGCCCATATGGGTGGCCATAGATCAAGGCTATTTCAAAGAACAGAATCTCGAGCTGCGTGAGTTCCAGACGAATTCGATCGCTAAAGCAATCCAGGCTTTATCCGCTAACTCCACCGACATACTTTACCCCACGAACACGCAGGGCTCGATCACGGCCATGATCAAGAATGCTCCGATCAAAATCGTCGCGGGGAATTATACCAAAGCGATCTACGATCTCATTACCGGCCCCAAATATAAGAAGGTAGAGGATCTCAAAGGGACCACCTTCGGGGTCATCAATCTGACCTCGGGAAGCACGGCCCTGTTGCAGAAGATCATGTCCGCGCACGGGCTTAAGTATCCTGGAGATTACGATCTGTTGACCGTAGGGGGCACTCCGCAGCGCTATGCTGCCGTCAAAAAAGGCGCGGTTTCCGGTGCCATGGTCACTATCCCGACCTCCTATCAGGCCAAAGAGGAAGGCTTGAATGTCGTCGCAAACATCGCGACCTATCTTCCGGACTATCAATTCACCACGATTGCGGGACATGCGAGGTGGATGGAAAGCCACCGGGACGTTACCGTGCGCTATCTGATGGCGATGATCAAGGCGATGAGATTCATGACCGATCCCAAGAACAAGGAAACGACCATCAAAGCGATGCTCAACCACTTCAAGATCAGTCCGAAATATGCCGCGCTGGCCTACAAAGAGGTGATGGAAGATTTGCGGCCGATCCGCAATGACGCCGCCCCCAGCATCAAAGGCATCGAGACGGTGATCAACCTCGAGGTCGAGCGCAAGGCCCTGGAAAAGGCTTATCCCGCGTCGATGTTCATCGACGACTCGTACCGCCAGGAGGCGC
This sequence comes from Deltaproteobacteria bacterium, assembly GCA_016180805.1. Taxonomy (GTDB): domain Bacteria; phylum Desulfobacterota; class Binatia; order UBA9968; family UBA9968; genus 2-12-FULL-57-22. Next base: position 24,642 of record JACPAM010000109.1, on the reverse strand, counting down.
TGAAGCGGCTCGGCGGGTAGAAACGGCGGCAGGACCGACAGCAGGAGGTCGTTCTTTGCGACCGAGGGGAGCGCGAGCGAGGCTGCGGACAAGCCCTTCGGGATTGCAAATCGCAAATTTCAAATCTCAGATCTGAGATCTGCAATCTGAAATTCTGAGCGAAGCGAGGACAACCCATCGGCCGCAGCGGAGAGCGCGCTCCCCGAGGGAGCTTAGCGACAGAAGGCAAAGCTATGTTCGTCACGGGGACAGGCACCCTTCGGGAGCCAGTCCCCGGCGCCCTCCGAGGTAGAGCCGGCGGACTTGTTCATCGGCCAAAAGAGCATGGCTCGGTCCCTCAAACCTGTTCTCGCCTAGCTCCAGCACGTATCCCCGATGGGAGCTTTGCAAAGCCCTGGCGGCGTTCTGCTCCACCATCAAAACGGACACTCCCAGTTGATTGATCTCGACAATTTTTTCGAAGACCTGATCGACAAACTTGGGCGATAGCCCCAAGGAGGGCTCGTCTAAAATCAGCAATCGCGGCTCGATGACCAGCGCCCGGGCCAAGGAGAGCATTTGCCGCTCGCCCCCGCTCATCGTGCCCGCTTTTTGACCCTTGCGTTCGGCCAGGCGCGGAAAGAGGTTGTAGACCTTCTCGTATGCCTCGGCACGCTTGCGGGCGGGCAGAGTCCACGCGCCCATATCCAGATGTTCTTGCACGGTCATATCCGGGAATATCACCCGGCCTTGGGACACAAAGGAGATGCCCAGCCACACAAGCTCGTGGGGCTCGCGCCCCGTGATATCCCGGTTGTCAAAGAGGATCTCGCCGGATCGGGGTTTTAAATACCCCATCACCGTCTTGAGCACGGTCGATTTACCTGCGCCGTTCGGACCGATGACGGCCACGATCTCTCGTGACCGGAGGTGAAGGGACACGCCGTGGAGAACTTCCTTGAGTCCGTACCCGGCGACGATCGTCCCAACTCGCAGCAGGACGTGGTTGGCTTGCGTCATTTCCCGAAATAGGCCGTCAGCACTTCCTCGTTCTCGCGCACTTCGTCGGGTCGACCTTCCGCGATGACCCGGCCGAAGTTCAAGGCGATGACCTTCTCGCAATGTCCCATGATGATATCCATGTCATGTTCGATGATGAGAAAAGTTCTTCCCTCTTTGTTGAGCTGGTGGATCAGGTCCAGAATCTTGTTCTGCATGGTAGGGTTGATGCCTGCGGCTGGCTCATCGAGAAGAATCAGCTCGGGATTGAGCATCATCACCCGCATGAGGTCGAGAAGCTTCTGCTGCCCGAAGGACAGCTCCGCCGCATAGTGGTCCTTAAGCGGCAGAAGATCGGCCAGCTCTAACAGCGCGCGCGCCCGTTCTTCGGCGCCTGCGCTGTGCGACGCGACGATCATGTTCTCCCATACGGTCATCTTCGGAAAGATGCGGGTGATCTGAAACGTGCGTCCGATACCGCGGCGCGCGATCTCGTGGGGACGCAGGCGGGAGATGTCGTCGCCGTGAAAATAGATATGGCCGCTGTCGCGTCTGAGAACTCCCGAGATCAACTGGAAGAGAGTCGTCTTGCCGGCGCCGTTGGGGCCGATGAGGCCCACGATCTTTCCGGTCTCCACCACCAAGGAGCAGTCGTCCACGGCCCTGAGCCCGCCAAAATCCTTTCTCACCCGCTCCAGCGTCAGGATCGCGCCGTCCTCCATTACAGCCACCTTGTACGGGGCAGGATGCGCCTATCTTGCAGCCACGGGATGATCCCCTGCGGCATGAAGAGGATGATGATGATGAGCACGGCTCCAAAGATGACCAGGTGGAGGAAGACGAAGCGCGCCCAAATAGCCTCCGAAATGATCGTGAAGAGCACGGCGCCCACCACAGGCCCCATCGTCGTGCCCAGTCCTCCGAAGGTGGCCATGACGATTGGGATCAGCGTGTAATAGGCCGTGACAAACATCGTGGCGGGAACGAGGTAGTTCACGTAAGCGGCGTAGAGGCCTCCCGCTAGACCGGTCAAGAAGGCGCACAGCGTGAAGGCCATGAGCTTTTTGCTCGTCGTGTTGATCCCCATCACTTGAGCTGCCAGCTCGTCCTCGCGAATCGTCAGCAGTTGGAGGCCGAAGCGGCTATTTGCAACGAGAAAGACGACCGCGGTGCTCAGGAGCGCCACGAGCCCCATGGCGTAGTATTTCGCCGCCAGGCTCATCCCGGAGATGAAGCCGATGCCCGCGCCGCCGCCCGTCAGCGGAGCCATAAGATCCATGGAGAACAGCACACGCAGCCCTTCTGCCAGGCCGAGCATGGCAATGGCAAAATAGATCCCATGCGCGCGCAGGAAGGGAATCCCGATCAGGAAGCCAAAAGCCGCGGTGACCGCTCCTGCCGCTCCCACGGCGAGCAGCCAGTGCGCTCCGAATTTCCCGATCAGGATCGCGGTCGTATACGCGCCGACGCCGATCAGCCCGACGTAGCCGAAGTTCACGTATCCGGTATAGCCGGAAAAGAGGTTCCAGCTTTGCGCGGTGGCCACCCAGAAGAAGACGAGAAATGTGAGCGTCACGGTGTAGGCTGAGGCCATATAGGGCAGAATGGCCAGCGCGAAGAGCAGGATAAGAGGGAGAGACCAGACGAGCGCCCTGCGCACTCTGCGGTCGACCCTTTCCCAGACGATTTCCGGCCTGGCCTCGGCGGCGCGGTCTGCGCTCGATGGGGAGTCCTCGCGCATTGGAGATCAGGCCTCCGCGCTGCCGAAAAGCCCTCCAGGGCGCACGAGCAGCACCGCAATGATGGTCGCGTAGAACGTCAGTTGGGCGAGGTGGGAACTGAAATAGAAGGTGATGAGGCTTTCAACGATCCCGAGAAGCAGGCCGGCGAGGAAAGCTCCCCAAAGGCTCCCCAGGCCGCCCACGACCACGACCGCGAAGGACTTCAGGATGAACTCATGCCCGACACCTGGAGAAAGCGAGAACTGCACGGGGACGAAGGCTCCGGCCGCCCCCGCCATAGCCGCGCCGCATCCGAAGCTCAGCATCCGGACCTTGCGCGCGTCGATGCCGCAGGCTTGGGCGACCTCATAGTTTTGCGATACGGCGCGAATGGCCTTCCCCCAGCGCGTGGCTTTCAAGAAAAGAAAGAGCGCGAAAGCGATGGCCATGCTCGTGGCGAAGATCATCAGCATGTACATGGGGAAATTCCAACCCAAGAGGCGCACGGGGTAAAGCAGCCAGGTGAAGCCTCTGGGATCCGGGGTAAAGAGAAGTTGCGCGCCTTGGAGCAAAATGATCGACAACCCGAAGCAGAGCATCAGGGAAGAGAGCTCCGGCTTGCCAACCACGCGCTCGATGAAGAGCCTTTGAATCGTCATGCCGAGGAAAAACAGCAGCGGCATGGCTACGAACAGAGAGGCGATAGGGTTGAGTTGGACGGAAGACCAGGCGAAGAAGCTGACGTACCCGCCGAGCATGAGGAACTCGCCATGGGCGACATTGACGACGCGCATGACGCCGAATATAAGCGAAAGCCCCATCGCCATCAGCGCGTAGACCGCCCCGACCATGAGCCCCCGCAATGAAAACTCGATGAAGGTCAGGAGGTCAGCCACGTCGATCGACGATGAACCTTACCATCCCAGCGGAAACAGACCGCCGCCAATAATTCTTCAATCGATTGACCATTGACGATGAGCGATTAACGCCTGCCGGCTCTACCGCGGCCAGCCGATCCAGGGCTCGGCGCTGGCCAACTCCCTGGGCCAGACCACCTCTTTTTTCCCCTTTTGCCACTGGATCACGAAGTGCTGTTTCCTAACCTGCATCCCAGCGTCCGGCTGGCCGAGCTTTACGACCCCGTAGTCGCCGTAAATTGTCTCGCCCGAAAAGTTAAAGAGGAAATCACGAGTAAGGTTGCGATCGACCTTGCGCGCCCGCTTCAGCGAATCGTTGACCGCTTGGGCGAGGAGCTGGCCCGCTCCATAACCCGCGGCCGACCAGTACTCCGGGTCGCGCTTGAACTCTTCTTTGTAGCTGCGCACGAAATCCTCGTTGGCGATCGTGGCGCCCTCAACCACGAACCCTCTAGTCTTTACGCTGGGCAACCAGATATCGCTGCCTGCCACTCCTTCAGCCAGGATCCCGAGGTCCTTGACAAATTTGGGGTCAGCGGCGCCGACCACAAGGGCCAGGAGTTTGAGCCTATAGCCGATTCCGGCAGCGGCTCTCGTGATGCCCACGGCGGCGGGGTAGTAACCTCCCCCGGCTAGAAACTCGGCTCCTAAGCTTCGCGCCTTGGAGACCAGCGGTGACCAATCGGTGAGGGCCTTGTCGTACTTTTCATCCATGGCGATTTTAAGCCCCCGCTCTTTGGCGCGCGCCCGAAGCCCGTCGGCCACCCCTATGGGGAATGGGGTATCCTCGTAGAGGATCGCGATGTTTTTCGCCTCGGCCCTTTCGATAGCCAGGTCCACCGACCCCATGAGATAGAGCGGAGCCGTGGAGCTAAACTGAGTCATCCATTTGGCGTTTTTGCCCTTCCATGGGGCGAGCGTGGCGACGATCGAGGCCGCCGTCGGCACTCCCAATTCTTCGATCACCGATGCCACAGCAGCCGTCAGCTCGCTGCCGTAGGGGCTGAATAGAAAATCGACCCGGTCCACCGTGGCCAGGCGCCGGGTTAGCTTGATGGCTTCGGCCGGATCGCTTTTGTCGTCATAGAAAATGAGTTTTACGGGGCGCCCTTGAATACCGCCGCGCTGGTTAACGTGTTTCTCCCAGAGCTTGTGGCCCTAGCCGGCCGGACGTTCGAAACGCCCGGTCACCGACATAGAGATGCCGATCTTGATGGGCTCCTGGCCGAAAGCGGTGAGAGAAGTTAAGAGCACGAAAGCAGCAGCTACAATACCGCTTCCTGCGAGTAGCTTCCTTATAATGGCGACCCTCGTGTTAAACATGGCGGTTCCCCCTTAAGGATTGCTTTTGATTCAACTCTACCCTTAAGACTGTCGCGGGTCAACAAACTCTCGGCCCTTTGTCCGATGATGCCCTCGAAAGCTCCTCGGGGGCCGAGCCATCAGGCCGCGGCCGATGCGTTCGTGCCATGAGTCGTACCGTCTGTAATCGGACGTCCGCGGCCTTCCTCCTCGTCCCCCTCGGGCTTCGAAGGGAAGGTGTGCCGGTCGAGGGGGCGAGCCGTGATTTTTATTTTGTTATTGCCCTCGGACGGAGAGGCTTGCCGCCGAGACTGGTGAACCATCGCGCGGGCTGGAGGGGCGGCTCCGCCCGTTCATATGGGCCATTTGGCCCGGATTCCTTGACAGAAGGTCGCGTGCAATCATATGGTGGGTTTGAAGCGCTTCAAGCGTGGTTCCACTAACACAAGGAGGAGAGGATGGCGCGCGCAGAGAAAGTTCGCGAAGTCGAAGGGCAGGTGAGGTATCGTGGCCTCAGGGATTGGGTCGACCGGGTAGACCGGATGGGCGAGCTTCTGAGGATCAACGGGGCTCACTGGGACCGGGAGATGGGTAGCATCACGCAACTCTTGACCGAGCGGAGCAAGGGGACGGCCCCGGCCATCCTTTTCGATGAGGTGCCCGGCTACCCGAAAGGGTTCAGGACTCTCTACGGGCAATTTTCGACGATGAAGCGGATCGCCCTGACGCTGGGCTTACCACTCGAATACGAGCGCAAGTGCGACATCGTAAAGGCCTACCACGCGCGGATCCAAAGCCTGAAGCTCATGAAGCCCAGGTTTGTCAGCAAAGGACCCGTTCTCGACCATGTCTTGGAAGGCGACGATGTGGACGTGCTGAAGTTTCCAGTCCCCGTCCACCATGAGCTCGATACGTCACGCTTTATCGGCACGGCCGACTGCGTGATCACCAAAGACCCCGACGCCGACTGGTTTAACTTGGGAGCTTACCGGTGCCAGGTTTACGACGGAAAAACTATCGGCTGTCAGATCACCGAGGGGAAGCACGGAAGGATTCATCGCGACAAATACTTCGAGCGCGGCCAGAGCATGAAAGTGGTGGTCGTGTGCGGCCAGGATCCGCTGCTGTATATGCTTTCGGCAAGCCCGCTTCCCGAAGGGATCTCCGAGCTGGAGTTTGCCGGCGGCATTCGGGGGGAGCCCATCGAGGTCGTCAAGGGGCCCTATACTGGCTTTCCGATACCGGCAGATGCCGAGATCGCCGTCGAAGGCGAAGTCGTTCCGGGAAACGTCAAGGCGGAGGGGCCGTTCGGCGAGTGGATGGGCTATATTTCTGATGACGTCGTTCCCCGCCCCTACATCGACGTTAAGACCGTTCTCTACCGGGACGATCCGATCCTCACCTGCGCGCCCCAGCACAAGCCGGTGGACGAAACGGGACTGCTCAAGGGGATCGCGGGCGCTGCGGAAATTTGGAAAGCGCTCGATGCCTGTGGTCTGCCGGAGATCCTCGGCGTGTGGAACCACGAGGCCGGCCCAGCCACGCGCTTTACCGTGATTCAGATCCGCCAGCGCTATCCCGGGCACTCGCGCAATGTTCTGCATGTGGCTTCTTCGTGCTCGGCGGGGGCCTACAATGGGAAATGGACGGTCGTGGTGGATGAGGATATCGACTGCTCCGACCTGGAGCAGGTGCTGTGGGCAATGTGCACGCGCTTCGATCCCATCGCCGATATCGATATCATTCAGAAAGCCTGGTCTTCGGGGCGGGATCCGATGTTCCTGCCGGGAAATTTCAATAACCGGATTCTCGTCGACGCGTGCATTCCCTACGACCGAAAACTGCGGGGTAAGTTTCCGCGGGTGGTCGAAGTCAGTGCGGAGCTGCGCGCAAAGCTCAAAGCGAAATTTCAAAAGATATTGGCATCGGTCTGATCTACGCCAAAGACGTGTCAGCAGGGTTTTCCACTTCTCGCGGCGTTCTCTTTCACTTTTCTTTCCCGCAGAAGCGATGTCATGACGGCGGCCAGGGCCACCGCACTGACGCTTAGGAACGTGTAATTCAAGGCGGCCACGAAGGCTCTCGGGTCGGCTGGGGTGGGAGCGGCGGCATCTCGTCCGGTCACATACCTAAAGAACGCTGTCATCAGAAAACTGCCCAGGCTCACGCCTAAGGCGTTTCCGAGACCGAAAGTCATAAAAAGGGCTCCGGTGGCGACGCCACGGTGCTCTTTCGGGACGGACCCGATCATGGCGGCATGGTTCGGCGAATAGAAGAGCGCCAGGCCCAAACCGCTCAGGGCTAGGATCGCAGTGGGAACCCACCAGTGGGAATCTGCCCTGAGGCTCAGCCCGAGTGCTGAGGCGGCGGTGAAGAGGACAACACCGGCGGTCGCCGGCAGCTTCGGCCCTACCTTATCGGAGAGGTGTCCTCCCAAAGGAGAGATCGTCATCGTGAGAATCGGACCGCTGGCAAACAGCAGTCCCATGAAGGTGGGTGAGAGGAGGAGAACTTCCTGGAGATAGAAGGGAACGACAAAATTTGTCGAGCTATGAGTGGTCGTCACCAAAAGCAGAGAAAGCGTGCTAAAGGTAAATTCCCGGATCCTAAACAGGGCGAGGTGCAAAATTGGGCTCGGGGTTTTCCTCTCGCGCAAGAGAAAGCCGAAAAAGGAGCCAGCAAAGGCCGAAAGGAGCATGTTGCGCCAAGCCCAGCTGATTTTTTCCATGATTCTTCGGTCGATGACTGCAAGCAGGGCGATCGTGGCGGCTACGAGCAGGGCCGCGCCGGCGTAGTCGATGGCGCGATCCGGCCTCTTCTCTTTGGCAGGGATCGGGGCTACCGGTGTGCTCTCGGGGCTGCGGCTTAGCCAGAGCGCCGCCAATCCCATGGGGACGAGAAAGAAGAAGATCGCCCTCCAGTGAATGAGGTCAATGATGATTCCGCCAAGGCTCGGGCCGAGCAGGAAGCCCGCGTAGTGAGCCGTGGTCATCAGGGCCTGCGCCTTTCCGGCTGATCCTTCATCCACGGCCTCCATAGCCAGGGCCCTGGCCTGGGAAAGACACATGGCGCCGCCCACACCCTGCACAAGGCGAAAAGATATGAGCTGCAAGACGTCTTGGGACAGACCACAAAGGAGAGAGGCGAGGGTAAAGACCAGGATGCCGTGGCGGAATATTTTGGCTCGACCATAGAGGTCGCCGGCGCGGCCAAAAACCAGCGACAGACTGATCGTGGCGAGCTGGTAGGAAATCATGGCCCAGGAGATGCCGAGCAGATCGGTGCCGAGCCGATTGGCCAAAGTGGGCAGGGAGATGATGAAAATCATATAACCGATGCCAACGAAAAAGGTGCAGAGCATCGCGTTGCTGAGCATCAACCAATCGACGCGCTTTTCCATGAAGCCATCTTTGTACTGGACAATTCGCTTTGGGTCAAAGCGCGGGAGGCTAGAGGTTGTGGCCGGCCTGTGCCAATGCGTCGAGAAGGCGGAGAACCTCCCGGTGATCGGGGAGAGTGAACTTGGCGTGAGACTGGCTCATCCCTACCCGGATCGAGTAGGCGGTTTGTGGAAGGATGCGGAATAGGTCCTCGTCGGTCGAGTCGTCGCCTATTGCCAGCACGAAATCGGGCCGCTTCTGCGTCAAAAAGTGCATGCCGGCGGTGCCCTTGTTGACTCCGGCCTGCCTTACCTCGACTACTTTGCTTCCCTGAAGCACATGCACGTCGATATTTGCGGTGAAGTTCACCAGCTCGTCGACGAGCTCCTTGGCCCACGCGGAGCCCTGCTCGGGATCCGCCTTGCGGTAATGCCAGACGAGGGAGCAGTCCTTCTGTTCCACCCACGAGCCGGGAAGCCGGTCCGCGTAGAATTCGAGCAGCGGCAAAATCTTCGGCTTCCAGTCGTTGGCGGAGGGCGCGAGCATCCGCCATTGCATGTCTTTTTGTTCCTTTATCCACGCTCCGTGCTCCGCGACCAGCGCGATTGAAAGCGTGCCGAACCATCGATGCAGCGTTGCCTTATCCCGCCCGCTGATGAGGACGACATCGTTTCTCAAGTCGCTGGCAAGGCTCTGAAGGATGGAGAGAAGCTGCGCGCTGGGTTTCGCCTTTTGCGGGTCGCCCTCGAACTCGGCGAGAGTGCCGTCGTAGTCGAGAAAGAGAAGGCGTCGCTCGGCTGTTCGCGCGCTGTGGAGCAAGGGCTCCTGCAGCGAAGGGCTGGAGGCTTTGGCTTCCCACCCTCTGCGTTCCTCCCTGAGGGAGAGGAGGTCGCGAATGAAGTCATCAGCCCAGCGAACCACGTCGCAGCGCCTGAGCCGGGCCTGCATCGCCTGGTTTCGCCGGATCTGTTCCTCCCGCTCCATCTCCAGGGCTTCCTTGAGCGCTTCGGCGATCTCCTCTATGTCCGTGGGGTTGATGAGGATGGCTTCCCGCAACTCCTTGGCGGCGCCCGCCATCTCGCTCAGGATCAAAACCCCGGTTTGGTCGGTTCTCGAAGCGACATACTCCTTGGCAATGAGGTTCATGCCGTCGCGCAATGGGGTGACCAGGGCGACATCGCAAGCCCTGTAGAGGGCAATCAAGGGCTCAATCGGCACAAACTTGTATTGATATAGAATGGGCGTCCATTTCAGGTTGCCGAACGTGCCGTTGATTTTCCCGACCAGCTCGTCGATCTGCCGCTTCATCTGCTGGTAATGCTCGACGCCGATGCGGGACGGGACGACAACGAGCGCGAGAATGACCCTTCCGTGCCAGTGCGGGTTTTGTCGCAGGAAGGCTTCGTAGCCCCGCAAGCGCTGGACGACTCCCTTGGTATAGTCCAGCCGGTCGATGGAGAGGATCACGTTGAAGTCACCGAGCGACTTCTTGAGCTGCGCCGTCTCCTTCTGAATCTCGGGACTGAGGGCCGTGTGATGAAATCTCTGGAAGTCGATGCCCATCGGGAAGGTCTCGGCTTTGACGAAGCGCTGGTTGATAACGAAGCGCCCCATGTCGTGCTCGTGGCCCAGGATGCGCAATACGCAGCGCAAGAAGTACTGCGTGTATTCGTGGGTGTGAAAGCCGATAAGGTTGGCGCCTAACAGGCCTTCGAGAATCTCCCTCGACCATTTCCTTGCCAGCAAACGAAAAAGCTCAAAGGAGGGGAAGGGGATGTGGAGAAAGAACCCGGTGAGGATATCAGGCATGGCCTCCCTGAGAAGCTTGGGGAGCAGCATGAGGTGGTAGTCATGAACCCACACGACGTCTTCGGGCTGGATGATCTCCAACACGGCGTTACGGAAGGTCTCATTGACTCTGACGTAGGACTTCCAGTAGTCTTCGTCGAACGTGGCTCGGTCCGGGAAATAGTGGAACAGCGGCCAGATGGTCTTGTTGCAAAAGCCGAGGTAAAAAGCTCCCATGTCCCGCTCGGAGAGGAACACGGGATAGGCCTGAAGCCGGGTGACGAAATCCGCCTTCAGCCGCTCTTTTTCTCTGTCGCTGACCGTGATGCCCGGCCAACCCACCCAGACATATTCGGAGTTGGCCAGGGGGGAACCCTTCAGAGAGTCCAGATAGGCGCTGAGACCGGAGACAAGGCCGCCGACGCTTTTTTGGAACTGGAGCTTGCCGTTCCGTTCGACCCCAGTAACGGGGAGCCTGTTGGATACAACCAAGAGCCGCATTATCTTGATCGTCTCGCTCTTAATCGCGTATAACTTTTCGGCGGGCATAGCAAGGATCGGAAAGGAGAAAGCCATGGCGTATACGAGTTGGCGGGGTGTCGTCGGGGTCATCAAGCCCACGATGAGACCAGGTTCGCTGGAGGAATTCATCCGCTTGCTTCCCGAGGGGATCGGAGTGATTCCTTTGTTCCTCGGGATCCAGCGTGGCACGGAGGACGAGTTTCAGGCGGCGATGGTGGCCTATGAGGCCAAAGTGGCCGAGCTGGCACAGCTCAAACCGGATCTCATTCACCCGGAGGGGGCGCCTCCCTTCATGGTCCAGGGGTTCGAGGGAGAAAAAAGCGTCGTCGGGGAATGGGAGAAAAAGTTTAAAATTCCCGTTGTCACGGCCGGGATGACGCAGGTGGAAGCGATGCGGGCCTTAAACGTGAAGAGAATACTCGGCGTGACCTACTTCACCGGCAAAATCAACGAGACTTTTTCCCGCTATTTCAAAGAAGGCGGTCTCGATGTCCTGGGCATGGAGGGGATCGCGGTGGCCTTCGAAGATGTGGGTCGGCTTTCCTCCCAAGAGGTTTACGCTCACACGCGAAAAGTCTTTCTGCGCCATTCCGAAGCCGACGCGATCTACATGCTCGGCTCCGGCTGGCGCACGCTGGATATCATCGCGCCTCTGGAGCAGGACCTCGGGGTGCCGGTTATTCATCCGGTGCCCGCCCGCGTGTGGGCGATCCAGAAGCGGCTCCACGTAAGGCAGCCGGTCAACGGGTATGGCAAGTTGTTGGAAGCGATGCCGTAGAGGAGGTTCATCATGGTGAAGCCGAAAGTCCGAAAGGGCATGCCAGGTGTACAACTTACCAGAGAGGAATTTCAGCGGCGGGTCCGGAGCCGCTTTTATGATCCCGCCTTCGGGGAGCTGCAAGAGGAGATCGAGAGGATCATTGAAAAGGCGTGGGAGGGGTATGACAGGTACCGCAAGAGCCCCCGTACTCGGGCAGCCGGATCCGGGTTCGCCGACCCCAACTTCCGGCTCCCGATGGAATGGCTGGAGACTCGAAGGGCGATTCAACAAGCCGAAAGGCAGCAAAAAAACCGCAAGTCTTCATCGCGCATCCTGCTAATCAACGGCTCCTCCCGGAGCGACCAGAGCTGTCCAGGCGAGATGTCGAAGACTTTCAGACTTGTCTCGATGGCTCAGAAGGTAATCGCGGCTGAAAGGGGTTTCGAGGTCGAGCTGCTCGACCTAAGTCGCCTCACCTCGGAGTACGGGCGCATTATCTACCCGTGCAAGGCTTGCGTGTCGACCGCGATGCCGCTGTGCAACTGGCCGTGCTCCTGTTATCCGAACCACGCGATGGGCCAGGTCGGCGACTGGATGGCGGAGATTTACCCGCGCTGGGTGGCGGCCCACGGCGTCATGATCGTGTGCCCGGTCAACTGGTACCAGGCGCCGAGCTCGTTGAAGCTCATGATTGACCGCCTGGTTTGCGCGGACGGTGGCAATCCGGATCCGACCTCGACCGGCGGCAAAAACCCCCAGCGCGCAAAGGATCTGGAGCTCAAGGGTTGGGACTATCCGAAGCATCTGGCAGGCCGGGTGTTCTCTGTAATCGTGCACGGCGATGCGGCCGGGGTCGAAAATCTGCGCCGGATCCTCACCGACTGGCTGACCGACATCGGGCTCATCCCCGCCGGCCAGAGCGCACTGGTGGGGAGCTACATCGGATACTATGAGCCTTATGCGACAAGCCACGACGACTTGGACCGAGAGAAGGATTTCCACGAAGAGGTACGCAACGCAGCTCGAAGCCTCGTGCAAGCCGTCAAACTGCTTCGCCGGGGCGAGCTTAAGTTGCCCGATGCGTCACTCGTAGACCCGCGGCAGAAGTAGCGCCAAGGCGATCCGGTGGTAGCAGCACTTCGTTTGGGCTCGCCTCAGTTTGACATACAAGGAGGTGACTGGATACTCTCCACCCAACAACGACCCAGGCGGCGGTATTATTTATTGGAGAGGGAGGGAGAAACGATGAAGCGAGCCAATTCGTGTAAGAAATTGCGGTTCGGACTCGGAGTTGCCTTGGTGGTTACCGGCAGTGTGCTGGTGTCTCGTGGGGTCGAGGCCAATCCCTACCTGGCCAAACCGGGCGAGATACCTGTGTCAGTGACCGCGGCTACCTGCGCAACGAGCGGGGGTTACGTCCACTTCTACACTGCCTTGGACAACGGCTTGTTTGACAAATACGGGCTTAAGGTCACCCATGCCGCTCTCCGGGGCACTACAAGCTCGCTTCCAGCTCTATCCTCCGATCAGGTCCAGTTCCTGTACTGCTCTGCTGCTGCCACAATCGCCGGCATGGCCACGGGGATAGATGCCAAGATCGTGGCGTCACTGCAGATAGGGGTCCCTTTTGTTCTCTTGGCCCGCAAGGACATCCAGAAGATCGCGGATCTGAAAGGCAAGACCATCGGGGTGTCGCTGCCGGGCGCTTTGGATCACCGGCTGTCAAAGGTGCTTCTGAAAAAGTTCAATTTGACTGAGGAGGAGGTGAAGATCCGCTCCATCGGAGCCAGCCAGCCCGAGAAATATCAGGCATTGGTCATGGACGTCATCCAAGCTACTCCGGTTGGGCCTCCTCTGGACGTGCGCGGCAAGAAGGATGGCTTTAATTTGGTTTACAATCTAAACGATCTAGCCATTCCGTTTATTTCGAGTTCCGTGCACACGAACTCAAAAACTTTAAAGGAGCGACCTGGGCTGGTGCAGAAATTTGTTGCGGCGATGGCCGAGGCGATCTACTTCGTGGAAAAGAATCCGGACAAGGCCAAGTCCTCCATTGCCCGAGTCTTCAAGCTCGATGACCCCGAGGCGCTGCAATCCGCGTACGATACCTTTGCCAGGGCCATCATCAACCGGAGGATGATCATACCGGCAAACGGAATGGAGGAGGAAGTGCAAGTTGCGCGCGAGGCGGGCACAAACATCAGGAAAAAGGCCGAGGAGCTCTTTGATAACAGCTTCGTCGAGAACTTAGAAAAGAGCGGCTTCCTGAAAGAGCTCTGGGGCGGCGCGGTTCCCGGCAAATGAAGGAGGCTTCAAGCATGGCGGACAAAAAAGGCAACCGAGCGTTTCTTGAGGCTTTGGTCGCGGAACACGTGCGGCATATTTTTGGCAACCCCGGATCGAGCGAAGTCCCTTGGCTCGATGTGCTTCCCGACTATCCGAGCCTTAATTATGTCCTCGCCCTTCACGAGGCCATCGGCGTCGCCATGGCGGATGGCTATGCCTGGGCGAGCGGGAGTCCTGGAGTCGTAAGCCTCCATGCCGCGCCGGGCATCGCACACGGCCTGGGGAACATCTTCAACGCCTACTATTCGCGGACTCCTCTTGTCGTTCTGCTGGGAGAGCAGCCCAGCCGGCTTCTCAACCGTGACCCTTTTCTGGGGTCCGGGCTTCTTGAGATCGCCAAACCTTGGGTCAAATGGGCGTGCCGGATCACGAGCGCCGACGAGATCGCCTATGGGGTGCATCGAGCGTTCAAGGAAGCCACCGATCCTCCCACGGGCCCTGCGCTCATCTCGATACCGCGGGATTATCTTGACGAGACGGTGAAGGAGGAGATCCCTCATGCGCTTACGCGCTCGCTGGGAAAAAAGGTGAGGCCGGATCGCGAAGAGCTTCGGCGGGCCGCAGAATACCTTGTGCGCGCCAAGTCACCTGCCCTCCTTTCCGGACCGCAAGCGGAGCGGGTCGGCGCCTTGCCGCTCATCATCGAGCTTGCAAACCTGCTTGCGATCCGACTTTACGACGACTCGCGCTACCCCTGTTGTTTGCCCACTACCCACTCTTACCACCTCGGCACGTATAGCAAAGCTGCGGGCGAGCGCGCGGATCTGCTCATCGTCGTCGGGCAGTCGCTTTTCATCGAGCGGCAAATCCGCGACCTTGGCCTCATCCCTCCAGGGCTCGCTGTCATCCACATCGATGCTGATCCCGGCGTCATTGGTAAGAACCATCCTGTGGCGGTGGGCCTCTACGGTGACCCGCGGGCTTGTATCGAAGAGCTGCTCAGCGCGGTGCGCGAGCTGGGGGGTGAAAGCTTGGAAGCTCGGGCGCGCGAGCGAGCGCGGGAGATCGAGGAGGAAAAGGTGAGGCGGGAGGATGCAAAGCGCAAGGAGATGGCGGAGCGCTGGGAGCGGATTCCGGTCTCGCCTGTAAGGCTCATCGGGGAGCTAAGGCGGGCTTTGCCTGCGGACGCCATTGTCATTGATGAGGCCAGCGGGTCGCACGGCTTTCTTAGAAGGTTTTTCGATTTCCCTGGGCCCGGCCTCCACTATGTTGAGACCGCGGGCTGCTTGGGATGGGGACTGCCTGCCGCGCTGGGCGTAAAACTAGCGAAACCCGAAAGAGAAGTCGTCGCGTTCGTGGGTGATGGGAGCTTTCTCTATTATCCGCAGGCCCTGTGGACCGCCTGCCGCTACGGTATTCCCGTGGTTGCCGTCATCTGCAACAATCGCTCTTACCTCAACGATAAGATATTTTTGAAGCTGAGAGGCGGGCCCGCCGCGCAGCAGAGCCGCTATGAGACGGTCGATATCACGGAACCCAACGTGGACGTGGTCCGCTGCGCCCAAGCCATGGGAGCCGCGGCCGAGAGGGTCGAGCGGCCGGAGGCGCTTGCTGGCGCGCTAGCAGGAGCGCTGGCGCAAAAACGGCCCGCTGTCTTGGATGTCCACGTCGATCCCTGGGAGTGGGGCCCCCACGAGATGTAGCATCAACGGAATCCCAGCATCTTGAAGTGTCAAGGACTGAAGATTTTTTTCTCGTTCGGGAGCACACTAACCGGGACGAACCCTACGAGGAATCAGGATCGGCCCCTACCTACCGCCCATACTGCTCTCATAGATGATAATACCCGTCGCAGTGGGGTTAAATCCATTGCATGGATTGCGTTCCTGCGGGCAGTTGGAGACCGCCACCAGCAAGTCCATTTCGGCTCTGAGATCGTAGAAGTCGCCCGAACAACTGGTCGGCTCTTTGATCTCCATGGTCCCGTACCTCCACTCGCATAAACGGAACAAAGGCGTTGGGAATTTGCCGCTGGTTGAAGCCCCACGGAGCCAGCGCCATGGCGAAGTTGTCCCGGCAGTTGCGCGTGCCCGGCACCCCGTAGCGGATGCGATTTAGTTCCTCGCTGCACATGGGACCGTAGGCGTAGCTTTCTTCGTTGGAGTAACCCACGATCGTCATCATTGGATTACAAATAACCGAGTAGAGCACGTCTCCCTGTCTCAGCTCGCGCCGCTTGTTGAGAAGGAGGCTGTTGCCCATGTTGATGTGCTCGGTCAGATCATGCTCGTTAAAGCAAACCAGGTCCGGCACCTGTTTGCCCTCCATGTCGACGAAGCGCAACGTTTGCCCCCGGCGCATGGTGAAGGCTGAGTATTCCCTGGCCGGGATGATCCATTCCTTCACGATCTTGCCCGGCACAGGGTACAACCGCATCACTTGGTCGTTCACCATCTTTCTAGACCTCTCATTCCAGTTCCTATACTCCGTTAGTTTAATCCCCCATTACCCCAAGGCGGAGAAAATGTCTAGCTCTGTCCGCAAGCCGTGCCGAAGTTGACACAAAAGCACCTTGTCGGATACTCTCTGTCCAAAAAAGGCATCTCAATGCAAACAGTTGGAAAGGGCAAAGGAGGAGCCATGAAGGCGAAGCAGTGTCGTATGGGGAGGCTCGTGTTAATGTGGGTTGGGCTTTTTCTCTATCTTGCGGCGCCCGTGACGGCGGCCAAGCTCGACTGCGATCCGGTCACGAATACGAGCCAGGATCTCCCCCGCACCGCGGCGATCGGGACGCCTCCCGCAGGCACCGGGTCGCACTCGCTGGGCAGCGGGCTAGCGGTGGTCGGCAGCAAAGCGACGCCCATTTCTGTGAGGGTCCAGCCTTACAGCGGTCCCAATGCCTGGATTCCGTTGCTTCACAACGGAGAGATCGAGTTTGGCATCATGAACATCCTCGATGCCTATATGGCGCAAACGGGCACTGGTAACTACGAGAAGCCGAGTCCCGGCCTCCGTGTGGTGTCCGGAGGGGTTTTCCCGTTCACAGTGGCGATCCTTGTCCGTGACAAGTCGGACATTAAGCAATTCAAGGATCTCAAGGGGAAGCGGATGGCCTGGGATTACGGTGGCCATGCGATTACCCAGATTTGGCAGACTGCGATGTTGGAGATCACCGGAGTTCAGCCGACGGAAATCATCCAGGTGCGGGTTTCAAACATCCCCGATGGCGTGAGGGCGGTTGCGGAAGGCAGGATAGACGCCGCGCAAACGGGCCCCGGCATCGGTATCGTTGAAGAGGCAAATGCAAAGGAGCCGATTCGATTCCTAAGCTTGCCGAATACTGACGCAGCCAATGCTATTCTGGCCAGATACGGAGCCTTGGTAGTGAAGTCCACGCCGGCGACCGGCATAAAGGGGGATACCTATGTCGTAGGGTATCCGCTTCATCTCGTTACGTCCACGAAAGTAAGCGAACGGACCGTTTATTCTTTGGTAAAAGTCTGGTGGGAAAACCTTGCCGAGCTTCAAACCAAGCACCCGCTATTTAAAAGGTGGACCAAGGAGACCCAGGCGATTACCAACTTTACGGTTCCCTACCATCCGGGCGCGATCAAATTCTACAAGGAAGTTGGCATCTGGACCGCCGCGCATGAAGGGCGCCTGAAAGAGATTTGCCAGTAGCCCTTGTGCTCTTGATTTCAGAAATGACCGCTGAACGTAGCTGATGGAGGGGCCGCAAGCGCAACGTGTCGTTCGAAGAACCCATTCGTTTTAAGGATGGGGAAAGGATCGTGAGAGTGTTTATCGGAGTCGATACCGGAGGGACCTTCACGGACGTGGTACTGCTCGATGACCGCGGCAGGCTCACGTTTGACAAGGCCCTCTCCACGCCCGAAGACCCCTCTCGAGGTGTGAGCGCCGCACTGCAGAACTGCATGGAGGGCGTGGAGCGACCCCTCTCGGAAGTTCTCGGTCGGGTCGAGCAGTTCTGCCACGGCACCACTGTCGGCACTAATGCCTTGATCCAGCAGCGGGGAGCCCGGGTGGGGCTGGTCACCACCCGAGGGTTCGAGGACGTGATTATCGTCGGCCGTGGCCCTATGGGTCGCAATCTTGGCATCCCTGTGAGCCAGGCCATGGACTTCATCCACACGGAGAGGCCCCGGCCCCTTGTTCCCAAAGAGCTGATCCGCGGGGTCGTGGAACGGGTAGGGGTGGACGGCCGGATTGTCACCCCATTACACGAGGAAAGCGCCCGGGCCGCTCTGGAGGAACTTGCCGAACGGGGAGTCGAGAGCCTGGCTATCTGCCTCCTGTGGTCCTTCCGCAATGAGACCCACGAGCGCCGTCTCGGGGAAATGGCCCGACAGATCAACTCCCGCTGGATTGTGAACCTTTCCTGCGAAGTGTCGCCGCTTCTTGGGGAGTTCGAGCGCAGTATGACCACGGTGGTGAACGCTTTTTTGAGCCCAGTCATGAGCCGGTATACCGCCAGGCTTCAGGAGAATCTGGCCCAGGAGGGACTCACGCGGCCCGTACAGATCATGAAGTGCTCCGGCGGTCTCACCCTGCCCGAGCAAATGAAGCGGGAAGCGGCGGCTACGGTCAACTCCGGACCCGTGGGCGGTCTTGTGGCTGCCAGGCAGCTAGGAAAGATCCTCGGCTTTGACAACGTCATCACAACGGACATGGGGGGGACGAGCTTTGATGTGGGGGTCATTTACCGTGGACAGTTCGAGCAGGAGCACACCCCGTTTATCAGCCAGGGCGTGCCTGTGCAAATCCCGGCGGTCCGCGTCGTGACCATCGGGGCAGGGGGCGGCAGCATTGCCTGGAGCGACGGGCGCCGGCTGCACGTAGGCCCCCAGAGCGCCGGAGCCCAACCGGGGCCGGCTTGTTACGGGCACGGCGGCACGGAGCCCACTGTCACCGATGCCCTGGTAGTGCTCGGGTTTCTCGACCCCGACTATTTCTTCGGCGGAAGAAAGAGGCTCAATCCAGTCGCGGCTCGGGAGGCCATCACCGAAAAGGTTGCCAGGCCTCTGGGGCTATCTCTCATGGAAGCTGCGGCGGGGATCTATGAGATCGTGACGGCGAAAATGAGCGACTTGATACGGAAGGTCACTGTGGAGAGCGGTTACGATCCCAGGGAGTTTGTGCTTTTCGCCTACGGTGGGGCGGGGCCGGCTCACTGCGCGCTTTTCAGCCGTCCGTTGGGCGTTCGCCAGATCGTGGTGCCTTACACGGCCTCGGTCTTTTCCGCCTTCGGGGTGGCCACTTCCGATATTCTCTACACGTATGCGAAGTCAGAACCTACCCCCCTGGAAGAGCAACCGGGAACGATCGAACACTTTGAGCGGCTCTTTCAGGACCTTGAAGAGCGGGCCTGGGCTGATGTCTCCTACGCGGGCCTCAGCCGGGATCAGGTGATCCTCACCCGGAAGATTGACCTGCGCTACGAGGGCCAGATGCATGAGATGACCCTCGAATGCAGCCGCGAAGCCATCGACTCCGCGGGAATCGCGCGTCTACGGGAAGCCTTCGAGTCGGTCTACGAAGGGAAATACGGGCAGGGTACCAGCCGCAAAGAATCCCCCATCGAAATCATCACTTTCCGGCTCGAGGCTCTGCGCCCTACTTGTGCGCCTGAGTTGAAGCCGGAGGCATTGGGTCCGGAAGATCCCTCGCCCGCCTTGAAATCGGAGCGCCGGGCTACCCTGAGAGGAGAGCGAGAGATCGTGTGCCGGGTTTACGATGGCGAGCGCCTTTGGCCCGGAGCGCGAGTTTTGGGTCCGGCACTGATCGAGCGCCGGGATACCACCCTTTTTGTCCCTGAGACGTTTTCCGCCCGCTTGGATGGCTACCGGAATATCTGTCTTTCCGAAAGCCATCCTGGCGGCCCTTAGGAGGAAAGGCCTTGCAGCTAGATCCCATCACCTTTGAGGTCATTAAGCACCGGCTCTGGCAAATTAACGACGAGCAGGCAGTTACGATCCGCACCGTTTCCGCCTCCCCGATCGTCGTCGAGGGCAACGACTTCAACACGGGTCTGTTCACCCGGCACGGGGACTTGGTCATTCCCGGGCCCGGCTCGCTGGTTCACGTGACCACCATAGACACCACTATCAAGAGCATCATCTCCATGGCCAAGGAGTTTGAGGACGGCGATGCCTACCTAACGAATGACCCCTATCTGGGAGCGCTGCACCAGAACGATCTCGTCGTGGCGAGCCCTCTTTTTTATGAAGGGGAGCTTGTCATGTGGGTGGGCAATGTCCTGCACCACGCCGACGTGGGTGGAATTGATGAGGGGAGCTTCTGCATCAACGCCGTGAATATTTACCAGGAGCCTCCTCTCTACTTTCTGAAGGTCGTGGACAATGGGCGGCTACAGCGCGACGTAGAGTACACCTTCATGCGAAACTCAAGGCTCCCCGATACGGTCGCGCTTGACCTCAGGGCTCAAGTGGGAGCGTTACACGTGGTCAAGAACCGCCTCACAGAGCTCTTGCGCGAAAAGGGGGTCGAGACGGTCCTGGAAGTCATGGAGCGCTCCGTGGATTACACCGAGGAGAAGCTCCGCCAGCGCTTCGCCGAGATCCCTGACGGCGCCTGGGAGACGGAAGTTTACATGGACGGGGACAAGCGCGGGTGTACCGAGCTTCACCGGGTCTTCCTGCGCTTGGAGAAGCGCGGGGAGGAGCTTTTTTTTGACTACACCGGCAGCGACGCCCAGGTGGAGGGAGGCGTCAATTCAACCTACCACGCCTGCTATGCCGGTACGGCCGTACCCATCTATACGTTTATCTGTAACGGCGAAATCGACTGGAACAGCGGCCTCAAGCGGGTCGTCCATGTGGAGGCCCCTGAGGGCACCGTGATGAACGCCCGCTATCCGGCCGCGGTGAGCATCTGTACCCTGGGGTTTCGCTGGCTGGCTACGGTGGCCTCTATGCGGGTCCTCGCCAAGATGCTGTCCGCCTCAGAAAAATACCGCGACCGCGTCTGTCCCTCCTGGACGGTGTCGAGCAACGGCACCAACGTCTTCGCCACCAACCGACGCGGCAAAAGGGTGGGGGCGCTTCTCTCCGATCACCGGGGTGGAGGGGCCGGGGCTCGCTCTTTCGCCGATGGTTTTGACAACGCGGGGATGGTCACCTCGTTTCTCTCCTTCATGGCCAATGTGGAGAGCCAGGAATGGAAGCTGCCCATCCTCCACGTATTCCGCAAACAGCTCATCGACTCCGGAGGACCAGGCGCCTTCCGCGGAGGCCTCTCGCTGATCACCGCGTTTACAGCCTACGGCACTGAGCGGCTCATCTTCAAAAACTTCAACACGGCGGGGACCAACCAGTCCAATGCAGCCGGGATTGACGGGGGCTACCCGGGGTCAGGCTCCCAGGCCACAGTCATCCGGGGGAGTCGGATCCGCGAGATCCTTTCCTCTGGCCAAAAGGCGGAAAGCTATGAGGACTTTGGCGGCACGGTGGAACACCTTCTCAGCAAGTCGGACGGGATTCTGGGCCCTGATGATGTCTTCGTCTTTTACTCTCCGGGAGGTGGCGGCTACGGCGACCCGCTGCGGCGGGACACGCGGCTGGTCCAGGACGATGTGCGAAACGGTCGGGTCAGCCCCGAGTCGGCGCGCCGGCGCTACGGGGTGGTGCTTCAGGACAATCTCGAGGTCGATGCCGAAGCGACGAAGCGCTTGCGGGAAACGATGATTCACGACCGCCTGGCGGGCAGCCAATCCTCCGCGGCTCCGCTCCCGCCGGGAAGCGACGGCGGGGACAAAGCGGAGCGGATTGGCGAATACCTGGAGCGGATCAGCCTGGACGGCCGCCGCGTGCTTCGCTGTCGATCCTGCCATCGCATATGCAGCGAAATCTTAATCCACCATGCTCCTCTGTCGGAAGCAGGCCCGTGGCTCGCCCTGCGCTGGCAGGGAGACAGCCCGGACTTCGTGCTCCGCAAGTCCATTTGTCCCGGCTGCGGCATCCTCTTTGACGTCAGCGAAACCCGGACACAACGCGGCGCAGGTTCTGCGGGGTTGGGCTAGCCACTATCACTGGGAGGGCTTATCCCTTGGTCGGATATTTTTTCGCCATTTCGGCGAAGAAACCTTCTTTCTCGAGTTCCTGTAAGTGAGATCCGGCCTCTTTTGTTTCTGTACCACGAGGTCTTGTTCAAAAACGTTGGCTACGTACAGGGAGTCGTTCGTGGTGGTGCGCATGGAATTTGCCCTCACCCTCGCCCTCTCCCGCGACGGGAGAGGGAAGTTGATCATGTAGGGGCCAGAATTTATTTCGGATCGGGGCTAAAAGAGCCCGTCGGCTACCAGTGGTGTTGACACACGAGGAGGTCCGCTCTATTCTCGGCCAGCTTCAAGGGCTGGACTGGATTATGGCGATGCTCCTCTATGGGGCTGGTCTTCGCCTGATGGAATGCCTTCGCCTCAGGGTGAAGGACATAGACTTGTCCACCAACCATGATTTACACCCACGTTTTGAATCGAGGAGGCCGCGGGGTTTTAAGCCCTGCGGATCGGCTCTGATTGAGTTGGGAGGCTGCATAGCCTGCGGGCTGATAGCCGCATAGCCAGCGAGACCCGCTGGCTATGACGGGGCGAGACAATTTTGTGGGGGCTTAGTAACGGTTGAATCATGCCGATGATTTTTAACAAATCGAGGTCGTGGGTCCGGCGAGATAGCCCGCAGTTTCCTTGCCGGCTAATTCACAGCTCACTTAATAGTTAGGCGATAAGAAAGGAGTAATGAGATGGCACATCAAGAACAACCGAGGCACCGCGGTGACAGTCTTGAAGTGATTTCAGGCGATCGTCCATTCGATCTGTCAGCGACTGCGTGGCTGATCGGCCAGGGCGTGCGCTACCTGAACACGTCGGACAAAGAGGGGGAGCTCGCCTACAAACGCGTCGGCGAGTTGCTTCGAGACAAGAAGGACGCAGTGGAGACCCTCGTCGGACTGATCCGGCGCGTTCCGTCGGCGGATGTTTTACTTCGCTGGAGTCTATTGTACATGTTGGGCGACACGGGCAATCCGACAGCCGCTGCCTTTCTGGTTGATTGCTCCATAGAGCGGCTGCCTGAAGAGCAGAAGGACCGAGGCTGCGAGGGGCCGCGCGATGGTGAGATCCTGGTACGGACCATGGCAGTGGAAGCGCTCCAGCGAATTGCGACCCGACATCCGAACGTCGCAGAGCATGTACTGAAGGTCGTTTCCAAACCTCCGGCCCGGTCGATCCTGATAGAAGCGGTAAAGGCTGCCACTGCCCTCGGGCTCAAAGACAAGGTTGCGGAAATCTTGCCGAAGGACGATCACTGGATTCTCGATATTCGCCGCGCGCGAGCCGACGAGCTCCATGCCGAGCCCGAGCGTGGCGATGCTGCCGCGCATGGATTCGCCCCTCCCAAAAGGGCGTCTCTTTCCACGTCTCCCAACACGAAATGTCAAGGCGAACAGGAGGGTTGACCTATGGCTACATGTACTGCTTCTGTCCCTAATCTCGACACTTCAGGTGATAACCTGTACGCTCCACGAATCTGCTGGCAACCGTTTATTGATTGGGCATGGGAAGCTTTCGACTTCGACAAAGGCGATTGGGACGATGGATTCGGGTACGACCAGGTATGCGACAACACCCGCCCGCTCTGCCGGACCCTTTCTGGGATTTGGTGCCTGACCTACTCTTCTCCCAACTTTCCAAGTGAGTCTTATAGCTCCAACATCCTGGAGTGGGGCTGCCGATTCGCCCGCAATGCAATTGATGAGCTCGATGCCCGCTGCGGGAGCGGCGCGTTCATTGCCTACACCTGGTGGGGTCCGATCATCGACAACCGCACAGAGCTCTACCTGACTTACTTCTACGGTTGGGGGGTGAGCATGCGCGCTGGGACATTGATTCACGAAGCTCGGCACGCTGACGGCAAGGGTCACGACAGCGGCAACAACGACTCGAGCTGGGGCTACAACGGCGCGTGGCGGTGGGAGGTGTGCTGGCTCGCGTGGTTCGCTGCCGCCGGAACGAGTACCTCGGTTGCCATGAGAACTCAGGCTACGCAACGTGCGAACAACATCATCAACAGCAACTTCGATACGCACCCTGGCTTCAATGTTTGAAAGTGGGTGAATGACCGTGATGCAGGGGCCTAACCACAGGATTAACTCGACCGGAAACCGTCTTATTTGAGTTGCCTCGCAAGATCAAAGTTTCCGCCGGCGGTTTCCGGCGGGTTATCCCAAACGATAAGCGGACCGCTCGCGACGCCTGGAGTTGAACCGAAACTAATGATGGCAGAGCACAGACGGGCACCGGGCGCGGGATAGAGCTTCCGGCCGGTAGGCGTCGCTCGCGCTCCGCCTATCAGCGGAATAGAACCGACCAGGCACTTAGCGTGCTAAAGCCCGCTCGTGCCCTGGCGGCTCATCCCGCGCCCCGTTAGAAAGCGTGTGTGTGCTGGTGTATACTTTCAACATTGAGGGACCGGAACCGCCGTGTCGGAACTCGATCGTGTTAAAGAACAGCTCGTCTATCTTCGATTTTGGCTGGGGATAATGGTGGTAACAGAGATCAGCTTGGTCGGCTGGCTCGCTTCGACAGCTGATACCGCAACACCTACGCTGTTGGTTTTTGCCATCGCCGGTATCCTGTTGCTCGGCTTGGGCATCTTCCTGCTCCATCGCCAAATCGAGCGCCGTATCGAGCAGATTGGAAGGCTATAGCCATGGACATTCTCGTCGGAATCGTCATGCTTGCCGTCGTGCTCCTCTTCGTTGGCATTGCACTTGACGCTGCCCATCGGGCGAAGTAACGCTTTCTAACTCTAGGTCGAACGGACGGGCTCCAAATTAGCGGCCTCGTCAACCGATTATCACGGCCCGCCGTTCACCAACACGTTCATGCTCGTAGCTCCGGCTTGGCGACGGGCACAGTAACTGATTAGAGGAGGGCTAAAAATGATCAGTGA
>JACPAM010000254.1:5075-15756 GCA_016180805.1 Deltaproteobacteria bacterium | reverse complement strand
GGGGAGCGCGAGCGAGGCTGCGGACGTCCGATTACAAACGGCACGACTCATGGCACGAACCCATCGGCCGCAGCCGAGAGCGCGCTTCCCGAGGGAGCCGGGGACAGGCACCGCTTCGCGGAGCCAGTCCCCTCCAGCCGCGGCCTTCCTCCTCGTCCCCCTCGGGCTTCGAAGTGCAAGTGTGATCGTTTCGTTTGAAGGCCTCCTCAAGGTAGAGGCTTATTGCCCTCGGCCGGAGAGGCTTGCCCCCGAGATCGGTGAACCCTCCGGCCAGACGCGCACGCCCAAGACCTCGCCTGTCGCACAAACTTTCCCCTCGACGCTTAGCGTACAGGTTAGCCAGGTTTTGCGTGCTTCCACCTTGACGATTTTAGCGCGCAGGCTGAGCGGCTTATCAATGGGAGTTGGCCTCAGGTAGTTGATGTTCAGGCTGGCCGTAACGTAGAAAACCCGCGGTGAACTCCCGATCGGGCGCCCTTCTCGCTTATACGCATCTGCGATCGCCAGATTCAAACTGTGGCAATCGATCAGGGAGGCGATAATGCCGCCGTTGAGAACTTCCTTTGACGCCCCGCAGTGGTGCGGCTGGGCCTGCCAAGTGCACACCGCTTCATCACCGTCCCAGTAGCTCTTGATCCGAAAACCCTTTTCGTTGTCGGGGCCACAGCCATGGCAATGGGTGACTGATCCTTGGTCCTGGAAGGCGTTTTCCTTCATGTCGAACAACCCACTAGCCCGTGCTATTCATCGACGGAGGAAAAACCACCACTCACTGCCGACCGAGGGGAGCGCGAGCGAGGCTGCGGACGTCCGATTACAGACAGCGCGACTCATGGCAGATACCCATCGGCCGCAGCCGAGAGCACGCTCCTCTCGGTCGCCCGACCGGTCGAGGGGGGATCCGCTATTTTTCCTTGACCAGTTCCAGGGCGACCGAATTGATGCAGTACCGCTTGCCGGTCGGCGGTGGCCCGTCATCGAACACGTGACCAAGATGGGCATCGCAGCGGCCACACATCACCTCTGTCCGGTGCATGAAGAGGCTGAGATCGTCCTCCATCTTCACCTTCTCCGGAGCCACCGGCGCCCAAAAGCTCGGCCATCCCGTCCCTGAATCAAACTTGCTCTCCGAGCTGAACAAGTCGTTGCCGCAGCAAACACATCGATAGATGCCGGCCTCCTTGCAATCCCAATACTTTCCGGTAAAGGCCGTCTCCGTCCCCTTTTGCCGGCAGACATGAAACTGCCCGGGCGTGAGCTGCCTTTTCCATTCCTCTTCGGACTTGATCATCTTCTCTTCCATGCCCAGTCTCCCACCTTTCGTTCCCTGAGCCTACGAAGCGCGCCGGTTGCCGCCTCTCGCGTTACAACCATAAGCTTTGGACCACCCTATTCCTTGCGGGAGGATGCTTTTTTCGCCGTCGGCTTGCGCGGGTTGGCGACCAGGCTCTCGCTGAGGCTGGAGC
Organism: Deltaproteobacteria bacterium; assembly: GCA_016180805.1. Lineage (GTDB taxonomy): Bacteria > Desulfobacterota > Binatia > UBA9968 > UBA9968 > 2-12-FULL-57-22. The sequence goes on along the minus strand of JACPAM010000254.1, from coordinate 14,290 downwards.
CACTCAAAACAAAATCGAGGATATCGCTCCGGGTGACAATTCCGACGAGCTTACCCCCGTCCACCACCGGCAACGAACCGATTCGATGCTCGCGAAGCAGCCTGACCGCAGTCGCGAGGGGAGTTTGCGAGTGGACCGTCATCACGTTAAAAGACATAACCTCTTCGACGGTATAGGTGTCCGCAAAGCGGTCGATTTCTTTCCCCCGGTTGATCACCATGCTTGTGGGATAGGCATCGCGAATATCCCGATCGGTGACGATCCCGACCAGCTTACCCCCGTCGAGCACGGGAAGCTGGTTGATTCGGTTCTCGGCCATGATCCGCCGTGCAAGTCCGATGCTATCGAAGACCTCGACCGTCATGACCTCCTTCGTCATCCACTGGGAAACCGTAATGTTCGAGCTTCTCATGGCCACGCCTGAAATCTCCCTTTCTTTCTCGCGGCAATCCGATAGAAAACCCGTTCGCCTCGTATCGCCCGCGTCCCCTTGACGAGGCGACCGCCGGCGACCCGGCACGCGCTCATGGTCATGGTACCTCTCCGGCTTTGCCCATCAAGTATCACAGGGCTCTGAGACTTGCTAGTAGGAGCAAAATTGACACCCCCCACCGTGCTTGCTATGGTCGATTTTGCGGCGGAGTCAATCCCGGATGAAAGTGATCATCCGCAATCCGAAACGGCGGGAGATCGAGGTCGAGGGAAGGCGGCAGGTCAGAGACTTGCTGCGGGAGCTCGACCTCAACCCGGAGTCGGTCCTGGTGATACGCGACGGCAACATGCTCACCCGGGACGACACGGTGGAAGCGGGCGACACGATTGAAATCCTCTCCGCGATCTCGGGAGGTTAAGCATGCGCTGCATCAAGTGTGGCGAGAAGGCGATCATGGAGCTGCCGAGGCACAACTCGGCGTTCTGTAAGCCGGATTATCTGGAATATTTTGAAACCCAGGTCGAGCGGGTCATTCGACGCCGCCGGACGTTCAACCGCGACGATCGTATTCTGATTGGCGTCTCGGGCGGCAAAGATAGCCTTTCCCTGTGGCACGTGCTCGCGCGCATGGGCTACAAGACCGCCGGCCTTCACATCCATCTCGGAATCGGCGAGTACTCGAGCTTATCGTACGAGAAGACCCTGCGTTTTTCCGAGCAGCACGGGCTCACGCTCTTCACCGTGGATCTGGCGGGGAAGTACGGGATGAATGTGACCGAGCTTTCCCGGACTCTCCGGCGCGCGCCGTGCTCCGGTTGCGGTCTCAGCAAGCGCTACATTCTAAACCGGGAGGCCTACGAAAGAGGATTCGACGCGCTTGCAACGGGCCACAATCTGGACGACGAAACCGCGACCCTCCTGGGCAATATCCTGCACTGGCAGATCGGCCATCTGGCCCGGCAGTCGCCGGTCCTTCCGAGCACTGGCGAAAAGCTCATCAAGCGGGTGAAGCCGCTTTATACGCTGACGGAGCGGGAAACGGCGGCCTATGCGCTGCTTCACGGTATCGATTATATCCTGGAGGAGTGCCCCAACGCCTGGAAAGCAAAGTCCCTTCTCTACAAGGATGCCCTGGCCCGCATCGAGGCGGAATCTCCCGGCGCCAAGCAGCGCTTTCTGACGCAGTTTCTCGAAGCCGCCCAGGCGCGCCTCCAGGTGGGAGCCGATGACTATGTTCTACGGGACTGCGTTAGGTGTGGTCAGCCGACGACCGCAGAGCTTTGCGCGTTTTGCCGCATGTGGCAGCAGGCAACCGAGCGCGCCGAGAAGCGAAAGCGCTACCGTGAAACTGCTTCGGGCCGAGAGATGCCGACTCTCCAGGAGCGGTTTTAAGCCGCCATGGCTTCCATTTGCTTAGAGTACTTGCCGTAACGGGCGGCACCGTTACATTTAGCGCGGTGGTGGAAAACTTTCTGTGCCACGGGGATGTTCGCCGCCTCCCCCTTCCACGCTTTGAGCGCCGGGTCCTGAAGCGCCCGTGCGTACGAGAAGCTCACCTCCCACGGGTGGCTGCCCATGGCATTCATCGCATTGAGGTGCTCTGTGGCCCGCTCGGCGCTCTGCCCGCCGGAGAGGAAGACGATTCCCGGCACGGCCGCGGGAACGACTCGACGCAGACATCTGATCGTCGCCGTCGCCACCTCCTCGACGCTTGCCTGCTTCGGACACTCCTTACCGGAAAGGACCATGCTCGGTTTGAGCAGCATGCCCTCAAGCGCGACGCGATGCTCCAGAAGCTCCGAAAACACACACTTTAACGTCGCCTCCTCGACTTCCTCGCAGCGCTCGATCGTGTGGTCGCCGTCGATCAGGACTTCGGGCTCGACGATAGGAACCAAGCCCGCTTCCTGACAGAGCGCGCCGTAGCGGGCCAGGGCGTGCGCGTTCGCATGGATGCAGGTCATTGTCGGAATGCCAGGACCGATGGTGATGACTGCGCGCCACTTCGCGAACCGAGCGCCCAGCTCCCGGTATTCGTTGAGCCGGCCACGAAGGCCGTCGAGTCCTTCCGTCACCTTCTCGTTGGGGAAACCCGGCATGTCGATGGTGCCCTTATCGACCTTGATGCCCGGGATGATGCCTTTTTGAGCGAGCACCTCAGGAAAGGATCTGCCGTCCTTGGCTTTTTGCCTCACGGTCTCGTCGAACAGGATGACGCCGCTGATGAATTCCTCAATACCTTGTGTCGTAAACAGCATCTCGCGATAGGCGCGGCGGTTTTCTTCGGTGGATTCCAGCTTAATGCTTTCAAAACGCCGCTTGATCGTGCCCGAACTTTCGTCAGCCGCCAATATCCCCTTGCCTTTCGGGACCAGCGCTCGGGCTACGGATTCGAGTTCGCCTCTGGCCATGGTTCAGTACCTCCTTTCCAAGCGACTACTGTTATCAAACTTATCACCGGTTTCCAAATCCTTCATCAAAGTGATGTACCTCCGCCTTGGGCGGAGGCTTGATTTGTGATCAGCCTAAGGCTGACTGGCCAGCTTACGCTGGCACTACGAACGACAACCTGCTTTGCCTCCTCTCCCTGCAAGGGAGAGGACAGAGGTGAGGGTGAAATCGCTGACAGTATCATCTCCCTCACCCTTTCCCTCTCCCAAAAGGAGAGGGTCAAAGAAAGGAATTCGCCAATGACCACTCCCGCAAATGTCAAACTCTGCCAGTCCCCCAGCAGAGCTGGGGGTTTACCTCCGACTAATTACGGGGTTCCCAGGGGATCTTCCAGTCGCTTTAAAGACCCGCAGGAACCTGGTAGAAGCGCCGGGCGTTGCCGCCTAAAATCGCCGCCTTGTCCTCTTCCGTCAGACCCCGGTATTCCCGCACCTCCTCGATCTCGTGCATAATATCTTCAGGGCCGATCTCGTGGGGGAAATCGCTGGCAAAGAGAAGATGGCCGTTCCCCACCCGCCGGACTTGGTAATCCAGCCCCTCCTCGCCCCCTTCGCAGCCGACGAAAACGCCGAAGTAGTGATGCGATCGGTCCATCCGGTCCATCCAGAACGTAACCCAAGCGGCACCGCCTTCGAGAAAGCCGACCCGCAGCCGCGGAAATTCGTCGAACACCCCGTGATACACCATCCCCGAAAATGCAATCAGCAAGGAAAGCGGATGACCCATCCCATGGATCGGAACGAAGGTCTCGAAGGTATCCAGGCCCATCCCGTGATGGCAACCACCATGAACGGCGAGCGCGCAGCCCAGTTTCTCCGCCTCCGCGTAAACCGGCCAATAGGTCCGATGACCGAGGTCGAAGGGCAAACCCCTGGAGGGAAGCATTGCCCCGGGCATGCCGAGCTCTTTTACCGCGCGGCGCAACTCAACAACCGCCTCGCTCACGTCCTGCATGGGGAGGAGCGCCATCCCCTTGAGGCGCGGGCTCAGCTTCATATAGCGATCGTGAATCCAGTTGTTGTACGCTCGCGCTACCGCACACGCCCAATCGGGATAGCTGATGTTGCCCATGGCCAAGCCTATCGTTGGATACAGAAAGGCATACTCGAACTTCGCCACGTCGAGAAACTGAAGCCACTGCTCCGGCCCGACGCGCTTACCGCCACCGAAAGCCCGCTCGCTGCGCTTGAAAGTTGCCAAATGATGAAAATCCAACGACGGGAACACGTTGCCCAGCACGTTCCGAATGGGCCCGATGATTCCCCCTTTGGTCTTGCCGCTGCGATAGGGCTCGTCCACGTAGTCGAGCAGGCTCTCGTCTTCGATCACGTGCCCGTCAGCGTCGATAATGTTCATGGCGATATAAACCTCCCGATTAAATATTTGCCGAGCTAACCCACAGCATCTCGTTGACCCAGCCTCTCCCAATCCTCTACGACGAACGCAAATCTTGCGCAAGCTCTATGAGATGGCCGTCGGGATCCCTTACATAAGCCGTCCGCTGGCCCCACGCACGGGTGGTCGGCGGCGCCGCCGGTGACGCGCCCAGCGCGGTCAGCTCCGAAAACGCGCGGTCGACATCCGAAACTTTGAAACCGATCTCGAATCCCGGAGCATCCGGTGAAGGTCCTCGAAGCGGCTTGCCCAAGGTCATCGACATAGCCGCCCTGGTATAAAGCCCAAGGCGCGTGGTGCCGAGATAGAACTGAGCATAGTCCCCCGAACGGTGTCCGAGCGGAAGCCCCAAGACCTCGGTGTAAAATTTTACGGCTCGGTCTAAGTCCTCGACGATCACGACGACGTAATCGAGGCTCGTGAAATTCATCGCCCACCTTCCATGACCATCGTCACGCCACACTTTAACCAACATCGCGGCATGATTCCAGGCGTGGAAACCGTTTAGATTCGCATCCGTTTTCGTTTATCATAGGAACCACCATGGAATACAGAACCGACGATTTACGGATCAAGGAAATCAAGGAGCTTTTAACGCCGGCGCGTTTGCTGGGCGAGGTTCCCATTACCCAGAGAGCCGCGAAAACGGTGTACGAGACGCGGCAGGCGATCCATCGCATCCTGCACGGCGCCGATGACCGTCTGCTGGTCATCATGGGGCCGTGTTCGATTCATGACGTGAAAGCCGCCCACGAATACGCCGCCGAGCTCAAGAAGGCGAAAGACCGTCTGGCCGGGGATCTATTGGTGGTCATGCGCGTCTATTTCGAGAAGCCGCGCACCACGGTCGGCTGGAAGGGGCTGATCAACGATCCTGACCTGGACGGAAGCTTCCGCATTAACGAAGGGTTGCGGACCGCCCGCCGGCTGCTGCTCGATCTCAGCGAAATGGGCGTGCCGGCGGCATGCGAGTTCCTCGACATGATCACGCCGCAGTATATCGCGGATCTTGTGTCCTGGGGCGCGATCGGCGCGCGCACGACCGAGAGCCAGGTTCACCGCGAGCTCGCCTCCGGCCTATCGTGCCCGGTCGGCTTCAAAAACGGCACCGACGGCAACATCCGAATCGCGCTCGACGCGATCCGCGCGGCGCACGCGCCGCATCATTTCCTGTCGGTGACCAAGGCCGGGCGCTCGGCCATCGTCTCCACCACCGGCAACGAGGATTGCCACCTCATCCTGCGCGGCGGCAAGCAGCCGAACCACGACGCGGCAAGCGTGGATGCCGCGGCCAAGATTCTGGCGGAGGCCGGCATCCCGGCGCGGATCATGATCGACTTCAGCCATGGGAACAGCGCTAAAGAGGCTGAGAAGCAGATAGATGTGGGATGCGAGGTGGCGGCCCAGATCGCGGGCGGCGACGGACGCATTTTCGGCGTGATGGTCGAGAGCTATCTTAAGGCCGGCCGGCAGGACTTGCTGCCGGGCAAGGCACTCGTTTACGGCGTGAGCATCACCGACGCCTGCATCGGCTGGGAAGAAAGCCACAGGCTGCTCGACACCCTCGCAGACGCCGTGCGCCGGCGCCGCCTTAAGGAAGAGTCGGAGACCGAGGCGGGATAGATCCGACGACGGAGATCACGGCAGAGAATCATAGATTGGGTCTAGCGCGGTGGTATAATATCAAGACTCAACAGACTGTTCAAAAACCCCGATGTGGTCATTCTGAGGAGCCAAGGCGATGAAGAATCTCTCCTGATTTCCTTGAGATTCTTCGCTTCAGAATGACAGACCTGCTAAGAGGGAATTTCAACAGTTTCTCAAGACCGACCCCAAGGACAGGCGGTGTGAAGTCACAGTTCCCCTAGGTGCTGCTCAAGGAATTATCTGCGTAGCCGAAGTTTTGCCAGGATCTCCGGGGGCTTTTAGGCAGAAGTTCTCAAATTGGGCCGGCGCGCCATCTTGGGTCTCATCGAAAGGGTCCAACGGGCGCTCGAAAATGCTAAAGACAGACCAGACTTCTACATTCGCCATCATATTTTGGACGCCCTCTTCAGCCGTAATTTTGACTACCTCATCTACACCAGCTACTCCTCCCAGGGAGTGGGTAGTACTATTTGTGTTACCAGCCGGTACTTCGAACCCCATGGAGTCGCGATCCTTGAAGGTTATGCGGAACCTTCCCGGGGAACCACTCGCCGTGCCACTGACGTGCAGAGTATATGGATAAGGCCCGCCCAGAAAACTGCTTACTGCCCCACAGTATATAGCCGTGTCGGGCGGACTAACAAAAACCGCCTTGTCACCAATCATAATTGGCCCACATCCTGCAAAAAGAGTCGTCGCTGCTATGGCCAGTATTGCCAGTTTGCTTGTGCCAAAGTATAAATTTCCCATCTCTGCCTCCATCTTCTTTGAGGGTGGTTTAGCCTTCAGGTTTTTTACTCCCTCCCTTTAAGGAATCATGGTTGCAGCCGATGTTCTTCCCGGGTCTCTTGGCGCCGTGAGGCAGAAATGGTTCCCTCGGGCTGACCCCCCATCAAGCGTCTCCTCGAATGGATCCTCGGCGTCAACTCCTGTTGCTACACTCGCCATCATACTTTGGACGCCCCCTACCGCCGTGATTTTGACGACGTCGTCCACATTTAGGACCCCCTTCAGCTTTTGGGTGGTGCTTATAGTCATACCCGCGGGGACTGGGGTTGCCAGAGAGCTACCGCTCCTCAAGGTTATGAGGACGGCTCCCGGAGAACCGATCGCAGTGGCACTGACGTAGAGAGTATACGGCACCGCCATCTGCTGACTGGCTTTGACTCCACAGTATGCAGCGGTGTCAGGCGGCGTCGACCCAGTGAAGAAAAGCGTATGACTATGTTTAAAGATGGATGCACAGCCCGCAAAAAGAGTCATTGCCGACACGGCCAGTATTGCCAGCTTTCTTCTAGCAAATCCTGACTTTCTCATTTCTCCCCCTCCTGTACGGCCGGATTTGATCCAGCCATAGAAGCAACGACCCTGGGTTCTATTGCGAACCCAGTTGGTGTCCTCACCAGACTCGCCGGGAGCAAATTTGTTTTCATGCGAACCCCGCGTGAAATTAAGCCGCGCGGCCCTAACGGGGGTCACCTGCAAGTCGTATAGGTCCCCTAGGAACAACCCTATCCCTAGTACAGGGGTTGCGAGGACGCAAGTCCAAAAAGTGTCGCCTGTAACAGGCTGGAAAGATCGATTCAATGCTCGACGCTATTTGCGGGAGAGAGATCTCCCTAACAGTTGGGGCAGGTAAAAGGATCTGTTTCATAGACTTTTCTGATGAAGTAAGACCGTCGCTTTTTTCGCTCTGACCCCCGGCACACAAGTCCTATTCAAGACGTATCAGATCGGTGAAAGTGCCGCCCACGTCCACGCCGATGATGCGCATATGCGTTAGCCCGCTACCCTCCGCGCCTCTACCCGCGTGCCGCGGTCGCTGAAGCCGGGGTAGTTGCTCATGGTGATGGGCCGGATGTGGAAGTAGTCCCCTGCCAGCTCCACCGGGTTCAGGGGCGAGGCCATCACGCTCTTGAAGTGCTGCCACTCTTCGAACTGGTAGTTCTCCCACGCGTGGTAGATAATCACCTGCCCGGGCCTCACCGCCGGCGAGACGATGGCCTGGATGCGGAACGACCCCACGTCGTTGAACAGCTCCACCGTGTCCCCATCCTGGACCTCCCGCGCACGGGCATCCTCGAGGCTCATGAACGCCACCGGCTCGCCCCGCTGCAGTTGCATCAGCAAGCTGTCGTCGATCCACGCCGTGTGGATGCTCCAGCGCGCATGCCCGCCGCTGATCTGCAGGGGATAGTCGCCGCCGGCCCTTGGTGGGTCCTTGTGCACGGGCAGGTGCTCCCCCAGTTCCATGAACAGCTCTTGGTCCAGGTAGAACTGGATCCGACGGGTGAGGGTAGGATACGGCTGCTTCTTCTCCGTGTGCCACGTCAGGGGTATCACGGGCTGGCCGGGCTCTATGTCGCACGCCGCCCCGATGGAGCGCATCCCGGTGCCCACGCCGGTGAAATGGGCTATCCCCCGCTCCTTGAACTCCTCCCAGTCCATCGGCTCCACGTTGCTGGCGTTCAGGAAGGCGTCCCTGGCCAGCCCCTCCTCGTCGTCCTCCGCGTACAGTCCACCGAAGGTGATCTTTTCCTCCAGGCCCCCGATCCGCCGCTCCACCCCCTTGCCGTCCACGTAGCTGATCATCCCACGCTCCCCGGCCCGCTCCTCCATCTTCCTGGCCAGCAGTACAAACATCTCCCACTCGCTCTTGGACCCGTAGAGCGGCTGCGAGGCCCGATCGATGAGGTGGACGAACGGAGCGGCCGGCATGCCCATCACGAACAGCGAATGGCGCTCGTACCAGCTACAGGCCGGCAGGACGATGTCCGAGTACAGCGCCGTCGAGCTCCAGCGCCAGTCGATAGTCACCATCAAGCGCAGCTTCGGTAGGAAGTGCTGCAACAGAGTGTTGGTGGAGCGCGCGCGCTTCAGGAAATTGCCACCCATGGCGAACAGCACCCTGGGCTCCTTGTCCGGCCCCGGAACCATAAATTGCCATCCCCTGGCAAACGCCTCCCGCACGTACTCCCCCACCGGCCGCTTCAGATAGGGGTCCCAACTGTTGTACTTCTCGCTCTGCTCCAGGAGCCCACCGTGGATGTAGTACATGAGCGAAGTAGGCATGATGTCCCCTCGAGCGAAGGCCTCGTGCATATACTCGTAGAGGATCATCTCGTCGGTGAAGCCGTCTTCCCGCCACTGCGCGAAGCGAGGGTCTGCCCCGGCCGCGGACAGGATGATCTGGTCCCCTCGCTTCTCCAGCCCGCCCAGGGATGTGTCCAGCCCCAGCATCGACTCGGCGTTATAGTTGCCGCCCTTCCGGCCCATGTTGCCGGTGAGG
>JACPAM010000254.1:0-5031 GCA_016180805.1 Deltaproteobacteria bacterium | reverse complement strand
CTTGCTCCGGCAGGTAATGCTCGTCCAGATGGCGACGCAGCACCTCCATCACCGGCTGCACAGCCACCGTCCCCTGTGGCGTCTCAACCTGGTAGGTGCCCTCCAGGGCCGGCACCATCCCGTCCAGCGCCAGGCTCTTTCGGGGCGCTTCCATCACCCGGCCCGATGCCTGGTCGTACAGGTAGAACACGTCCTCGCGCCCGCCGCGCTTCAGCTCCTTCTCTCTCAGGAATCTCCCCGTGGACTCCACCACCAGCAGCGACAGGTCCGTCTGCTCGCGGACGAACTCCTCCTTGTAGAGCCGCTCTTTGACGATGACCTGACACATGGACAGCGCCAGCGCGGCGTCGCTGCCCACGTTCACCGGCACCCACAGGTCGGCGTGGATGGCCGAGGGGCTGTAGTCAGGGGTGATGGCGACCACCTTCGCCCCGCGATAGCGCGCCTCGGCGATGAAGTGGTAGTTGGGAATGTTGGTGTAGACAGGATTGCCTCCCCAGATGAGGATCATGTCCGCGTAGTACCAGTTGTCGGCCGAGTCCCCCTCGATGATCTTCCCCAGGGTGATCGCTACTCCCTGGTGGTCATCCCCGTTGTCCGCCGTCACGTTAGCGCTGGGCGCACCCAGCGCTCCGAAGAAGGCGTTAGGCCCGGTCCCCACCGTGTCGTTGTTCTGGACGTGGGTCCCACCACACTGGATGATGGCCTGGGGCCCTTCGTTGGCGAGGGTGTCCAGGAGGGCATCGGCTATCTCTGTGAGCGCCGCGTCCCAGCTCGTGCGCCTCCACTTGCCCTCGCCTCGCTCGCCCACCCGCTTCATCGGGTACTTGACACGCGTAGGGTCGTACATGCGCTGGGCGTAGCAGACGCCCTTCTGGCAGCCGCGGGGGTTGAAGTCGGGGGCGTCGGGATCCTTTGGGGCGGGGTAGTTGGCCGCCTGCTCCTCGCGCAGCACCACGCCATCCTTGACGTAGAGATTCATGTTGCAGGCGCGCTGTATACCGCAGTTGCTCTGGTGCGATGCCTTCACCACCCGGTCCCAGTCCCACTTGCGCCGCCGTAGCGCCGGGAGGTTGTAATCGGTGACCTTACCCGGGGCGAAGCCATCCTGCTTCAGCCCCTCTAGCTCAAGGTTCAGCTTGGTCATGTGCGCCTCCTCATTGCGTGTCCCCAGTGGATCAACCGCGCACTAAAGTTTCAGGAGTTTCGTCGTGATGTTTTCCAGAAGTCAAGCTTACCAAAGTCATCAGGGATTCCCATTGAAGACGCCGCAGTCCTAATGTACACTCCGGGGCCACGCTGTGCCAGCCAGCACCGAGGGAGAGAAAGGGCCTGCGGTACAAGATGATCTCACGTCTTCAGGCGTGTCCAAGTAGACAGATAGCGGGAGGGTGCCATGGGAACTACTGAAAAAGTCGCTGAGTTCGTGGTCCAGACGCGCTTCGAGGAGATTCCGGAGCGAGCAGTGGAGCTGGCCAAGCGCGCGGCTCTGGATTGCCTGGCCGCGGCTCTGGCGGGCTGTGCCGAGCCCACCAGCCAGAAGCTGATGAGTTTTGCCCGGGAGTTGGGAGGCAAGCCTGAGTCGGCTGTCGTTGGAGGGGGCTTTCGCACAGGGGCGCTCGATGCCGCCCTGGTCAATGGTTCGAGTGCCAACGCTCAGGACTACAATGATTGCGGCGTGAAGGCGGGCCATCCTAGTGTTGTGGTTTTGCCGGCAGTGCTGGCTCTGGCGGACAAACGGCGGGCCACCGGCCGGGATGTACTCACTGCGTATATCCTGGGGCTGGAGGTCCAGGGCAAAGTGGGCCTGCGTTTGGACTACAAGCAGGCGGAGCATCCTCTGAACAACATGTCGTTCCTGGGTAGCCTGGGGGCAGCGGCAGCCGCCGCCAAGATACTGAACCTCGACGTATTGCAGACGAGGATGGCCATGGGCATCGCCACCCACCTGGCCAGTGGGCTCAGGGCCAACCATGGCACCATGATGGCCCCCATGATGAGCGCGGGAAACAGCAACCGCGCCGGCGTGCTCGCGGCGCTCATGGCGCAGCAAGGGATAACTGCCAGCCCGGACATCATAGAGGCCAAAAGCGGACTATGTGATACTCTGGCCGGCCGGGGCAGGTACAATCTTGAGGGGCTGGACAAAGAGCTGGGCAATCCCTTCTACGTCGTGTCGCCGGGCATCGGGCTCAAGACTCACGCCGTCTGCCACCATACCGAACGGGCGGTCAGCGCTGCGCTGCAAATAATGGCGGAGCACCACCTGACCTACGACGACGTTCTTGAGGCAGATGTGGGCACCTCGGAGGCGGCGCTGCACGTGCTCGCTTTCCAGGAGCCGGCTGACAGCTATCAGGGGAGGTTCAGCATGCCCTATGTCATCGGCTGTGCCCTCCTCGACGGAAAGGTCACCCTGGAGAGCTTCACCGAGGAGAAGCTCAACGACCCCAAGGTCAAGGAGGCCTGCAAAAAGGTACGCCTTTCCTTCCCGGACCTACCTATTTGGCCGGGCCTGATGGACGTTCGCCCTGATAGTAAGTTCGTGGGCAACCCGGTGACCGTGCGCACCAGGGATGGCCGAAGCTATGCCAGCCGGGTGGACATCCCTCGGGGCGATCCAGCGCTGCCCTTGAGCGACGAGGAGCTGCTGGCCAAGTTCGCCGACTGCGCCAAGTTCACCCTGTCCTCAGAAGAAACAAGCCGGGCCAGCAAACTGATCCTTGACCTGGACAAGCTGTCGGACGTCCGGGAGGTCATAGACATCCTCATGAAGCCCGGCAAGGTCAAGGCAACCGTGGAGACCACAAGGTAAATCCAAGTCTTGTTGACTCTGGAGGGGAACTATGTAGCAGAAGAAAAGTTTCGTTTACGCTCCCGCTCTCGTCTTTGCCCCCAAGGATCATCTTTGGATCAGCCGCATCAATTGAGGCCGTAAAATTTTCGCGGATTTGTCTCAAGAATTTTCCTGATCGCCGCTGGCGCTATCCGCCTGTCGTTCCGCAGCAGATGAATGGCATTGATCTCGGTTGACGGATCATGGTGACCGTAGTCGGTTCCGATCATCAGGCAATCCTCGCCCGCGTGGCTCAAGACGTAAGGCAGATCATCCGTGTTCTCGCAGGCAACCCACATGTTGTTCGCGGCGAGAGCGTCCGTCGGAAACGACCGGCCCTTACGCCGGAAGCGGTCGGCCAGATCGTTCAAAACATAAGGCACCCATTGCGCACTGACCTCAACGAAGCCCCAACGAACGCGCGGGAACTTGCTCGGGATCTCCTTCTCGAGAAGCGTGTGAAATGCGCCGACTACAGCCAGCTTGAACCTGGTAAAAGTCGTGTCGTCGTTAAAGAAGTCGTGATGCAGGAAGCTCCCGTTTGCGGAATGGATGCAGATCGGAAGATCAAGATCCCCGGCTATCTCCCATAGCGGGTAGAAATATGGGGCGCCGAGCGCTCGCTCGCATTCCAACCCCCGCATAAAGATGCCGCAGGCCCCGTTGTCCTTAGCCCACGCAAGTTCGTTCCTGATCACGGCCGGCGCCTTCTCAAGGTGGCGAAGCGGGGGCTTCGCCACCCAGCGCAACCGGCCTCTCCCCTGTCGCCAAAGATCGGCTAGCCAGCGATTATAGGATTTGCACAGGGCGCGCTCGCGCTCGGCCTGCTGTACGACCGGCCGGAGAAAGAGCGTCGGATAAAGGACCTGCGTCTCGATGCCGAGCTCGTCCATGTGAGCGAGCCGTGCCTCGACGCTTAACATCTCTCGCGATTCCTGTGGCGTGTCGGTCCCGACATTGCGATCCTTGCCGAATGTCCGACCCTCGATCACCCAGAAGTCACGTACGGCGATTCCTTCGTTACTGAGAAGTTCCTCACCGAAGGTCTGCGTCATCAGTTGCGGCGTGAAACGTCGTTCATCCCCTTCCAGATAACTCCAGGTCTTCACCGTCTCGATCACATGAGCGTCAGCGTCAATCGCTCCCATCGGCTTTCCTCCGGCCCTCCCGCTAACGAGCGACGGCCGCTACCCGGGCCCAAGCGTTCTGCACCTCCTGGCTCGAACTGACCAGCGCAAAGTGAGTGGCCATGTTCTTGAGCGAGTAGCGCTGAAGGTCCAGGTCGTAGGCGCCTACACAGTCCTGCAGCACCACCGTGTAGTACCCGCGTGCGAAAGCGTCCCGGACAGTGGCCTCCACGCAGCCGTTGGTGGCGATGCCAGTGAACAGCAGCGTCTTGGCGCCCAGTCTCCGCAGCGTGGCGTCCATCTTCGGGTTGGTGAAAGCGCTGTGGTGCCACTTCGGGATCGTCACCTCCCCGGGACGTGGCGCGACAAAATCGCAGATTTCCCACCCCCAGGTCCCCGGGATAGTGTACTTGGCCCCGCCGAGCCCGACTCGCTGGCGCCGCGCCAGGATCGGCCCGTTATCGTGCTCCGCGTCGGTCTGGGCCTGGGTGTAGACGACGGGCACACCAATTGCCCTGGCGGCCTCCACCATCCGTTGCGTGGGCTCCTTCATTGCCTCGATTGTGGTAAGGTCCCCCTTCATCCTGGCGCCGCCTGGAGCGGAGAAGTCGTTCTGCACGTCGATGACGATGAGCGCCGTGTGCTCCGGCCGCACCGCGTCTACCAGCTCGGTCCACACCTCCTTGACCTGGGGCTCCCACGGCTCGGCTTCCGGGTCGAACTCGTAGTCGGCGATAACCCGCTTCTCAAAAATCGGGCGTCCAAGCTCCGCTGACACCCGCTGATGGAGAGGGTGGTCCACGTACCGTTTCAAAGCTTCCAGGTCCTCGATTACGGCGACCATGGCGTGGGGAAACTCGCCGTCGCCGCGCAGGTTCGGCCCCATCGACCAGCTCACCAGCTCCGGTATGGCGTCTTTCATGGAGTTGTAGCCTGCCACCATAGCGTCAATCTGCTCCTGGGAGGTGCCGGGCTTGACCTTGACAAGGACAACATGCTTGATCATCACTGCCTCCGAAAATGGTTTAGGGGCCCTATTGCGCTAGCCCTTCGGCAGGACCTTCACCA
>JACPAM010000155.1 GCA_016180805.1 Deltaproteobacteria bacterium | reverse complement strand
ACCCCAAGGCGAGAAACGTAAAACCGGAGGATGTCGGCGACAATTCCATCGTCAAAGAGATCGAGGCCAGCGGTTTTGTCAAACAGATCACGGGCGGCAAATAAAAGCTCCATCGCTTCACGCCCGTTGCCGGCATTCCCTGGAAAGCTCCCTCGGGGAGCGCGCTCTCCGCTGCGGCCGATGGGTTTGTGCCATGAGCCGCACGGTCTGTAATCGGACGTCCGCAGCCTCGCTCGCGCTCCCCTCGATCGCCCCCTTGGTCACCTGGGAGAAAGCCGGAGACCCGAAACGAAAGCCCGCGCATCCGATACCAAAGGTTGCGAAGGCAAGACCGGCGCTTGAAGCTCTACCGAACGCCTTTGTCTAGCTGCCGTGCGAAGGGTTGATAATTTGACACTGCTGGCCTCTGTGCTAGGGTGAGCCAAGGAGGCGAGATGCCCGCGAACCGGCTCGCGCGCGAAAGTAGCCCGTACCTTCTCCAGCATGCCCACAACCCCGTGGACTGGTATCCGTGGGGAGAAGAGGCCATCAACAAGGCCCGACAGGAGAACAAGCCGATTTTGCTCAGCATCGGCTACTCGGCCTGCCACTGGTGCCATGTCATGGAGCGCGAATCGTTCGAGAACGAGGAGATCGCCGCTTTGATGAACGAGCTTTTCGTTAACATCAAAGTGGACCGGGAGGAGCGGCCGGACCTGGACGAGATTTACATGAACGCGGTCCAGATGCTCACCGGGCGTGGCGGCTGGCCGCTCACGGTCTTTCTCACCCCGGACGGCAAGCCTTTTTACGGCGGTACTTACTTTCCTCCCGAAGACCGCTACGGCGCCCCCGGCTTCCCCAAGCTCCTCAAGGCCGTGGCCCAGGCGTACCGGGAGAGGCCCGAAGACGTTAAGCGAAATGTTGGCCAGATCCTGAACGCGCTCGGTCAGCTCTCTGATCTCAAGGAGAGCCAGCGCCCGTTTTCTCGCGACATCATCGCCCAGAGCGCGAGGCAGCTTGCAGAGGCTTATGACTCGGAGCACGGCGGTCTTGGCCGCGCGCCGAAGTTTCCCAACGCCGGCGTCATGGATTTATTCCTTCGCCAGTACCGTGCCTCCAAGGAAGAGCGTTTTCTCCAGATGGTTGTCCACACGTTGACCCGCATGGCCGAAGGCGGCATGTACGACCATCTCGGCGGCGGCTTCCACCGCTACTCTGTGGACGAGAAATGGCTTGTTCCCCATTTCGAGAAGATGCTCTACGACAACGCCCAGCTCACGCGGAGCTACGCCCAGGCCTTCTGCCTCACGCAAAAACCGCTTTTCCGGCGAGTGGTCGAAGAGACCGTGACCTACGTGCTGCGCGAGATGTTTCACCCCGAGGGCGGCTTTTACTCCACCCAGGATGCGGACAGCGAAGGAGAAGAGGGGAAGTTCTTCCTCTGGAGCGAGGCGGAAGTCATGGCCATAGCTGGCGAGGAAGCGGGGGAGATTTTTTGCCGCATCTACGATGTCAACGAACCCGGCAACTTCGAAGGCCACAACATCCTCCACCCGATCCTCACGCTGGAGCAGGCGGCGAAATACTTCCACAAAGACCCCGCAGACCTCGAGCGCATTCTGACGGGAGCCAAGCGGAAGCTCTTTCAGGAAAGAGAAAAACGGGTCAAGCCCTTTCGCGATGAAAAAATCCTCGCGGGATGGAATGGCCTCATGCTGAGCGGCCTCGCCGATGCGATGAAAATCATTTCGGAGCCGGACTGCTTCGATGCCGCGAAAAAGACCGTCGACTTCATCTTCAGCCGGATGGTTCAGGACGGGATTCTGCTCCACGCTTACAAGGACGGCCAGGCTAAGCCCAAAGGCTACCTCGATGATTATGCGTTTTTAGCGGCCGGCCTGTTGGACCTCTACGAAGCCACCCTGGAGCGCCTGCTGCTGGGGCGGGCGATGGCGCTTGTCGAAACCATGGTTCGCGAGTTTTGGGATGACAGCGACGGTGCTTTCTTTTACACGGGCAGGTCGCACGAGCAACTGATCAGTCGAAGCAAGCCCGCCTTCGATAGCTCGATCCCTTCAGGAAACGCGGTCGCTACGCAGGTTCTCCTCAGGCTCCACCACTATACTGGCAAAGAGGATTATCTCAAAAGAGCCGAGCGGGTCTTGAGGCTTTATTACGACGCGATGGAGCGGCAACCCTTCGGCTTCACCCACATGCTCGCCGCTTTGGATTTCTATCTGGAAAAACCCAAGGAGATCGTTCTGGTCGGAGCCGAGGCGGATCCAAGGCTGAAGGGCCTCGCGAACAAGATCCACTCGCTCTATCTCCCCAACAAGACCCTACAGCTTCTCGTCCCGGGAGAGCCGCTCGGGCCGAACGCCGCCCTCCTGGAGGGAAAGGCGCAGATCGGAGGGAAGCCGACGGTCTACGTGTGCCACAATTTTACCTGCTCACCGCCTGTCACAGAGTGGGACGAGCTGAAAGAGCTGCTGGAGGGCTGAAGCAGCACTCAGCACGCGGTCCTACCCCGCATTATTCATGAACCAGGAAAAGTCACGACATACCGTAGACCGGCGGGTGAGTCCTGAGGGGCTCGCCCCGAAGGTCCTACCGGCCGTGAATAAAAGTTCATGAAGTTTCACTTCGCCCTGAGGTATGAAACCCCGAGGGGACGAGGAGGAAGGCCGCGGACCTATTTGTCTGCGACCGAGGGGAGCGCGAGCCCCGTTGAGTAACTGCACGGTCGAGGAACCAGGTCAAGACCACACTCCACGGGGCGAGCGAGGCTGCGGACGTCCGATTACAAACAGTACGACTCATGGCACGAACCCATCGGCCGCAGCCGAGAGCGCGTTCCCCGAGGGAGCTTGGTCCGTCGGCCGCGGCCTGATGGCTCGGCCCCCGAGGAGCGTTCGGAAGAATCCGGGCTAGTCAGACGGTTACTGCTCTCTCCCCGCTCCCCGGCTCGTTCGAGATGGCGTGGAGAATTCGCTCCAGATCGGTGGCGGAGTAATACTCGATCACAATTTTGCCCGCGCTCGACCCCGCCTGCTGGATGAGGCGGACCTTGGTCCCCAAGGCGCGCTGCAGGCGCTCGACGAGCGCGCGGAGATCCGGGTCCGAAAGCAACGTGCCCCTTCTTCGCCTCCTGCCGGATCGCAAGCGCGCGACCAATCTCTCCGTCTGGCGGGTTGAGAGCGCCTTCGCGATGACTTCCCGGGCCGCCGCCACGATCGCCGCCTCATCCTGCAAAGCCAGAAGCGCTCTGGCTTGGCCGGCCGGAAGCCTTCCCTGGACGACTTCATCCTGCACCGCCTTGGGCAGGAGCAGGAGCCGTAGCGAGTTAGCCACCGACGGGCGGCTCTTGCCCACCTTGGCCGCAACCTCTTCCTGACTCAATCCAAAGTCGCGTTGGAGCTGCTGGTAGGCGGCGGCCTGCTCGATGGGGTTAAGATCCTCGCGCTGGAGGTTCTCGATCAACGCGAGCTGCAATGCTTCGAGATCGCTCGCATCCTTGACCACGACCGGCACCTGGTTTAGGCCCGCGTGCATCGCCGCACGCCAGCGCCGCTCGCCGGCGATCAGTTCGTAGTGTTCTCCTCGACGGCGCACGAGAAGCGGTTGAATCACGCCCTGATCCCGCATTGAGGCTGCTAGCTCCTCGATCTTTGCCTGGTCAAAGGCCCGTCTGGGCTGGAGCGGGTTCGGCGTGATGCGATCGACTTCCACCTCAAATTGGCCGCGTTCCCGGGTTTCCTCGACGCCCGGGATGAGCGCTCCCAGCCCTTTACCTAGTCCTTTCTTCTGCACGGCGGCTTACCTCCTCTTTACGGATAATCTCTTTGGCCAGATCGAGGTAGTTTTGCGCCCCGGTGGAGTGGACGTCGTAGAGCAGAGCCGGCCGGCCGTGGCTCGGGCTCTCACTCAAGCGCACGTTTCGCTGAATGACGGTGTGAAAAACGCGGTCGGGAAAATGCTGGCGAATCTCCTCCGCCACTTGGTGGGAAAGGCGGTTTCGGCTATCGAACATCGTGAGCAATATTCCCTCCAGAAAGAGACCTGGGTTGAGCCTTTTTTGGACGAGCTTCAAAGTTTCCAGAAGAGAGCTCAGCCCCTCGAGCGCATAATACTCACACTGAAGCGGAACGAGCAGCGAGTCGGCAGCCGTCAGCGCATTTACGGTGAGAAGGCCCAGAGACGGCGGACAATCGAGGAGGATGTAGTCGAAATCTTGATTGACCGTGGCGACGGCTTCTTTAAGCCGCCCTTCGCGCTGCTCCAGATTGACAAGCTCGATCTCAGCCCCAATCAAATCTTTGGTCGCCGGAACCAAAAGGAGATTCTTAAGCTCGCAGTGGCAGAAAACCTCCGACAAGTTACGTGCGCCGATCAGCACGTCGTAAAGGCTTTCGTCCAGCTTGCTCCTGTCAAATCCGAGCCCTGTGGTGGAGTTTCCTTGCGGATCGACGTCGACAAGGAGCGTCTTTTTTTCCGCAACCGCCAGCGAAGCCCCAAGGTTAACAGCCGTTGTAGTTTTTCCAACACCGCCCTTCTGATTGGCGATTGCTATGATTTTAGCCATAGAAAGTGTAGTAAAATTAATAACTTCTGCAATTTACTAATTTGTCCTATCTAATACCACAACTATTTATGAAAGAAAAGGAGAAAATTATTCCACGTGAAACAAACTTGGCAAGCCAGCCATTAGCACTCACCTTTCAGCTCACTCAAGTCTGAATGCTGACGGCTTATAGCTTCTTAGGCGATATTTTGCTTTTTCAGATAGACCGACAGAAGAGAGATAGCGGCTGGTGTAATGCCTGAGATTCGTGAGGCCTGGCCCAGCGAGCGCGGGCGTACCCGCGCGAGTTTTTCGCGCACCTCTCGGGAAAGCCCCTTTACACAAGAATAATCCAGGTCATCGGGAAGGCGAAGATTCTCCATTTTCCTAAAACGCCTCACCCCTTCGAGCTGGCGCTCCACGTAGCCTGAGTATTTGATCTCCACTTCTGTTTGCAGGCTGATGCTGAGGGGTAGCTGCGCGAGCTGCGGAAAAATCTCGGCCAGGGACGGAAAGGAGATCTCCGGACGGCGCATCAACTGCGCCAAGGAAACCTGGTTTCTTAGCGGCGCTGACCCCAAATCTTTGAGCTTCCTATTGAGCTCATCGCTGGGGCTGACTTTGGTGGCCTCTAGCATCACAGTGACGCGAGAGACTTGCTCTTTTTTTTGCTCAGTTCGGCGGTAGGACTCGTTCGCAGCCAAGCCAATCTTGTAGCCGATCTCGGTGAGGCGCAGGTCGGCATTGTCCTCCCGAAGCAAAAGCCGGTATTCGGCGCGCGAGGTGAACATCCGGTAAGGCTCGCCATCGGTGCCCTTCGTTACCAAGTCATCGATCAGAACCCCTATATAGGCTTGATCTCGGGACAAAACTAACGGCTCTACACCGCGTAAGCTCATGACGGCATTGATCCCCGCCATCAACCCTTGAGCCGCGGCTTCCTCGTAGCCTGTGGTGCCATTAATTTGACCCGCATGGTAGAGCCCTTTGACTAGCTTCGTTTCGAGGGATGGGTGGAGCTGCGTCGGCTCGACGTAATCGTATTCTATCGCATAACCAGGCCGCATGATCTCGGCCTGCTCAAGACCCTCTATCGAATGGACCATCCCTATCTGAACATCGAGCGGCAGGCTGGTTGAGAGGCCATTGGGATACACCTCCACAGTGTCATAGCCTTCAGGCTCAAGGAATATCTGATGCCTTTCCTTGTCAGCGAAGCGAACTACTTTATCCTCGATCGAGGGGCAATACCGCGGTCCACGACTCTTGATGATCCCTGAATACATTGGTGAACGATGGAGGGCCGAGCGAATAATCTCGTGTGTCCGCCTGTTCGTATAAGTTATGTGACAAGCTATCTGCCTCTGCGTGATCCTTTCTGTGGCAAAAGAAAACGGGATCGGCGCATCATCGCCGTGCTGCACCTGAAGACGCGCGTAGTCTATCGTGCGACCATCCAAGCGTGGGCAAGTTCCGGTCTTGAGCCGGCCGATATGAAATCCGAGTTCTTTCAGGGAATCGCTCAGCCCCTGAGCGGCAAAGTCTCCAGCCCTCCCCGCAGAGTAGTTTTTATTTCCCACGTGAATAAGGCCTTTTAGAAACGTCCCGGTCGTAAGGATGGTCTTCCGGCCATAGAAAAGCTCGCCAATTTGGCTCTCAACTCCCTTAACTTCTCCTCGTTCGACCACGAGGCGCTCAACGCTTGCCTGGCGAAGCGTAAGGTTAGGGCAATTCTCGAGGACCCGCTTCATCCTCTGGCGATACAGCGCTTTGTCCGCCTGTGCCCGCGAAGCCCGTACCGCTGGTCCTTTTTTAGTATTTAGCAAGCGAAATTGAATGCCGGTTTCATCGATCGCCCGACCCATCTCGCCGCCCAGCGCATCGATTTCTTTCACTAAATGGCCCTTGCCGATCCCGCCTATGGCAGGGTTACAGGACATTTGCCCCACATGGTCTAGATTCAATGTCAACAGGAGGGTCTTACACCCCATCCGGCTGGCTGACAGAGCGGCCTCTATACCGGCGTGACCCGCACCGACCACGATGGTATCGTAAATTTTGTCACCCATCATACCGGTAAACGTTTAACGTGAAACAAAGTTTAAACTCACAACCGAAATTTCTTGGGTTGTTTGAAATCAATTGTAGATAATTAATTATTTCCCAAGACAAAATTGACTAAAAATACGTTCTAAAATATCACTGTTGGTGACCGTGCCTATGATTTCCTCAAGCGCATCTTTCACCGCCTGGAGGTCGACCGCAATATACTCCACGGCAACGCCACCCATGAGACCATGCACCGCGTCAGCTAGGCCGGTTTGGGCGTGCTCCAAGGCCGCTTTATGACGGACGTTGGTGATAACGACGGGCGGCTCACTCTGAGTGTCGAGCAGAAGATCTCTTAACGTGTGCTTCAGCTCTTCCAGGCCGGTGCCCGCTTTAGCCGACACCCGAAGCAGTCGTTTCTCCGCCGACACCATCGCCACCCAGTCTAAATCGAGTCTTAAAGGCAAGTCAGTCTTATTGACAATGATCAGCCCCCTTTTCCCCCTTACCGCATCGAGGACCGAGCCATCCTCGAGCGTTGCGGGCTCGGAGGCATCGAAGACGGCTAAGACGGCTTCTGCTTGCTCAACATGCTTTAGGGACAGATCCACCCCGATCCGCTCTACCTGGTCCTCAGAATTGCGGATGCCGGCCGTGTCCCATAGGACGACCGGAAGCCCGCCCAAGTTAAGGCTCTCTTCGATGACATCCCTGGTCGTTCCCGGGATCGGCGTGACGATTGCGCGTGCCTCCCCGAGTAGCGCATTGAGCAGGCTCGATTTTCCTACATTGGACCGGCCCGCGATGCACACCCTCACTCCTTCGCGAAAGAGCTTCCCCCAATCGTAGCTCGCAATAAGCTGCACAATTTTCTCGCGCAAGGCCTCAACTTTAGCCCGCAACTCATCACGGTGGAGGAGTTCGATCTCCTCCTCGGGAAAATCGATCGCCGCCTCGACCTGGACCAAGATCTCGAGCAGCTCCTCGCGCAGCTCTCCGACCCATCTGGAAAGTTCACCTTGGACCTGCCCCAAGGCAAGGCGCATGCCGGTATCGGTGCGAGCCCGGATGAGATCGAGGACAGCTTCCGCCTGGGCCAGGTCGAGCCGCCCGTTCAGAAAGGCCCTTTTCGTGAATTCTCCCGCAGCCGCGTGGCGCGCGCCGCGACGAAGGATCAACGCGAGGACTTGCCGCACTAGCAAGGGACCGCCGTGGCAATGGACTTCGGCTACGTCCTCACCGGTGTAGCTGTGGGGCTTGCGCATTAAAGTTAACAGGACCTCGTCCAATACCGCGCCATTGTTCGGATCGCGTATGGTTCCGTGGTGAAGGGTATGGGAACGGAGATTGCCGTTCTTACCTCCGCCGCGGCAAAAAATCTCCCGCACAATGCGCTCCGCATCCGGTCCGCTGATGCGGACGATCGCTACTCCGCCTTCACCCAAGGGCGTCGCGATGGCGGCGATGGTATCTTCGCGGTACATGAAAAATCGGCAACATCTTAACAATTTCATCCATGAAGGCAACTGGGCAGAGTTGACAGGCGAGAACGGCATGGTTAGCGTAAGGGCGTCCTTGGAGAATGTCCCCCTATCAACACCAAAGGAGGGTGCAGCCATGGCCGAAACCATCCAGCGGGTGCAGTATTACTATACCGAAGTGAGCGACAAGCCAGGCGAGGGCGCGAGGCTTCTCAATTTGCTTAAAGAAGAAGGGGTCAACTTGCTCGCCTTCACCGGCTTTCTCATCCAGGGCGATGACCGGGTGGGAGCGATCGCGGATATCATGACGAAGCTGGCCGAGGCGAAAATCAACGTCACCGCCGTGGATGCCGCAGCAGCGGGACTCGGGCGCTATGGCGCGATCCTTTGGGTGAAATCGCGCGACGTAAAGAAAGCGGCAAACATCCTGGGCGCATTGTAAGAGGCCTCCGCTCTCGACCCAAGAGCGATAACTAGAGCGCAAAGCTCGACGGGCAGCCTTATTCAGCTAACGGATCGGGGGAAAAGCCGCTATAATTGCCCGGACTCAAGATCGTACAAAAGCACAAAGGAGGACCGGAGATGGGAAAAGTGGGCCTTTGTTTCGTGAATCCCGTGCCCCAGATTCAGCCCGGTTTTGTCAGCGCGATGGCGAAAAAATGCGAGGAGCTGGGCCTTGATTCTTTTTGGTCCATCGACCGGATCGCGTACGATAATCTCGAGCCCCTCACGCTCCTTGCCACCGCGGCCGCGGTAACAAAAAGAATCAGGCTGGGAACATCGGTTTTTCTACCCGCGGTCAGGCACCCGGCGATCGTCGCCAAGACAGTGGCGAGCCTGGACTTCCTCTCCGGCGGGCGGGTAACGATGGGGATCGGGTTCGGCAGTCGCCCAAACGATTTTAGCGCCGTGGGGCTCCCATTCGAAGGTAGAGGGAGCCGCGCCGAAGAAGCGATCAAACTGATCCGGCGCCTGTGGACGGAAGACAACGTCACCCATCAGGGCAGATTTTTTCAGGTCACGAACCTCACCATCGGCCCGCGCCCGATCCAGTCCCCCCACCCACCCATTTGGATGGGTGGCTCCGCCGATACCGCGCTCAAGCGGACCGCGAGATTGGCGACGGGTTACATTTGTAGCAGCAGCGCGATCCAGGAGTTCCATTCCGTATGGCAGAAGATCGAGGGCTTTGCCAAGGCGGCCGGACGCAATGCCGCGGAGATTGAAAAGGCCTGCCTCACCTTTATGGTCATCGACGACAACAAAGCCAAGGCCATTGAGGCCTGCGAAGCCTACGTAAAACGCTACTACGGAACCGTGAGAATGGACGTGGAAAAGCTCCTCCTCGTGGGTTCGGCTGAAGCCTGTGCCGAGCGCATCCAAGCCACATTCGCCAAAGGAATCCAAACCCTGATCATCGGAGTGGCGCTGGCGGACCTAAAGCAAGTCGACCTTTTTGGCGAAAAGGTCCTGCCTCTGGTAAAAGCGTAAGCACTCCTGAGCTATGAGCCCTGAGCGCTGAGGGCCGAGGATGAGGCGACGGAGTTCGAAGAAGCAGCGCGCGCAAGCTCGCAAGTCAACCGCTGCTTCGTGCGCCTCGATATGGGGCCCGCCGAAGAGTCGAGAGTGCAACTCTGCCAGCGTCGGCCACTTGAAGCCATAGTTACCGGGGATCGCACAGAAGTCTGTCGACCCGCGTTGGGTGCATACACCCTTCGCACCTCGGAGTGGGTCGTCAAGGCCGAGCCTGATGATCTCGGCTCGAACGACATTGCGGTCGAACTCCAAGTTGTGCGCGACGAGCACTCTCGCCGTGCGTACCGAGCCGACGAAATCGGTTAGAGCCTGCCGAAGTTCCATTCCCTGCTTGAGGGCAAGGGCAGTCGTGATCCCGTGAACCCTCGCTGCATCGGCCGGAATCACAAATCCGTGGGGACGAATCACCGGAGCATGAAGTTCGATTTCGACTCCCTCGTCGTCGAACAAACCCCAGCCCAACTGGACCACGCGCGGCCAGACGTCAACGTCTTCGGCCGGCCGGCCGCGGGCGGTGGGGAGACCAGTCGTTTCAGTATCGAAGACGAGAAAAGACGCTGTACGACTCATCAGGCTCCCACCGGTCTAACCATTAAGTGAGCCGTTCAGGCGGCGACAGGCGCCTGGGGCTTATCTCCCAGGACGGCTCCGCTTCCCAAACACGAATTGGACGCAATATCGCTCCCTTACCCCAACCTGTCAAGAGTCGCCCGGCCGATCAACACTGCCGGGTCTGGCGGCCTGTCTCCCTAACAGCCCGCAGCCTCCCCGCCCGGCCGGTAGCCCATTTATCCAGCTCGTCGGGCAGACTGACGGCAGTTGACCGCTGCTGTGAAAGTCAAATCAGGTGGTCACCACGAGAATCGTTCCCAGCACGGTGCACAGGGCGCCAACCATGACCCGCGGCGTCACGGCCTCCAGGTCTTTTAAGAAGATCGCTGACAAGAGAATTGACAAAACCGGATTCGTGCTCACCAGGGGCTCGACGATCACCACCTTGCCCAAACTCAAAGCATAGAATCCCGAGAGCACGGCGGCCGTATTCATCATGCCGGCGGCGAAGAACCAGCCGATACTGCGACGGGACATGGAGAAGACCTGCCGGCCGCGCGTGGTTCGGAGCATGCCCAAGGCGAACAAAAAGCCTATGGTCGACGTTACGACGGCGGCCACGAACGGCACGTTGTCCATCATCAAGCCGAATTTCCTCAGGTTGATGGAAATACCGAAGGCGATGGCTCCCAAAAGGGGATAGATGACGTCGATCTTTCGCCAGGGCCCTTTTGCGCCGTGCGCCGTCGAAAGAACAATCACTCCGAGCACGACAAGGCCGGTGCCGAGCATGTTCTGCGGGGTCCAAACCTCGCCCAGCACAATCATGGCGAGAATGGAGGCAAACACCGGAGAAGTGTTGATCACGGGCACTGAGCGGGCCACGCCAATGCGCTCGATGCCGACGAAATTCAGCGTCCGGCCCACAGCCGGCGCAAAGACGCCCGCAACGACGAAGTAACCGAGCGCGGGGGTCCAAAAGCCGGCGAAGGGAATGAAAAACGGCGCCAGAATCCACATCACCGCCGCCGACAGCGTGAGGGAGAAAAACGAGCCCGCGAGCCAGTTGGAAGTAACCAGCCCGCGGCGGATCAGGACGTGGGAAACGGCGAAGCAGAGCGAGGCCTGCAGGGCGAAATACTCGGCCATTTCCGCCCGTTAGCGAAAGCGTGGCAGCAGCTCGTCACCGATAAGCTTCAAGCTCTCCTCATACCGGTCGTATTGAAGTCTGAGGTCGAAAACAAAGTGCTCCACTCCCCG
>JACPAM010000154.1 GCA_016180805.1 Deltaproteobacteria bacterium | reverse complement strand
TTCACCGACCAGGCCACTACGGGTGACGAGTTCCGCGATAGCTGCACCTTGGGTGTAGAATGTGCTCCCTGCGGTGGATGTGCCGATTCTCAAAGCCATGGACGCTCTCTCTCTTCAGAAGGCCATTTGGGCGCTGCAGGGTGGCTTGGCGGCAACCCTAATGCGAACGAGTGACAGGTGTCAAGCCTTACCCTTGACAGGCGACAAGCCCTCCGGTAGCTATTGGTTTGCCTTTGGATAGCGGCGAGTTGAAGCAGCAGGGCGGTTAGTTGCATGTCCTCCGTGTTCGATCCTCACCAGCGAGCCACCATCGAAGCCGCGGCTGCGCGGATTATCCCGACCGACCAAGATCCTGGAGCGCTGGAAGCGGGTGTGATCGACTACATCGAGCGCACCCTGTCAAACTATGCAAAGCACGCAGCGAAACTTTACTTCGATGGGGTGTCGGAGCTCGACCGGCTCGCGCGGGAAAAGGTCGGTGCCGAGGCGTTTATCGCGCTGGCTCCAGAGGAGCAGGATGAGATTTTGCGTTCATTGGAACAGGGAGCGAGTCGGTTCTTTGCCGTGCTCCTTGAGCACACCATGGAGGGATTTTACGGCGATCCCCGCCATGGCGGGAACAAGAATCGAGTCGGGTGGAAGATGATCGGATTTCCCGGCCCTTCCTTCCCAAAAGGGTACGAGCCGCCGCTGGGCTGGTATGACGCCAACGAGCCGAACGATTTTGGGTCCGCAAAGAAGCGTTAAAGATGTCTAAAACCGAGCCTGTGGATGTTTGCATCATAGGCGCCGGGGCTTCGGGCCTGGTCGCGGCGAAGGAGTTGAGCGAGGCGGGGATGTCGGTGGTGGTCCTGGAGCGGGGGCCGTGGTACCAGCGCAGCGACTTTACCGAGGATGAGATCGGATTTAAACGGCGCCATTTTTTGTGGCCGACCGTAGAGGAAGAACCCCGTACTTGGCGCCCGAACGCTCAAACTCCGGCTGAGAGACTCTCGGCAGACGTGCAGCTTTTTTCCAACGCGATGTGCGTGGGCGCAGGCACGATTCACTACAGCGCGATCTCCTGGCGTTTTCACGAGTCGGATTTCCGGGTGAAATCGGTCGAGGGGCCGGTGACGGGCACCACCATCGAAGATTGGCCGATAAGTTATGAAGAGATGGAGCCCTACTACGAGAAGGCCGAGTGGACGATCGGGGTGTCGGGCAAAGGCTGGTCGAATCCGTTCGATCCGCCGCGAAAGCGTGAATATCCTTTGCCTCCCGTGGCGCGCAACAGCGCCGGGGCGATCACGGAAAGAGGCTGCCGGGCGCTCGGACTCCATGCATTTCCGACTCCGGTCGCGATCCTCTCCCTTCCCTATGACGGCCGGCCGGGATGCATCAACAAGGGTTTCTGCTCCGGCTATGGCTGCCCCGTGGGCGCCAAATCCAGCACTCTGGAAGCTCTCCTGCCCAAAGCTCTGGCCACCGGCAAATGCGATCTTCGGCCGCTCTCGATGGTACGCGAGCTGGCGCTGGACTCCCGGGGGCGTGTCGGCGGCGTAGTCTACTCCGATGCCGCGGGCAGAGAGCAGTTTCAGCCCGCGCGGCTGGTGGTTTTGGCCGCGGGTGGAGTCGAAACGCCGAGGTTGCTTCTCCTCTCGCGGTCGTCGCAGTTTCCGCAAGGGCTTGCGAACCGGAGCGGGCTTGTGGGGAAAAATTTGATGCTCCATGCTCCCGGTCCAGTCGTTCACGCCATTTTTCCGGAGCCGTTGGATGGGCATCAGGGCTCGGCGAGCACCCGGGTTGCCCAGGACTTTTACAAGAGCGACAGCCGCAGAGGTTATATCCGCGGCGGCTTCATGCATCCGAGGGCGCACGGTGGCGAGCCGATCGACTATGCCCTCCAGCCGATTCACGGGGCCCGTTGGGGACTTACGCACAAACAGTCGATGCGGGAGACCTGGCGGTACTATCTCCACAGTCACTGTACCGGGGAGAGCTTACCCGTGGAGAGCAACACGGTGGATCTGGATCCTCAGGTGAGGGACCGCTTTGGTTTGCCGGTGGCTCGCATCACCCATACGAACCATGAGAACGACGTTCGGCTCGCTGTCTTTTTAGGTGAACGCTCCAAGGAAATCTTCGAAGCCGCGGGCGCTACCAAGGTCCATGTCTCGGCGCCGCGCTTGCGCAAGCTCCACAATCACCAGATGGGCACGTGCCGGATGGGAAACGATCCGAGCCGATCTGTGGTGGATAGGTGGTGCCGGTCTCATGACATTCCCAACCTCTTTATCATCGACGCCAGCGTCTTTGTGACCGGCGCGGGGCTCAATCCCGCCTTGACCATCGAGGCTAATGCCTTTCGCGTCTGCGACCATATTGTGGGTGAAGCTAGGCGGGGAAATTTAAGGTAATCAACAAATAGGTTTAACGGAACTTCGCCTCCTGGTCCTGTCCAACGGGGCTTCAACGGCGTGCAGCAGAAAATCCCAAAGTCGCTGGAACAGCGGTGAGATCACCGCGTTGTCACGGCAGGTATTCTTCAATCTTGGCTCGGACCACTCGGGGGCTGAACGGCTTAGAGACGTAAGCCACGCACCCGGCCTCGAGCGCCTTTTCCTCGTCGCCGCTTAACGCGTAGGAGGTCACCGCGATGATGGGGATTTGGCGGAGCGCGGGATTCTCCTTGATCCGGCGCGTCGCCTCGTAGCCGTCGAGGCCGGGGAGTTGAATATCCATGAGGATCAGATCGGGGCGATGCGTCTCAGCCAAAGTCACCCCTTCTTCCCCTGTGGCTGCCTCGATCAGCTCATAGCCTGCGCTCGTGAGGAGGTCGCGCAGGATGCGCCGGTTGGTCTCGTGGTCCTCGACGATAAGAATCCGCTTGGTCATGGTGCCTCCAGTTGGTGCTCAACCCCGATCCTGCCTTGTGGGAGTCGGAACGATCGGAACGGGGGTCAGCACAGCAGGATCGGGGTCAACTCTCACCGGCAACGTGAACGTGAACGTCGAGCCTATTCCAATTTTCGACTCCACCCAGATGCGTCCACCATGCATCTCAATGATCCGCTTCGCAATCGTGAGCCCGAGGCCAGTGCCGCCCTTTGACCGGGAGCTAGAGCCATCGACCTGCTGGAACTCTTCAAAGATTCTCTTCTGATCGGCGGGAGCGACTCCCGGACCGGCGTCCGAAACCGAGACCAAAAATGTTTCGTCAGCTATTGTCACTTCCACCCGGACCTCGCCCGCCTCGACGAATTTAATCGCGTTGCCAACCAGGTTCATGAACACTTGGGCGATTCGTCGTTGGTCTCCCTTTCCGGGCGCGAGGCCTGGCGGCACATGGACCTTCAGAGTGAGATTTTTCGCCGCCGCCAGAGGCTGCATTGCGGTAGAGACTGCCTGAACGACCTCCTGCATGGAGTATTCGTGGAGAGCAAGGGTCATCTGGCCCGCTTCGATCTTTGACAGGTCGAGAACGTCGTTGATGAGGCCCAGGAGGTGACGTCCACTAGCCGCGACGTCCTCGAGAGCGCTCCGGATCCTTTCAGGAACCTCACCGTAGATCTTGTCCAGGATCATTTCGGTAAGGCCCAGGATCCCGTTCAGCGGGGTGCGCAGCTCGTGACTCATGTTGGCAAGGAACTGGGATTTGTGCCTGCTGGCGATCTCCAGCTGGCGCCCCTTGTCTTCGAGCTCTTCTAAAACCTTCCTCAGCTCCTCAGTCCGTACTGCAACCTTCTGCTCCAAATTGGCGTAGGACTCCTGGAGCTTGGCAGTCATTCGGTTGAAATCTTCGGCCAACGCCTGAAGCTCGTCTCGCGTCTTTATCTCCAGCCGATAGTCGAGGTCGCCGCTGCCAATCCGCTCTACTCCTTGGCGGAGGATCCGAAGCGGTCGAACCACCCTTCGCGCGACGAATAGACTCGCCAAGAGCGCCATTCCGAGCCCCACCAGGAGCAGGCTGGAGGTGCGCAACACAGAGGCGTACAGCGTCTCATAGGCCTCCTCCACCGGCCGCTCGATGAATACCGCCCAGTCCAGGCCGGGAATGAGAGCGAATGAGCTGAAAACCTTCTTGCCTTGTAGGTTCTGCGCGACGATCGCGCTGGGCTTAGAAGCGCCAGGCTTCGCTTGAAAGGCAGCCTTGGCTTGGTCCAGATGAGCCACATTGCGCCGTTGTAGGACAAGGCTGATATCCGGATGGGCGATAAGCTCGCCGGTCCGGGTGACGCTGTAGGCGTAACCCGCCTTTCCCACGGTGATGGCTGAAACCACATCACCGATGTATTTAAGATTTACCTCAGCCTGAAGCACGCCGATAACGTCGCCGGCAAAGCGCTCTATAGGAACGGCAATGGGCATATAAGGCTCTGAACCTCGCACGAAGTGGACCGGCCCAAAGTAGACTTCGCCCTCCTTTAACTGTTTGAAGGACGGGACTGTGGAAAGGCCTCGTTTCGCGTCGGGAAGGACGATCCGCAAACGCGAGGCCTGGGCGCGTATTGTGCCATTTTCGTCGAGCGCTATCGCTTCTGTGACGGCGGGGGCAACAAAGAGGAGCCTTTCGAGTTCGAAGCGGAACTCAGATGTCAGTCCTTTGGGCGCGATCTCGCGGCTTCTCGCGGCGCCCTTCAAAGTGTTGAGGATCTCTTGAACGAATCGTTCGATCTTGAAGGCCGCCCCCGTAGCAACTTCTTGCTGCAATAGAGCTAACTGCTCCCGGCTCTCTTGATAGCGGAAAAAGATCTCGACAAGGCCACTTGTGACCAAGCCGCCGCTGATCAACAGCACGGAGATAAAGAAGTAGTCGCGAACCAGCCGGCCGCGACGATGCCGGGTAAAAGGCCGAAGGAAGGGAAGGCCCATGATTTTTACTCTAAAATCCGAGATCATTTGATGACCTTATCCGCCCGGTACAGAACTGACTGTGGAATCGTTAGGCCGAGCGCTTTTGCCGTCTTGAGATTGATGACCAGGTCGAACTTGGTGGGCAGCTCCACGGGCAACTCCGCGGGCTTCGCCCCTTTCAGAATCCTATCCACATAGATGGCGGCCCGTCGGAACATTTCCGCATCATTCGCACCATAGTACATGAGACCACCCGCCTCTACATAATCACTTCCCTCGTACATTGACGGCAGTCGGTTCTTAATCGCAAGCTCCGCGATGCGCTTTGGGTAACGCCGGAGCACAGGATTCCTAATTGTGATGAGCGCGTTCGCGCGCCCCTTGGCCGCAGCTTCAAATGCACCCTCCAAATCGGGATTAGGACCTCGCACCTCTAGGGATTGAAGCTGTACTCTTAGAGTGCGCGCGGCAGACTCATACTCTTTAAAGGCGATTGCCGGTCCTGGTGCGTTCGCATCCCAGAGGACTCCGACGGGCGAAATCCCCGGAACCACCTCCTTAAGCAATTCCAGCCGTTTTCCGCTTAAGTCTCGCTGAAGTGTGGCGAGCCCTGTGATATTTCCGCCCGGGCGCGCCAAGCTGTCGACTAACCCGGCCGCAACTGGATCCACAGCACTGACCATGACAATGGGGATTGTCTTGGTCGCCTCCTTAGCTGCGCGGACCCCTGGTAGCAGAAGCCCAATGACGAGCACATCGACCTTGAGCTGCAAGAGTTCGGCCACAAGACCAGGGACCCGGTCCAGCTTTCCCTCAGCGTAGCGATACTCAACCAGGATGTTTTTCCCCTCGATGTAGCCGCGATCTCTGAGCCCTTGCCGGAAAGCCTCAACGTGGGGCCCGGCGGCAGAGGGATCGCCGCTGCCTGACACATATCCCAACCGAGGGACCTTTGCCTGTCGCTGCGCTTCGGCGGCGATTGGCATTGCGAGAATGCCGAGAATG
>JACPAM010000153.1 GCA_016180805.1 Deltaproteobacteria bacterium | reverse complement strand
GACACTAAGACTTCGGTGTCAGGGGAGGATTTTCTATGGACGTTACCCAGCTATTGGCCTTCGGGGTCGAGCAGGGAGCATCGGATTGCCACTTGAGCTCCGGCGAGCCGCCTATGCTGCGCATTCATGGGGATTTGAAAAAGCTGGATCATGCGGCCCTGACCCGGGAAGATGTTCATGCGATGGTCTACGACATCATGAATGATGCCCAGCGGAAGAGCTTCGAAGAACACCTCGAGTGCGATTTCTCGTTCGAGATGGGAGAGGTTGCCCGCTTCCGCGTCAATGTCTTCATGCAGCGTAAAGGCGAAGGGGCCGTTTTTCGGACCATTCCGACGAAGATTCTGACTTTGGAGCAGTTGGGGATGCCGTCGTTCACAAAGCCAAGAAGTGTCTCATCACGCAGCGGGAGCTGGGCGCCCACACGCACTCCTTCGCCAATGCCCTTCGCGCCGCCCTGCGTGAAGATCGCGACGTCATTCTGGTCGGCGAGATGCGCGATCTGGAGACCATTCAACTTGCGCTCACGGCGGCCGAAACCGGCCATTTGGTCTTTGGCACGATCCATACATCCAGCGCGCCCGATACCGTGAACCGCATCATCGACGTCTTCCCCCCGAGCCAGCAGGCGCAGATCCGCACCCAATTCGCCGAGTCCGTCGAGGCGGTCGTCACGCAAACCCTGGTAAAAAAGAAGGGCGGCGGGAGATGTGCCGCTGTGGAGGTCATGACCGGGACGACGGCGATTCGGAACCTGATTCGCGAAAACAAAATCCACCGGGACGACGGCGATTCGGAACCTGATTCGCGAAAACAAAATCCACCAGATCCCGGGGACCATGCAGGTAAGCCAGAAAGACGGGATGCAAACGATGGATATGGCGCTGATGGATCTGGTGAACCGCGGCGTCGTGACCAAGGACGAGGCGCAGGCGAAGAGCATGACACCCAACCTGTTTGGTGGCGGGTCGTACGGTGTGGCGACGGCGGGGCGGCCGCTCGGTCGCTGAATGCGTCGGGGAGGGTTCTATGGAGCTGCGCGATTTCCTTCAGGCCATGGTGGAGCGGGAGGCCTCGGACGTCTACCTTACGGTGGAGAGCCCGCCTATGTACCGCGTGAACGGGATCACGCAGCCGGTCGGCGACGGTAAGCTCACCAACGAGCAGCTCGAGGCGCTGGCCAGTGCGGTCATGAAGGAACGTCAGCGCAAGGAGTTCGAACAAACTTTGGAGATGAACCTGGCGCTGGCCTACGACGATCTGGGCCGGTTCCGCGTGAATATCTTTCGTCAGCGGGGGAACGTCGGCTTTGTGATCCGCCAGATCAAGGTGGAGATCGTCCCGATCGACCAGTTGGGGCTTCCGCCGGTAATCAAGGACGTCGCGATGACCAAGAGGGGGCTCGTGCTCGTCGTCGGCGCAACCGGTTGCGGAAAATCGACCACGCTCGCGGCCATGATCGATCATCGCAACACGAGTGCGCCGGGACACATCATCTCGGTCGAGGACCCGATCGAGTTCGTCCATCGGCACAAGAAATCCATCGTGACGCAAAGGGAAGTTGGATTTGACACGCATTCCTATAATGACGCCTTGAAGAACGCGATGCGACAGGCTCCGGATGTGATCCTGATCGGAGAGGTACGCGATACCGAAACCATGGAAGCCGCGATTACTTTTGCCGACACCGGCCACCTCTGCCTCGGGACGCTCCATTCGACCAATGCCAATCAGTCCTTCGAGCGCATCATGAACTTCTTTCCCGAAACTCGCCATCCCCAGGTTCTCATGCAGCTTTCGTTGAATCTGCGCGCGATCATCTCCCAACGTCTGATCCCGTCGGTGGACGGCAAGCGGGTGCCGGCGGTGGAAATTTTGATGGACACCCCGCGCATCAAGGAGCTCATCAAGAGAGGCGAAATCGACATCGTCAAAGAGGCGATGGAGCAGGGGATTCAGGAAGGCTGCCAGACCTTCGACCACGCGCTGTTTTTGCTCTACAAAGAGGGGAGAATCACCCTGGATCAGGCGCTCATCAACGCCGATAGCGCCAACAACCTGCGCGTGAAGATCAAACTCGAGGGGTTGAAGGGCGACGAGGCGATCGACAAGCTTTTGGAGAAGGACGCCAAAGAGAAAGAGCACAAGGCCAAGCCGACCGCTTTTCAGATCCAGGGGATGCAACCGACCGGCAGCGGGATGAGAAAGATCTAAGACGCGGGCGCCGGGGATTTCCTCGACGTCCGCAGCCTCGCTCGCCCCGTGGAGTGTGGTCTTGACCACGGGGGTGGTTCCTCGACCGTGCAGTTACTCAACGGGGCTCGCGCTCCCCCTCAGTTGCGGAAAAGAACGTCCGCGGCCTTCCTTCTCGTCCCCCTCGGGCTTCGAAGTGAAAACGTGCCGGCCGAGGGGGTGGCTGGTGCCTTCTCTATGCAAGGGCGAAGCCCATTCTCCCGTTTACGCGTCGACGGCATTCCCGCTCCCAGACCCGGCACGGCGATATGATGGATGATCGGATCATCGACCTTCGAAGCGATACCGTGACCAAGCCCTCAGCGGAGATGCGGCGGGCCATGGCTGAGGCCGAGGTCGGAGACGACGTGTTCCTGGAAGACCCGACCGTCAATCGGCTCCAGGCACGGGCCGCGCAGATTTTCGGCCGTGAGGCGGCTTTGTTCGTCCCCTCGGGGACGATGGGAAATCTTACCTGCCTTCTTGCCCACACGCGCCCCGGGCAAGAGGTCATTTGTGAGCAGAAGAGCCACATCTACAACATGGAGATGGCTTCGATGTCCGCTGTCGGCGGGGTTTTGCCGCGCCCGATCGCCGCGGAAGACGGCATTATGACCTGGGAGCAAGTCTCCCGCGCCATCCGGCCGAAGGTCTATTCCCGGGCCCAGACAGCGTTGGTGTGCGTGGAAAACACCCACAATCTTGCCGGCGGATCCGTGTATCCCAGCGAGCTCCTGTATGAGATTTGCGACCGGGCTCACGAAGCGGGTCTTTTGGTTCATCTCGATGGCTCGCGCATTTTCAACGCCGCAACGTATCTCGGCGAGGACGTGGCAGGGATCACGAAGAAATTCGATTCGGTTCAGTTCTGCCTCAGCAAGGGTCTTGGCGCCCCGGTGGGGTCGATGGTCGTGGGTTCACGCGCTTTCATTGAGCGGTGCCGCAGCATCCGCAAGATGGTCGGCGGAGGGATGCGGCAGGCCGGTGTGTTGGCGGCGCCGGGGCTCATCGCTTTAGAGAAAGGGCCCCAGCGCTTGCACATCGATCACGAGAACGCGAAGATTTTGGCGGAGGGACTTGCCAAGACCCCATGCATTGGGTTGAACCCGGCGAAGGTGCAAACCAACATCGTCATCTTCGACATTCGAGAGACCGGACTGTCCGCGTCGGATTTTCTGGCCGAATTGGCGCGCCGAAAGGTCCTCGGCGTTCCAGTGGACAGCGATAAGGTCCGGATGGTCACGCACCTCGACGTTGGCCGAAGCGACGTCGATTACGCGGTTGCGGTGGTTCAGGAGATGGTCGGCAGCTTTTCTCGCCGGCCCGCAGGCACGCTGGCATCCTGACGGTTCGACTCATGCCTCGTGGTGACTTCGGCGAGCTACCCTCGGCCTGAGCTCGGGTCGAAGGCAGTGGAGCCGTACACGCGGTCAAGTTGTTCTTATGTCGCTCACCGTCAACCCTGAGCAAGCCCCGCCCTGTGGGCGGGGTGTCGAATGGGTTGACTTCGTGGTGATTTCGAGGTTAGCCTTTCTTCGTTTCCGGAAATTTCGAGGAGGCGTATAGATGGTTAAGCCGAGGATCCTTGTCGCCAGCGTGCTGCTGACTTTTGTGTCTCTTGCTTTGAGCCCTCGGTTGGGGTCTATTGCGTGGGCTCAAGCCGAGTCCTTCTATAAAGGCAAGACCATTCGAATCGTCGTTGGCCTCAGCGCTGGCGGGGGTTACGATCGGTCGGCCCGGCTTCTCTCCCGCTATTGGGGCAAATATATACCGGGAAACCCCGAAATTATCGTTCAGAACATGCCGGGGGCGGGAGCGGTAATTGCGGCGAATTACGTTTATTCGGTAGCGAAGCCTGACGGCTTGACCGTGCTTGCGCCCCACAACAACATTTATTTGAGCCAGTTGGCGGGAAACAAAGAGGTCAAGTTCGACATGCGCAAATTTTATTGGATCGGCGCCTCGGAAAAGGACGACATGATGAACTTCATGCGCGCCGATGCCCCCTATAAATCCATCGGTGACATCGTCAGGGGGAAAGAGCCGCCCAAGTGCGGATCTACCGGGGTGGGCAGCTCCGACTATGTCATGGCTCGCCTGCTTGAGGAGACCATAGGGGCTAAGTTTCACAGCATCACCGGGTATCCGGGCAGCACTGAGATCGCCCTGGCGATGGAAAGAGGCGAAGTCATCTGCCAGGGGCTGACCGTTTCTACCTACTTCACTCGGGAGCCATTTTTAACCTGGCAAAAGACGGGCTTCACCCGCTTTCTCGCGCAAAGCGGGCGAAAGCGGGATCCCCGGGTGTCGGGCGCGCCGACGATTTATGAGCTGATGGATGAATACAAGACTCCGGCTACGGCGCGTCGCCTGGCCGAAGCGATGCTGTTGGGCAATGAATGGGCGCGTCCCGTGCTGGTTGCGCCGGGAGTACCGCAGGACCGGGTAAAGATGCTGCGCGATAGCTATGCGAAAGCAGTAAGCGACCCCGAGCTTGTGGCCGAGGCGAAGAAGGGCAGGGTCGAAGTAAAGCTTTCCCGGGGCGAAGAGTTACAGCAAATGGCTCAGGAGGCTATGGAGCAACCGCCCGAAGTCATCGAACGCGTCAAAAAACTTTTCGTGCAATAGGTGTGAGTTAGCTATGGTGAACGCAATCGTATTGTTGAACGTGGAGCGTGACAAGGTGAACGAGGTGGCGGAGAAGCTTGCCGAAACGCAGGGCGTGTCCGAAGTCTATTCGGTTGCCGGAAGATATGATCTGGTTGCAATCGTTCGGGTCAAGAGCAACGAGGAGCTAGCAGATACGGTGACCAGCCACATGCGCAACCTCAAAGGCATCCTGAAGACAGAAACCATGCTCGCCTTTCGCACCTATTCCCGCCACGACTTAGAGCGCGTTTTTTCCATCGGGGCCGAATGATCTTCAACTTGGGCGGGTTTTGACCGCAGTTGCATTGTCCCACCAGTTAATTCTTTGTCGATTGTACGTTGTTAGAGTCGGGTATTTCGAGGAGTTGATGCTGACGCTCAAAGCAACGGCTGTTCGTCATGGAGTCAGGTACGCCACCGGTAACGACATGTGGTATCGTGAGGGCATTGGGGGAGCTGGGGTGGGAACAGTGACGATCGAGGAGGTCCGTCATGAAAGCGATTGCCTTTCGCAGTAAAGTCAAACGTAACGGGACAATTCAAATACCCAAACAGGCGCGTCGCTCAATCAAGAAAGGTGAAGAAGTGCGGGTTGTCTTGCTTTGGCCTGAGTCCAAAGAGGATGCATCCCTGTGGGAGGAGGCGGGCATTAGAACCTTTCTAGAAGGAGACGGGCAATACGATGCCCTCTACGCTCGCCCGCATCACCACACAAGAGCCACGGCACCGGACCGATATCCGTTTGTCGGACTGGAAAGCTACGGGTCTGGTTGTCGAGTCAGTGGTTCGACTTTCAAAAGTAGCAACCATAAAAAAGTCGTTGGTCGACCGTCGTCTTGGGGTCTTGTCCGCTAAGGACAGAGCCGTAATTCGGAGAGTCTGGGCCAGAATGTTTCCCGCTGCGCAGTGAACTCAGTACAACAAGCGGGTATGGCAAGGGCCATGGTTGGGGGGACCTTCAGCCGCAAGTAAACTCCTTGCTACAGCGGAAGCCCTCCGGCGGTCAATCCGAGACAATCCCTCAAATTGGATTCAAGCGTACAATTCAATTATAGCTAAAAAATTGGACTTATCCCCTTTTTCTCCCTCAAGATTTGATTGACGCGTCGTATCGATTCAATTCTGACTAGATTTTGGGGCGCCAGTAAGCCAACAGTTCTTGACGCTCTCCCAAGAATGAAGCTGCCAGTCCAACCAGCACTCCCCAGAAAGCAGAGGTGATGCCCGCAAAACTAAAAGGAGTAGCCGTCACGGCAAAAGCGACCAAGGCACCAAATTTCAGCTTGTTGCTGAAAGCCTTCTCCAAGGCATCCTGAAAGGATGAAAGAATGGCTAGGCCTGCAAGAGCTAACACGTAGCCCGACGGCAGCACCGCCAGCATGGAACTCAGTGGGGCTGCGAAAAGAGCAATCAGTATGGTCAGCGTAGCTGCGATGATGTTCGCCCAGTATCGGCCTGACAATGGTCCCGCGTCAGGCGCGGCCACTATGGCTACCCCCGTGCGCGCGGTAATGGCCGGGTGCCCACCCAGCAGGGCATTGATGATCGAGTTGATTCCCACCACAACCGTAACCACGGTGGTCGGGGCGCGATAACCTTGTGCAAGTAAGAAGCCCAGGCCCTGGACATTCCCCAAGCCCATGGCCAGCACTAGCATGGGCAGGCTGACGGCGACAAAGGCAGGAAACGAGAAACTCAAATCGGGGATCACGAGCGCCGGCAGGGTCCAGGATAAAGAAGCGGCTGGCCCCTTGGTTGAAAAGAACACAGCCACTCCCCCACAGACAACCGCGAGTCCCACCGGTGGCACACGAGGGTTTGCGATGGATCGTCCGAGCATATATCCGACGACAGTGAGGCCGGCTACTAGAAGGTCGTCGACAGTGGCCTTGACCAGGCGCGTGACGTATCCGACGATGCTGCCTGCAAACATCCCCATCACGATCGGGAGGGGGAGCCAAGTCATGATCCTCTCGCCAATCCCCAGCAACCCCAGGGCAACAATCATCACGCCTGCTAATAGGTTAGCGCCAACCAATTCAGGGAAAGTGAACTGCCCGGCGAGCGTTCCCAGGTAGACCAAACCTGGAATCGTCCATGTGATGGGAATGGGTTGGCGATAGTAGAGGGACAAGGCGATGGAGG
Source organism: Deltaproteobacteria bacterium (assembly GCA_016180805.1). Lineage (GTDB taxonomy): Bacteria > Desulfobacterota > Binatia > UBA9968 > UBA9968 > 2-12-FULL-57-22. The sequence goes on along the minus strand of JACPAM010000153.1, from coordinate 1,106 downwards.
ACAAGGCGCCGCTAAACCAAACGATGAAGATCCAACTCGACGATTGAGCGTTGCTCAGTCCAAGTTGTCCTGAAACTGCAATTTGTAGAGGCACTGGGCCAAAGGCATACCAGATGAACGCGGTCAACCCAGCCCAAACGGCTGCGGCATTAAGGTCACGAAATAGTTGCGGAACAGCCATTTGCTTGAGGCTTTAACAAAAGTGGAGGAAAGCTGTCAACAAGGTCAGGCAGCTTGTTGCATCAGGCTTTTAATTTTTTTTTGGCATTTTGACTTCAACGCTGTCCTTCGTGCATTCTCGCTTGTGGAGAGCACGAATCTCCGGGTTTTCATCCTTGTGTTAGAGCTGCTTGCTCCCGAGCTTACGGCTCACGTCCTTCATGAACTTCCCTTTGTTGAGGAGCGGGAAAAAAGGTTTTTGTGCGCCCGGGCAACGTTCCGATGCAGGAGACTCGTACTGTATAACTCGGTGAGACTTGATTGCAATTCTCCTTACTGCCTAATGTGAGAAGATGCGGGTAACGGCGTTTTCATTGAAGGGCGTGACGTTGGTAGGGGTCGGATATGCCAGAAGTTATGGTGGGGCCGGCGAGTTTTAGAAAGTTTGGCTGAAGGCGTACTCTTTAACGGAGGATAGTAGCCGCGAAAAATCGGTGTCTCCAGCCTTCAAGGTCTTGGATCTTAGGAGAATGGGCGCGGCCTCTTTTACGCCCGGGCCAAGTTCGATGGCGAGCTGGATGTGGCGCTGCTCCCACACGCTTTTGCCTGTGACGTCTCTGGCTTTACCGAAGTGCTTGATCAGCGCAAGGCCGATGATATCGGCGGCGATCTGATCGCCGCTCACCGCGATGATGTGGGCCTTCTCCACCGCTCCGGGTAACCCTCTCGCCCTCCATTGGAAGGAGACGATCAAAGGTGAGGGTCGTGCGTATGCATTTTGCCCTCGCCCTCTCTCACGAGCGGGAGGGGGAAATTGGTGATGCGACGTCCAAATTTATTTCGGGTCCGGGCTAATTCCCCAAGATTTTTTTTACCCGTTGGATAACCTCTTTAGGCTGATCCATAACCTCCTTGACCAGCGCTTGGAGCTCTTCACCCGTAGAAGG
>JACPAM010000108.1 GCA_016180805.1 Deltaproteobacteria bacterium | reverse complement strand
CACTGCCGAGGAAGCCTTCGAGGTCCTCAAAACGGAGCGGCCTGCCCTCATCGTGATGGACATTCAGCTTCCGGGAATGGATGGCCTGGAGGCGACGAAGAAATTGAAGGAGAATCCGGCTACGCGAGACATCCCGGTGGTAGCCGTGACCTCCTACGCCATGAAGGGGGATCGAGAAAGCGCCGCGGCAGCGGGCTGCGTGGGTTACATCACAAAGCCAATTGACAAGACGACGTTCTTGCGAGAGATCGCCATGCACTTAGGCAACAAGGGCGGAGCCTAAGGTGTCCTGTGCAGAGATAAGCTTCTTCAGGAATCCGTGTCACTAGGCGTGTCTCCTGTTTCCCTCTCCCGTTGGGAGAGGGTTAGGGTGAGGGGATAGTTCCATGAAGCCGAAAATCTCCAGACTTCGGGATCGCGCTCGCCGGCTGCGCCGTGATCAGACCGATGTGGAGCGCAGGCTTTGGGCACGTCTACGTGCGCGACGGCTTTGCGGGGCAAAATTCCGTCGCCAGCACCCTATCGGCAACTATATTGCTGACTTTTGCTGTGTGGAACGCCACCTGGTGGTTGAGTTGGATGGTGGTCAGCATGCTGTGCAAGCTGAAGCGGATCGGAGACGGTCTGCGTTTCTGGTGCGCCGTGGTTATCGGGTGCTGCGCTTTTGGGACAGCGATATAACGGAAGAGATCGAAGCGGTCCTACAAGTAATCGCGGAGGCTCTAAGTAACCCTCACCCTAGCCCTCTCCCTGGCAGGGAGAGGGAGAAAGGAAATCCACAGCAGACCTAGAGAAAACCTGGGAATAGAGAAGACGAAAGTGAGAGACGCCGAATGGAAATAACTGGAGCACGGGTCCTGATCGTCGATGACGATGCCGCGTCGCGAGAGCTGCTAGAGGTGCGGCTCAGCGCCTTGAAATGCGAGGTGGTGATGGCCGCCGATGGGCGGGAAGCGCTGTCCGCCATCCGGCGAGAGACGCCGGCCCTAGTGCTTCTGGATCTCCAGATGCCCGGCATGGGTGGCATGGAGGTGCTCCGGACAATCCGGCGGGACGGGATTGATCTCCCGGTTATCGTCATCACCGCGCACGGTTCCGTCGAAAGCGCCGTGGATGCGATGAAGGAGGGCGCCTACGACTTTGTTCTCAAGCCTTTCGATCCCAGGCATCTCGAGATCGTAGTGCGGAAAGCCCTGGAGCGGGACCGGCTCAGAAGGGACGTCGAGATCCTCGCGGAAGAGGTGGACAGGCGCTATCACCTGGTCGTAGGCAAGAGCGCAAGGATGAACGAAGCGGTGGAGACCGCCAAAAAAGCAGCCGCCAGCAAGTCAACTGTTTTACTCCTCGGCGAAAGCGGAACGGGCAAAGAGATTTTTGCGCGCTCAATCCATAATTGGAGCGAGCGAAAGGACCTGCCTTTTATTGCCATCAACTGCGTGGGCCTCTCCAAAGAACTGCTTGAGAGCGAGCTGTTCGGCCATGAAAAGGGGGCTTTCATCGGAGCTCAGGAGCTAAAGAAGGGAAAGATGGAGCTTGCCCATGGTGGGACCGTTTTTCTTGATGAAGTCGGCGACATCTCTCCGGAACTCCAAACGAAACTATTAAGGTTCCTGCAAGAACGGGAATTCGAGCGGGTCGGAGGCACCAAATCGATAAGCGTAGATGTCAGGATCGTCGCCGCAACCAATTGTGACCTCGAACAAGCAGTCTCAGAGGGCCGCTTCCGCCCGGACCTGTATCATCGTCTCAACGTCATCCCCGTTACCCTCCCTCCTTTGAAAGAAAGGAAGGAAGACATTTCATTTCTCACCCACTATTTTATGAGGCGCTTCTCGCGGGAAGCCAAAAAAACCTTCAGCGAGATCAGCCAAGAGGCCTTAGAGAAGCTGGCCGCCTATGAATGGCCCGGCAACGTCCGGGAACTCGCCAATGTCATTGAGAGAGCGGTCGTCTTGGGACACGGGCCAATGATTGAACTCCGGGATCTTCCTTCTAGAATCGTCGGGACCGGGCCCGCGACTCCCACGGCAAACCTCTCCTACCGCAGGGTCTTGGAGGTTTGCAGACGAGAAGTGATTGTCCGGGCCCTTTCCCAGAGCGGCGGGAACCGCGCTACAGCGGCAAGAACTCTCGGCCTGCACGAAAAGTACCTTGTGACGTTGATGAAAAAATTGGGAATAGAGTGATACGCGTCGCTACTCGCTCTGAATCCCCTCTCTTTCTCCCCCTTGCCAAGGGGGAGATGAAAGAGGGGGTTGCCTTTATTACTCTTCGATTTCAAATCCCAGGTCTTCGATCATCCGGTGGGCCTCTGTGGCCCTCTGACCGGGTGTGGTCAGGTAGCCGTTCACGAAGATGGAATTGGCCGGGTAGAGACTCATCGGCTGAAGCGAGCGAAGATTGATTTCCCTTCCCGCGGCGACCCGAATCTCTTTGGTCGGGTTGACAAAACGGAAAAGGCAAAGCGTTTTGAGACAACGCTGCGGCGTAAGATGGTTCCGATGATTCATCCCCGCCAGCGGTGTTCCGTCGATCGCATGGAGGAAGTTCACCGGAATGGAATCCACGTCCAGCTCTCTCAGGGCCGTCGCCATGTCCATGATGTCGTCGTCGGTCTCCCCCATGCCGATGATGCCGCCGCAGCACGGGGAAAGCCCCGCCGCCCGCACGCTGGCGACGGTCTCGACACGGTCGTCGTACGAGTGCGTGGTGCAGATCTCTCCGTAAAAACGCCGGCTCGTGTTGAGGTTATGGTTGATGCGCTGCACGCCAGCCTGCTTGAGAATTCCTGCCTTCTCTTGGTTCATCAGGCCGAGCGAGCAGCAGATGTTGATGGGGACGTTTTCCTTGATCTCCCTTACCACCTCGGCCATCTCCTCGATTTCCTTGTGTGTCGGCCCCCGGCCGCTGTTGACCATTCAGTAGCGTACAGCCCCGGCAGCCTTGGCTTCAAAGGCGCCTTCGAGAAGCCTCTTCCTGGGTAGAAGCGGATATTTGTCGATCGGAGCTTTGGAGATCGAGGATTGGGAGCAGTAGTGGCAGTCTTCGGGGCAAAGCCCGCTCTTTGCGTTCATGAGGACATGGATCTGAACGCGCTTGCCGAAGTAATGGCGCCGAACCTTGAAAGCGCCGTCCAGAAGCTCCGCCAACCGCTCGTCGGAAGCGTTGAGGACCGCTCGCATCTCTTCCCGCGAGATCAGCTCTCCTCTGAGAGACTTCGCAGCCAAGCTCTCGTAGTCCATTCGCACCTCCCAAAGAGTTATGCTTCTAACACGCATAGCATCGACTTGCAACTTTTCCCCGAATACGCGCGTTGAACTCATTCGTGCCCGTGCGCGTTCGCTTTTCTGGCCCGTGCCTTTTGACTCCGTTCTTGACGACGACAATGACCTGATCGGATGCTGGCAGAGGCTGCCTACGGCGCAAGAGGATAGAGTTGCCACAGCAGGTCGAGCAGGGGAGCAAGTTTTTCCCGAGAGCATTCTCCCATGAGGCATATTTGTATCCAGTTGCGATTGATCAGGTATTGGCTTTTGTAGCTCAGGAAGTATCCGGCCTCCTCGAGCTGGCTCCCTAAATTCTCCGACTGGATTTCCTCGCGCAGAGCGATCGCGATGATGGCCGGGGAGGCGTGTTCGTCGCGCGTCACAAGACGAAACCCCATGCTGTGAAGAGTTGACCTCAGCCAGCGTGAGAGATCCTGGAGGTTTTTAAAATGGGTCTCGGGCTGGAAATCCGTCAGGGATTTTTGCAGCGCGTGGACGAGGTTTGACGAAACTGTAAAAGGTATGCCGTCGTTGCTCGCGTAGAGACCCAGGTCTAGGTACCTGGGCAACCTCTCGGCCGCTGGGCGGACGGTGTGATTATAAAATACCATCGAGAGCCCTGAAAACGCGGCGAGGCCTTTGCCGCTGACTCCGGAGGCGAGATGGACGTCACTCAGATCCAGAGGAACTGTGCCCACGGAGCTGATGCAATCGAGGCAGAGCCGTATGCCCTTTTTAGCGCAAAGCCCCTTTAACATGGACAGATTGTTGAGAAGCCCGGTCGAGCTCTCGCAATGGACCGCCCACAGCCATTCGATGCTCGGGGTTCGATCAAGGCAACGCTTGATGTCGTCGGGATCAAAGGGACGACCCCAGTCATATCGGAGGGCCTCAAAAGAGAGACCAAACCGGGATGCGTGGTCTATCAGCCGCTCGCCAAATTCCCCGTTGCTGAGGATAAGACCGGGTTTAGGATCCAGAGACATCTGTGCGGCGATGACGTCGTTCGCGAGTGTTCCCGAACCCATAAAGATCTCCACGTTACGAGATCCGACAAGGGCGCAAAGGGCTTGTTTGGTCTGCTTGAAGTCCTCGGCAAAGCTCACCGATCGATGCGAAACGGGATGATCGCTCAAGGCCCGTCGAACGTCCGGTCTGATGCTGACGGGTCCCGGTAAAAGGATTACGGAGGATTGTGCGGTCGTGGATCGCGATGACCGCCGGAATAGGCTGGAAGCCTTGCCCACGAAACTCTCGAGGGTCAAGTACATCGGTTGATAGCTGGCCTCGGGGGTTCCGACCAAGGGACCGAAAGGAACGAAGCCCAGATGCCGATACAGCTTTTGTTGGCGAACGGTACCGGAAATGACAGCGAGGTTGTAGCCCAGGCCCCTGCAATGCTGGTACATGTGCTCGAGGAGTCCCCTCAAAACGACGCCGGTGCGGTGGTTTCTTTCCACGGAGAGCAGGCGGAGTTCGCAGACGGAGCGTCCGCGAGGTAAATAGGTGTCCAGGTTCTCGAGCTTCTCGTCCAGTGAGAATGGCCTTTTGCCGCGGACCGCAATCATACCGATGACTAGGTGGTTCCGCAGACAGATGATGTATTTGTTCTCGCCGTGGAATTTATCGACCAGCTTCTCATTCAGGCTTGGCTCGTGCTGCGGAATTTCTTGTACGAAGGTGGCGTAGTTGAGCCTGTGAATTTGGTCAAATTCCCCTTCCTCAGATGCTATCTTGAACGTCAGGGCAGGTGCCAGGCGCATGTGAAGACCTCCTACAGGCCCGGTGTTTGACCTCGCTTTGGCCTGGTCCGGGATCGCATCTCTCCCAAGGTGCGACGGATATTTGTGCGGTGTGCGATCAAGATCATGGCGGCAAGCGCCGTCGTGCCGGCTATGGCGCCACGCGTGCGCCCGAGAACGGCCATGACGACAGGGGATACCGCAACGGCGGCCAATCCTGCAAGCGCCAGCCTTCGCGATAGAGCAAACAGAAGGCCGGACAGTAAGAACACACCCAAGGCGAGCCGATAATCAAACACGAGGATAGCCCCGATTGCGGTCGCTATCCCCTTTCCTCCGTGAAAACGTAGCTGCGCGGGCCAGATGTGCCCTGCGACCACCGCAAGCATTGCGAGCACGGCTTTATCCGGTTCAAGGCCGAAATAGGTCGCACTCCAGACGGCTAAGGCTCCTTTCGCAAGATCCACAAGAAAGGTGAGGGCAAAGCCTGCAACACCGAGCTCCCTTGCGACATTGGTGGCCCCTGCGCTGCCGCTACCGTGTTCTCGAATATCCCGACCGCTTCGGAAACGGACAAGGTAGTAACCCGCACAGCAGCAACCCAGAGCGTAGCTAGCGACGAGCAGAGTGATTTCTCCGGCCGTAAAGTTCATCCTGCTGCCTTACACCACGTGAGCGGGTCTCGAGGATTGATGGCCGACCAGATGAAGATGGGCGCCAGGCCCACGAGCAACAGGAGCGGGGGAAAAGGATCGCGAGCCAACATAACCCTCTACAACGACTCGACGCGAATGGAAACTATCCACTGAGGGTTGATGAGGTGGCTCACCAATAGGTCTGCATCCTTCGTGAATTCGACTTCGTTCTTTTCGGCTTCCTCCTTGCCTAGCAGGTGAACCCGCAGAGTGCTCAAATTCCAGTTGGTGCTAAACCCAGCAAGCGTGATCTCGTTGTTTTGCGAATTCATGTACCTGAGATGGGGATTAAGTTCGGTCTGTGAGGTCACGGCTTCCGCCGTGACCAGATAGACCTGTTCATCGAACTTTTTTGTGACTGTTCTAAACTCGACGCTCTCGCCTTTTTGGCAAAACCTCGTCCGCACGACTCTGAGTTGCCTCGCCGAATCCGGTTTTTTGGTTATTTCGTAGACGGTAATTCGCAACGGACCGTCTTCAAGTTTGTAGCGGCCTACGAGGGAGGAGCCTTCAGGGGCTTTTATCTTGTAGAGGAAAATGATCTCTCTTTTGAACTTTGCGTTGAGCCGATCCCGGGTCTTGGCCAGCGGCCTGGCCGATATCGCCCTTGTGTCCTCGGGCTCCAGGGGGATTTTTTTGTTCCCTGCGTGCATGATGACTATATCGGGCGCAGCCGCAAAGACGGACTTCAGTAAAGACGAAAAGGCGCATAGGGGTAGTGAAAAAATGAGCGACAGGATTTGTAGATGAGCGACCGCTTTTTTAGCCATGGTCTCTCTCCTGGGCCAAAAGCTTTAGCTTTCTAAAATCCACTTTTCCGCTTCCGAGCAGCGGTAGGGTCTCGATGTAAAGAATGTTCTCTGGCCTTGGAATCCAGAGCTTCGGGAGTGCCGTGTGACCGAGGCTACTCCAGATCTCCTCGCATGTCATCTCGGCATGGCTGTGAAAGACGACCAACCGTTCGCCCCTTTGCTCGTCAGGGATCGAGGTGACGGCGCAGCCCGGTTGACCGACGATCTGGTTTACCGCCTCCTCCAGCTTGATGTGGGGAACCATCTCGCCGGCGATTTTGCTGAAGCGGACAAGGCGATCGGTTATCCGGATAAACCCGTCCTCATCGACGGAAGCGATGTCCCCGGTGACGTACCAACCGTCGCGCAGGACCCCTGCGTCCTTCTCAGGTTGGCCGAGATAGCCAAGCATTCGGTTGGGTCCTTTGACGAGGAGGAGGCCTTCCGCGCCATTCGCCAGCGGCGCGAGCGTTTCCGGATCGACCACTTTGACCGCAACTCCCGGAATCGGGTGGCCGACAGTACCGGGTTTGTGTCCCTTTTGGCGCTCGCGTCCCTCTTCGATATCGGGTACGTTGACGGAAATCACCGGACCCATCTCGGTGCAACCGTAACCCTCCAGAAGATCCAAGCCGAATTTTTCCTTGAAGGCGGCGGCGACCGAGTCGCGCAGCTTTTCAGCCCCGACTATGGTGTACCGCAAGGTGGCGAACTGTTCGGGCGCACATTGGCGGGTGTAGAGCGCATAGAAGGTCGGGGTGCTGATCAGAATGGTGCCCTGGTAGTTATGGACCAGCTCACCGATCGTTTTCGCGTCCGTGGGATTGGAGTGATACACGACGCCAAAGCCGGCCACGAGGGGGAACCACAGCGTCGCGGTGAAACCGAAGGAATGGAACAGCGGCAGGACACCCATGATCCGGTCTTTTTTGGTCACCCAAAAGAGCTGGGCCATTCCCTCGATGTTCGAGAGGAGATTGTGATGGGACAGCATCACGCCTTTGGGGACTGCGGTGCTTCCGCTGGAAAAGATCACCGTCGCCAGAGAATCCGGGTTTTGCTCTTTATCCGAGTAGCGGGACGTAACGAGAGGAGACGGGAGCAGCAACGCGAACAGCGCGGTTTTTACCTTTTCGCGGGTAGGGATTTTTTTTATGATCTCTTCGAGAAAGATCATACCCTCGATCTCTTCGAGTCTTGCCTTGGTGAGGAAAAGTCGCGATGTGAGGATGGTTCTGATCCCGCATTGCTCGATCGCCGAGGTCACGGCCTCTTTGCCTGCGGTGAAGTTGAGGTTGACGGGAATCTTACCCGCCAGAAGAGCGGCGATATTCGCGAGCGCTCCGGCCACCGAAGCGGGCAGCATGATTCCCACCATGGCTTCTTCCGGATCCTTCTCCCGTAGCCGGCGGGCAAGAAGCAGGCTTGCCGTAAGCACGCTCCCGTAACGAAGCCGTCTGCCCGTGGAGTCGGCCATGCAAAAGGAGAACCAGCGCCGCTTCGCCGTCTTGAGGAACCGGAGATGAAGCAGGTCGCGCGGGGTCCGCCGGTACCGGACGACATCGCTGCCCATCTCCAGGATGGCCTGGCGGGCATCCCGGGCAGAGACCTTGGAGTCGAGCGGTTTTCCGAAGACCACCGTCACCGGATAGGGGATGCGCTGCGGCCATTTCCAAAAAAAACGGCCCGCGGCGAAGCTAAATATGCTTCCCCATAGGCCGTCGAGGTAGACGGGAATGACCGGGGCGTCCAGCCCTTCGATGATCCTCTCGAAGCCTCTCTTAAACGGGAGGAGGTTTCCGGTCCTGCTGATTGCCCCTTCAGCGAAGATGCATACCACGTGACCCTGGCCGAGCTCGTCGCGGGCTCGCTCGATGGATTCGACAACGTCTCGTCGGTTTCGGCCGGAGACGGGAACGGCTTTCATCAGGCGAAACAGCCAATTCAACGCCTTAAGCTCGTAGTAAGGTCGATAGACCATGAACCGTATGAAACGTTGCACGCAGGCGCCGACGATAAGAGCGTCCACGTGAGAGATGTGATTGCACACCAAGAGCGCGGGGCCGCGGAAGGGGACATGCTCCTGGCCGACAATCCGAATCCTGTAGACCGTGTGCGTGAGCATCCATAGGGTAAAGCGGATGAGAAAGTCGGGGAGGATGCTCAGAGCGTAGGCTGTGGCGCCGAATGTGAGCAGTCCAAAAATCAAGATGATTACATCCGCCTGGACTTGAAAGAGGTCGCGCAGGAGCCAGAGGATGCCGGACGCAAGCAATATGCCTACAGTGTTTAGAAAATTGTTGGTGGCAATGAGACGCCCCTTTTCCTCGCGTCCGCTTCTCTGTTGCAGAAAGGCATTGAGGGGAACGATGAAAAGACCTCCGGAGAACCCCAATAGAGCAAGGCAAATAGCCGACCGGAGGTAGGAAGAGGCAGAGAAGGCAAAGAGTAAGGAAAAGACGCCGATGCCGATGGAACCGAGCGGCGCCAAAGCAAGCTCGACCTTGTCTCCGGAAAGCCGTCCCGCCGCGAGACTCCCGGAGCCGATGCCGATGGCGAGCGAGGTTAGCAGCAGCCCGATGCGCAGGTCGTCTAGCTGCATGAGCTCCTTGCCAAAAAGCATGAGGTCTAGCTGGAGGAGCGCGCCCAAGAACCAGAAGTAGGAGATCCCGACTACGGTAAGCCACAAGGACCGATCCCCATAAAGGCGCCGAAGCCCCGCGCCGATTTCGGCCCAAGGATTCGGAGCAAAAGGCTTTTTCGCGCCTGACGGGGGCACACGGGGAACGCCGAAGACGGCCGCAACGCCAGCGAGGGCAATCGCGATCTGGATCACGGCGATCAGGCTGAGATGCTCCTTCCAGGCAGCAAACATGAGGCTACCGATCGAAGTCCCGAAGATGATGGCCAAGAACGTGCTCATCTCGAGCAAACCGTTGGCGCGCGATAGATCTTTGTCGGAAAGAATTTCGGGCAGAAGCGCGTATTTGGCCGGACCAAAGAAGGTGGAGTGCAGGGCCATGAGAAAGAGCACACCCAACATAGCCTCGAAGCGCCCGGAGAGAAACGCGAAGAACCCCAAGCTCATGGCCACGGCTTCAAGCAGCTTCGAGGCCACCAGAACGTTCCGTTTGCTAACGACGTCGGCGGCGTGTCCTGCGTAACCCGAAAAAAGGAAAAACGGCAGGATGAAGATGGCGCCGACAAGGGAAAGGTGCGCGCTCGGTCCGCCCGCGGTTATCCCCGCTGTGACGGCGAGCAACGAGACAACCATCTTGTAAAGGTTGTCGTTCAGGGCGCCGAGGAACTGCGCCAGCAGGAGGCAAGGAAAACCGCGAGATTTGAGAAGCTCTCTGTATTTCCCGTCTGCCATCGTCTTTCCCCTAAGGTGTTCACGTCTCCATCTGGTGGGGAGGCTATCCTATTTTGGCCTGCTTTCTCAATCCAGGCTCCCCGGGTTAGATGCTGTGTTTTCCCGCCATGCGCTTCGAGGCCGCATGGTACTCCGTCATCTCGGTGACCCGCCTCTCATAACCCAGCGGATGGCGCGCGGTTCTCTCATCGATTCGCTTGACCATGAGGTGAAGCTCCGGGGCATACCAGAGGGTCGTGAACGCGTTGGCCGGGGCAATGGAAGATTTAAGTTTGAAGGCCTTGAAGGTGCCGGCGGGAACCGTCACCTCCTCGTACTCTTCAACCTTCCAGTTAACCTCGACGGGGTCATGGCTAAATCCACGGATTCGGTCATGAAAGGCATACCGTGCGACCCATGACTTGCCTACGTACAGAGGGAAAGCGAACGTGCCGTCGTGGGGCGCCATGGTCATTACTTCCTTGCCCATGCGAAGGCTGGCACCCAGGTTCCCCGTCGGTTTGTCGTAGAGGAGATCATCTAGGCCCGCGCCAACACGGTAGTAAACTTTCCCGTTGAACGTCGTTTCCCCTAAAGCAGTGAAGGTCATGGTCGTCCTCGCTCCCACGTGGGTCTTCGAGGAGTACACCCAGTTGGTCCCTTCCTGTGGAAATCCAGCGCTGACCGTCTCAGCGCTCACCGGAAGGACCGGAGCTGTCACAGCACAGCCCGGAGCGAACAGCGCAAGGGCGAGCACCGCAAGGATTCTGCCAGGCCAACTTCCGGTCGGTGCCTTCTTGAAAGTGTGAATTTCGATGGTACCCATGGTCCTGCCTCCCTTCTTAGCTTTGATTCGATGGGCGGCTATTGCTTTCGTTAGCCCCCAAGCGGCCTTGGAGCAAAACGGATGCCACGAGAATAGTTCCGCCGGTAAGTTGGCGAGCGGTCAGATTCCGTTGCGTATTCACGCCATTATGAAACTCCGGTGGTTCGACCCTGGGGACGCAAAGGGAGATCCGTCTAGAGGGTTAATCAACTCAACGGGTGAGGTGCCTAAAGGCTTTGGCAGCGGCAAATCATCTGCTTAGGTAGACTGCTATGGCCTGATTTTCGCCAGGAGCACGGAAAAATCCATGCAGCGAATCCCCAGGCTTTCAAGCACGAGCGCGTGGCGATCAAAACTGTTCCTAGCTCGTGTCACCTTGGTAAAATTTTTGCCTACAACGGGGCAGGGAAAAACCGGAAGCGGGTAATCCGTGCCGAAGAGCAGGCGGTCGTATAGCTCCGGGCATCGGCGCAGGAGAAAGAGCATACGGGATCGGTTCGGCAGGGTCAGTGCGGAGGCGTCGGCGTAGAAGTTCGGGTAGGCCCTTACGAACTCTTTGAGGACTTTGAAATAGGGTTCGCGGACGAGCAGGCCGTAACTGCAGGCGTGGGCCGCGATCACGTAGACTCCTTCATCCAGTGCCACGCGCAGGCGTGCGGGGTCCCCAGCCGATTGGTCTTTTCCCATCAGGCTGAACTCATATCCGACATGGCTTAACAGGGGCATACGGTATCTGGCGAGGGCGCGGTAAAAAGGGATGTGGCGGCTTTCGGATGGATCGAAGCACTGGGAATTGGGAAGCACTTTCACCAGGACCGCTCCTGCGCTCGCGCAGCGATCAAGCTCGTTCAAAGCGTCCCGACGCCGAGGATTGATCGAGACTCCGGCAAGAAATTCCTCCGGGTATCTTTTGGCGACCTCAAGAACGTAGCGGTTGGAAATGAGAAAATCCGTCCGCCCGAGGTCAAGGGTCCCCCGATCGTCATAGACTCCGTCCATCCCGAGGAGGACTGCCCTTTGGACCTTCGCGGAGCGGGCAAGCTCCCCTCTCAGCCGCTCCAAATAAACGGCGTTGGCCAGCGTTGGGTTCCGAAGGTCCAAGCCGAGCCTCCAGGCCAAGAAGCGCAAGAGCGGATGGCGTAACATTCTTGGCGAGAGATAGCAGCCGTTATCGCCTTCCGGAAGGGCTGCGAGGTGGACGTGTGCGTCGATCATCGCCGTCGCTCTCCTCATGGCCGGATGCCCGGTCCCTTTGACACTTTACGGCCGGAAAAGCTCCGGGAACGTGGCACGGTCATCTTGCAAAAACCGGAGCGCCGTTGCTCTAGCGGTCGTGCTTTTCCTTTTTGGTGGAGCGCAGCCCGTAGAGCTTCATCTTATTTTGGAGCGTGGCCCGGCTGATGCCCAGGATCTTGGCTGCCTGAGTCACATTCTCCTTGGTTTTGGAGAGCGCGTCGAGGATGGCGTGCCTCTCGATCAATTCGGCGGACTCTCGGGCGATCTCTTTGAGATCCTTGGGCTGTGCTCCCGTTTCGCGCTTGCCGAGGATCTCCTGAGGCAGGTCGGTTGTATCGAGAAGCTCTGCTTTCGCGACCACCATCATTCGCTGGATTACGTTCTCCAACTCCCGCACATTACCCGGCCAGGGATAAGCCATCAGCAGGGCCATTGCCCGGGAGCTCACTCCGCTTACGGCTTTGTGCAGGCTCTTTTTCGCTTTGTCGATAAAATGGGAGACCAGGAGGGGGATGTCGTCGGATCTCTCTCGCAAAGGAGGGATCTTTAGAGGAAACACGTTGAGGCGATAGTAAAGGTCCTGTCGGAATCGGCTGTTCTGGACCAGCCCTTCAAGGTTCTGATTGGTAGCGGCGATGACCCTTACGTCGACCTTGATTGGCTCCGTGCCACCCACTCGCTGGAATTCCCCGTCCTGGAGGACGCGCAAAAGCTTGACCTGAGTGCTAGGCGTGGTCTCCCCGATCTCGTCGAGGAAAAGCGTGCCGCCATCGGCGGCCTCGAAGATCCCTTTTCTCTGGATCGTGGCTCCGGTAAAAGCGCCTTTTTCGTGGCCGAAAAGCTCGCTCTCCAGTAAAGTCTCCGCGAGCGCGCCGCAATTGATCGCGACGAATCGCTTCGGCTTGCGCGGACTGTTGTAGTGGATCGCCCTCGCGATAAGCTCCTTTCCGGTTCCTGTCTCTCCCTGGATCAGCACGGTCATGTCGGTTTCGGCGACCGAGCGCACAAGGTCGAATAGCTCTTTCATCTTCGGGCTTTTGCCGATGATCCCCCCAAGCCCGTACTCGCGTTCGATTTCCTTTCTTAGATAGAGATTTTCCAGTGTGAGGCGGCTTTTCTCGATGTGCTGCTCTACCGTCAGCATGTGGGCGTCCCGCGTCTGCCTTAGATGGCTAAAGAGGAGTTGGGAAATCTCCTTTCGGACCTCTTCGACCGAAGCCTGGTCCTCGGGTTTCGGGTTTTCTTCCCAAAGGAAGCGGAATCTGGAATAGGGAGCGTTGTAGATCCGGCCCTCGTCCATGGGATAGGCGAGCTTCTGATGGGTGAGTACTCCCGCTTGGATGATTCTGTACGCTTGGCAGCCGGACGCTTGTTTTTCCTTCTCCGTCTCTTCCGTTTGCATGAGGACCCGGATCGCACCGTCTCCGGGGGCGACCACTGCGGAGGGAATGTTGCGCAGAAATTCGGCGGACAAAGAAACGGTCTCGGATTTCAGAAACACTTTTCTCGCTCTCACCACCGGCTCCGTCGAGCCCCGGGGGAACAAAACGATCTCCTCGCCTTTGGCCTCCATGTGGAAGTCGGGAAATTCCACGGCGATGTCGGCGATCTTGAGCTGCGAGATCTCTTCGATGCATTGAACGTCCTCGATGAAGGGATACAGACGGGGAAACCCCTCGCAGATCCCCCGTAGGAGTTCGAGGGCGCCGATTGTCGGTTTCGCCTTCTCGTCGAACTGAGCGAGCATATAGAGCGCAGGCTTTGCCTGTTCGTCGGCGAAGGATTGCAATTTTAGGTAATTGGTTTGGACGGCGCCCCATAGGTTCGCACATATGAAGACGGAACGGACGTCGTTCAGGACGCGAACCACGATCTCGAACAGAGAGGGAAAGTGCCCTTTCCGCCGGTCGAAGTACGCCCTGGCCGCGCGGTAGGCGACGTCCTTTCTTCCCGAGAGTCTCTCGCACTGGGCGAGAAGCTCTCTTAGAACCGCCAGCGGCACCCAGTTGTTGGCACCTTTCAAGAACGATCTAGGGTCCGGTGGAATTTCGAACCCCTCGATACCTCTGAAGAGGCCAGTGAGGTCAATATCCCGCCTCCCCAGCGCTTCCTCGACGTAAGTCAGAAGAATATCCGCGAATAAGCAGGTTGCCCAAGGCTGATTTTCTTCCATCGGATTATAGTCTTCGCGCTTCAAGGACGCCGCGGCTGCTCAACCCCGTAGCAGCGATTGATAGAGATTTTGCTCGTGGGCCTCCGGCTTTGTCAACCCTGATCATTTCCCGGTGGGTGTTGCAAGGGCGGGGGGATGCGAACATAATCAGGCAACGATGGAACTGGTTTGGCTCAAGGTGCCTGAGTGGGAAAATCAACACGGGTTGCTGCACGGCTTTTTGGGCAGGCGAGGAGGAAGGAGCCTCGGCCCCTATGCAAGCCTCAACCTTGCGTTCGGCGTGGGCGATGATCCGCAGATTGTCAAAGATAATCTCTGCGACATGAAAAAGGCCGTGGGCGTGCATGACCTCAGGATTGTCACGATGAAGCAGGTCCATCGGGATGGGATCCTGGAGGTCAAAGACAACCACCTGAAGCAGGCGGGTGAGGCCGACGGAATCATGACCGCCGCAAAAGAGGTCTTTCTTGGAGTGCTTACGGCGGACTGCGTGCCGATTCTCCTTACGGTCCCCGAACGCAAGATTGCCGCAGCGGCGCACGCGGGATGGCGGGGCACGTTGTCAGGAATCGCGGCCAAGGCGGTGGGTGATCTCGCCGAGCGTTACGGCGTTGACCCCTCTTCGGTCGAGGCCGCCCTAGGGCCATCGGTCGGTCCTTGCTGTTACGAGGTTGGTCCCGATGTCTCTGTTCCCATGACCCAACGATGGCACGCGCTGGCTGAGAAAGCGCTTCGCTTTTCAAACGGCAAAACTTTTCTCGATCTGCGGGAACTCAACCGATTGCAGTTGGAAAAAGCCGGAGTCCTGCCGGAGAAGACCTACCTCGTAGGGCCCTGCACGAGCTGCGCCGAACAGGATTTCTTCTCCTACCGAAGGGAACGAGGAAAAACCGGCCATCAGATGAGCTTCATCGGGTGGCTCTCCTAAAAGGCAATAGGCAAATAGGCAGTAGGGGAGTGGGATTTTTCATAGTGCCTGATGCCTTGTTCCTGAAAGCCACTTTTTTATTGACAGGGAGGGACCGCTTCCGTAAACCCCGATCCAAACCATTCACCTTAGCAGGAATAATTGACTGCGCGTCGGGATCTGTAGGGTTCCGTTGTAATTTTTGCTTGATTATTTTTGTCGGATCGGGGTAAACTTAGGGCTCAGCAGGGAAAGGAGGTGGTCCAGCCGTGATAGAAAAATGTAGGGACTGCGAGGTGACTGAGACTTAGGCTTCGAGCTGAATCTTTGAAGGGGATTCAGGCTCAGAGCCTGGTAGATCCCCTCAGTTCACCGAGGGCCTGCCTTGAACGGCGTTCATCGCGTTCGGCAGGCCCTTTTTTTGACCAAAGTGAAGCGGCGCGCTGGTTTTAAGAGCGGATCGGAATGCGAACCGTGAAGGTGGAACCCTGGCCGTCCACGCTTTCCACGCGAACGGAGCCTTTGTGTGCCTCTACGATCGTCTTGACGATGAAAAGGCCAAGGCCCGTGCCCTCGATCTTGGCCGCGCCTTTCAGCCGCTTAAACTGAGTGAAGAGCAGGGGAAGTTCCTCCTGAGAAATGCCGATTCCCGTGTCCTGTACCGCCACCGAGATGTGCCCGTCTTCGCGTTTGCAGAAAACGCAAACTTTGCCTCCTGTCGGCGTGAACTTGATCGCGTTGCCGATCAGGTTGTAGAAAACCCGGTCGAGTTGGGCGGCATCTCCCATGACTTCCGGTAACTGTTCGTCCAGGTTGAGTTCGATGGTGAGCTGCTTCCTTTGCAGCTCGGCCTCCTGCTGGCGGACCACGTCCTTAAGCAGTGTGTTGAAGGAAACCGGGCGGTGCGCGATCTCCAGTTTTCCGGCCTCTGCCTTGCTCGCATCGAGAAATCCTGTAACCAGATTGACGATTCTCTGGCCGCTGGTCTGAATGCGCTCAAGCAGGTTCAGATGCTCTTTCTCGCCGTTGCGCTCCTCGAGAAACTCCGTCAACATCTCCGCGTATCCCATGATGATCCCGAGCGGGTTCTTGATATCGTGGGCCAGGCTTGATACCAAGTCCATCTTCACGCGCTCTTTCTGTTCCGCCATCTCGGCCCTCCTCCGCTCGCGGTTGGCGTTCTCCGAGAGGTAGCCGTAGAGCACGGAGACCCCGAAAAGGAAAGGGATGCGGATCACCAAGTCCGTGGTGATTTGGGGCATCGCTTTACCTTCGTGCACCAGGAGGGCTAGATAGATCAGGCTTACCGCGGCCGAGCCGATAACGATTCGCAAAAGGCTTGTCCCGATCGCCGCGAGGAGTAGGATGAAAAAGTAAATAAGGAAAAGATCCCACGGGATCGTGCGGTTCATATAGATCGCCGTGGAGATGAGGATGGTGTCGGCGACCAACAGCGTGGTGTCAAAGTAGCGGTGGTCAAAGAACTGGGCAGGGAGACGATAGAGAACCAAAGCGCTCGTGAAGAGGACAACCACCAGGCTGTAAACGAGAAGATCCTCTGAAACCTGGCCCTCACTGAAAAGCATGAGATACGAGGTCACGATCACGATCAACCACTGGAGAATGATGACCGTGTGCTTCTTGTCAAGCCTGGAGTTGGGCGAAACAGCAGAGTTGGCCATAAGAAAACCTATTCTACTCTTTTTGGTAGGCGATGGTAAAGCATTTTTTACGGCCGGTCTGATTGGATCAGACCACGCAGGCGGGCCGGGTAGTCGGTGATGATCCCGTCCACCCCTAGCGTGAGGAGCCGCGCCATCTCGTCGGTATCGTTGACTGTCCAGACAAACATCTCAACCTCCAACTGGTGAGCACCGCTGACCGTTGCTTCGCTGACCAGGGTCGTGCCCCGATACTCACAGGGGATCTGCATGGCTTGGCCCTGCGGAGTAAAATCGGTTCTTTTGCCGCTCGCCGCCCACTGGATGAAGGCAGCTACTTCGCCGTAAGAGAATCCGGTGGCGACCGTCAGGTGGGCTGCTCCGATCTCTGCTCTGATGTCCTTCATGATCTGATCATCCTCCGTGGCCAAGAGCACCCGGTTTTCCTGCCCAAGCCGACGGAGGATCTCCACGGCTTTTTTGGTGATTGGGGGTAAGCCGGGCTTGATTTCAACGATCGCCCGCGCTTGCGGCGAGGCGAGGAAAAGCTCTTCCAAGGTTGGGATCTCGATCTTCTTTCCCCGAAACGGGTAACTGATGCCTCCGTCCGGAGTGAACCAGTGTCCGGCGTCGAGCGCCTTGAGTTCGTTCAATGTCCGCTGATTGACCGGGCCCCGCCCGTTCGTGGTCCTATTCAACGTCTCGTCGTGGATAATCACGACGTGGCCGTCTTTCGTCCCTCTGACATCGATCTCGATGAGCGCGGCCCCGTCGTCGAACGCCCGCTGAAAAGAAGGCAGGGTGTTTTCCGGAGCGATTCCCATGGCTCCGCGGTGCCCGATGATTCTGGGCTTGGATCCGATGAAAAAAGCAAGCTGGTGAATCTGTTTAGCCACTGAGTCCGGAAACTACACGGTATCCTATATCTCCAAGAACTTCGGATACCGGGTGAGGTTGCGGCTTCCTCTTTTGGTCACCACGACGACGTCCTCGAGGCGCACTCCTCCCATGCCAGGATAGTAAAGACCGGGCTCGACCGTAACCACATGGCCGGCGCGCAGCGTCGCCTGCGCTTGCGAGATACGCGGCGGCTCGTGGATATCGAGACCGAGGCCGTGTCCGGTGCCGTGGAAAAACCCCTGCATGCGGCCGCCGATCTTGCCGGTCCGAAAACCGCGCTTGTCGAAGAGCGCGAGGATCTTCTGATGAATTTCGTTGCCGCTCACCGCGTCCCGAATCAGCCGGAAGGCGAGCTCCTGGCCTGCCAAAACCGCGGCGTAGGCTTCCTTGAGACGCTCGGATGCCTGTCCCCGGACGACCGTACGGCTCAGGTCCCCGAAATAGCCGGTCTTTTGCGAGCGGGGAAAGATGTCGAAAATGATGGAGGTGTCCGCTTTGATCGGGCCGCTCCCCTCATGATGGGGATCGCAGCATTGGTTTCCCGAGGCGATGATCGTGTGGCTAGGAACCCAACCCTGAGCCATGATGGCCGTGTTCACGATGCTTTTGAGTTTCTCCGACGTCAGGCGGGAGCCGTTCAGATAGAGATAGCGGTCGGGACCGATCGTGGCTTGCTGCAGAGCCTGGATTCCGGCATGGAGTCCCAGCTCGGCCACCCTGAGTGACTCGCGAATACTTTTGATCTCCTCCGCCCTTTTTCGCTCGCGCTCCGGAAAGATCGGATCGTTGATGTGCGCGAGGAAGCCTCTCGACCTTAAGTCGTCAGCGAGCTGCACGGGGAAATTCGGCGGGATCAGGAGCAACCTAACGGAGCGCTCCCGGAAGAGCAGTTCCAGGACGTCCCCTGTCGTGGGGCTAGTTTTCCCCGACTTCCGCAGCCGCTCCTGGTAGGACGACAGAGGTAAGACGTGATCGACCTGCGCCTGCTTTTTGGCGCGATCGATCTCCAAGTCGCTCATGACCACGTATTTCCTGCCCCGGTGCTTGAGGAAGATGAAGGGGTCCGGAACGAAAAAGCCGGTGGCGTAGAGCATGTTGGAATCTCCCTCGCTGGTCGAGTAGATCAGCAATGCTCTTGCGCCCGGCGGGATGGATCGGGTCTTCTTGGCAGGCTGGTTCTTTTTCCGTCGTGCCACTTTGGGCCAAGGGTGGTTTGGCGTTTGCGAAAAACCGTAGCAATTTTGTTGTGCGACTTCAAGCTGCGGTCCAGGGCCGGCAGGGTATTGGCAGTTTCGGTTGACAGGGCGGCCCCTTTTGTTATGATTCCTCGCTTAGTGCTTCGCACTCTTTGCGGAGAAACATTTTTGCATGGCGCTGAAAGATAACTTGGAGCGGTTTCGCGAGCTTAACCGGCAGGCCGCAGCGGGTGGTGGAGAAGAGAGGATCCGGCGGCAGCATGAGCAGGGAAAACTGTCGGCGCGCGAGCGGCTCGAGATCCTTCTCGACCACGGGAGTTTCGTCGAGCTGGACCGTTTTAAGACCCACCGCTGCGCCGACTTTGACATGGCAGCGAAAAAAATCCCCGGCGACGCCGTCGTGACCGGCTACGGCGCCATCGATGGCAGGCTCGTTTACGTCTACTCTCAGGATTTCACGGTCTTTGGCGGCAGCTTGAGCGGGGTCGTGGCGGAGAAGGTCGGTAAGGTGATGGATCTGGCAATGAAGAACGGTGCGCCGATCGTGGGGATCAACGATTCCGGCGGCGCGCGGATCCAGGAGGGAGTGGTGAGTCTGGCCGGCTACGCCGATATTTTTTTACGCAACGTCCTGGCCTCCGGCGTTATCCCGCAAATCTCGGCCATCCTGGGCCCGTGCGCCGGGGGGGCGGTTTACTCACCGGCGATCACGGATTTTATCTTCATGGTGAAGGCCAACAGCTACATGTTCATCACCGGTCCGGACGTGATCAAGGCGGTGACTCATGAAGAGGTGACGAAGGAAGATCTGGGTGGAAGTCAGACGCACAATGCAAAAAGCGGGGTCGCGCATTTTGCCGCGGAGAGCGAGAAGGAATGCCTTGTGATGATTCGGGAGCTGATGGGGTTTTTGCCGAGCAACAACCAGGAGGACCCGCCGTTTCATCCGACGGACGACGATCCGCTCAGACGCGACCGGAGGCTCAATGATCTGATTCCGGATAATCCCACCCGGCCATACGACATGAAGGAGCTGATCTTGGCCGTGGTGGATGAGGGCTACTTCTACGAGGTGCAACGTGACTTTGCCCGCAACATCATCATCGGCTTTGCCCGGCTGGGAGGAAGGCCCGTAGGCTTGGTCGCGAATCAGCCCGCCCATCTCGCCGGCTGCCTGGACATAGACGCCTCCGCCAAGGCAGCCCGCTTCATCCGCTTCTGCGACTGCTTCAATATCCCGCTCCTCAGCTTTGTCGATGTCCCCGGCTTCTTGCCCGGAGCGGCGCAGGAATATCAGGGCATCATCCGCCACGGGGCGAAGCTGCTCTACGCCTACGCCGAGGCGACCGTGCCCAAGGTGGCGGTCATCACCCGCAAGGCGTACGGCGGCGCCTACATCGTCATGTCGAGCAAGCATCTGAGGGGGGACGTCAATCTGGCTTATCCCACAGGGGAGATTGCGGTCATGGGTCCCGAAGGCGCGATCAATATCATCTTTCGCGACGCCCTGGAAAAATCTCAAGACCCGGTCAGAACTCGGGAGGAGCTCACCGAGAACTACCGCCGCAACTTCGCCAACCCTTTCAAGGCAGCAGAGCTCGGTTACGTGGATGCCGTCATTTATCCGGAGGAGACCCGACCTATGCTGATTCGCTCCCTGGAGATGTTAAAGAACAAAAGGGATCAAAACCCGCCCAAGAAACATGGGAATATCCCCCTCTAAGGAAGGCAACAGGCAGTAGGCAACAGGGGCTTCAGAACTATTGCCTTATGCCTATTCATGTTTAAGCGCATTCTGATTGCCAACCGGGGTGAAATCGCGGTTCGGATCACGCGCGCGTGCCGCGAGCTCGATATCGAAAGCGTTGCCATCTACTCCGAGGCCGATCGCGACTCCCTCCACGTCAAATACGCGGATTACGCCTATCCGGTTGGCCCCGCTCCCTCGCTGCAAAGCTACCTGGCGATGGACCGCATACTGGAAGTGGCCAAGAAGAGCGGTGTCGAAGCGATCCACCCGGGGTATGGATTCTTGGCCGAGAACCCGGAGTTCGCGCGCGCGTGCAGAGAGCATGGCATCGTCTTTATCGGGCCGTCGCCCGAAGCGATCGAGCAGATGGGGGATAAGGTCAAAGCGCGCGCGCTCATGAAGGCGGCGGAAATTCCGGTCGTTCCCGGCTCCGATGGGGTATTGAATTCAGAGGAAGAAGTCGCCCAGGCGACGGAAACCATCGGCTATCCGTTTATGCTGAAAGCGGTCGCTGGCGGCGGGGGTAAGGGGCTGAGGCTGGTTCGCTCTCCGCGGGCGATTCGGTCCGCTTACCGGGCGGTCCGCTCCGAGGCCGCCTCGTCTTTTGGCGACCCGCGGCTTTATATCGAGAAATACCTCGAGCGGGCGCGGCATGTTGAGGTTCAGATTCTGGCTGATCAGTACGGCAAGGTGGTTCATCTGTACGATCGGGAATGCTCCATTCAGAGGCGCCACCAAAAAATCATCGAAGAGTGTCCCGCGCCTGCGCTGGACGACCGGATGCGCCGGCGGCTCGGAAAGCTTGCGGTCCGTGGGTCCCGCGCCCTTCGGTACGTCGGCGCCGGGACGCTCGAGTTTCTCGTCGACCGAGACGGAGATTTTTACTTTCTCGAGATGAACACCCGCCTGCAGGTGGAGCACGCGGTCACGGAGAGAGTCGTGGGGATCGATCTGGTTAAGGCGCAGATCGAAGTCGCGGCCGGCGGCTATTTGCCGTGGCGTCAGCGCCACATCAGCCACACCGGCCATGCCATCGAGTGCCGCATCTACGCCGAAGATCCCGAGAACGACTTCATGCCCTGTCCGGGGAAGATCGAGGGGCTCAGGCTTCCCGAGGGCCTGGGTATACGAAACGATTGCGGCGTTTACGAGGGGGCCGCGGTGCCCATCTACTATGACCCGATGATCGCCAAGCTGATCATCTGGGGAGAAAACCGCATCGAGGCGATCATGCGTATGCGTCGGGCGCTCAGGGAATACCAGGTGCGGGGCATCAAGACCAATATCCCGTTCCACCAATGGATCTTGCGCCACCCCCGTTTCATGGCCGGTGATTTCAACACCGGTTTCATTGACGACGAGTATCGCTCGGCACAGAAAGAGGAGCTTTACCCGCATAAGGATATCGCCCTGGCCTCCGCGGCCATCGCGGCCCTGCATCGGGAGCAAGAGCGGGCGTTGCGACTCCTGGAGAAGGGGGCGGGCGAAAGGTCGTTGTGGCGAGAGGCCGGAAAACTCGAGCCGCTCAGGCAGAGGGGCGGTTTTTCGGGCCGCGGCCGGAGAAGATAGAGGAGAGTTATGGCTTTCATCGCCAGGCTGGGCGATCAAACGTTCACGGTCGAGATCGAAGAGATCGGCAGGTCACACTACCGGGTTTCCGTTGACGGCAATGAATTTCTGGTCGACGGGAAAAAGACCGGCCTGAGTGGCTACTCCCTGATCGTCGATAACCGCTCCTTTGAGGTCGATGTCGACGTGGCGGAGGACGAGTACAGTGTCCTCGTGGACGGGAGGAGCTATCACGTTGAGCTGGTCGACGAGCGGCGCATGCGGCTGGGCGGGCTACAGGCGGGGATTCTGGTCGAGGGGCGGCAGGAGATTTCGGTGCCGATGCCGGGGAAAATCATCGCCGTCCTCGTCGCGGAAGGGGACCGGGTGGAAAAAGGTCAAGGGCTCGTGATCGTCGAGGCCATGAAGATGGAAAACGAGGTGCGGTCTCCGATTAGCGGCGAGGTTAAGGAGATCCGAGTGAAGGCTGGCGACGCCGCCGAGGCGGGAGCTGTTCTCCTCGTGGTCGAATAGGCTCGGTCGCGAAAAATTTTCTTGTCAGGTTGTCGGATTCGTGTTATAGAACTCCAGGGATGGTCCCGAAAAAAGTTTTTGTTACCAAAGGAGTCGGAGTTCACAAGGAGCGGCTCGCTTCTTTCGAGCTGGCGCTACGGACTGCCGGACTGGCGCACTGTAACTTGGTTTTGGTCTCCAGCATCTATCCCCCCGGTTGCAAGATCATCTCGAAAGAGGACGGGCTGAAGCTGCTCAGACCCGGCGAGATTGTTTTCGCCGTTTACGATCGCGAAAACACCAACGAACCCAACCGTCTCATCGCCGCCTCCGTAGGGTTGGCCATCCCGGCGGATCCGTCCATGCATGGTTATCTTTCGGAGCACCATGCGTTTGGGGAGACCGATGAAAAAGCCGGGGAATATGCCGAGGATCTCGCCGCCAGCATGTTGGCGACCACCGTGGGAATTGAATTCAACTCGGAGCTCGACTGGGACGAGAGGGAACAGATCTTCAAAATGTCCGGGAAGATCGTGCGAACAACCAACATCACCCAGTCTGCCATCGGCAATAAAGAAGGGCTCTGGACCACCGTATTTGCCGCCGCCGTTTTTATCAACGACGATAACGCCCCGGAAGGCAAATAACCCCTTCAGTTTTACATTTTGAATTCTTGGTTCATGGACTAGGCTCCCTCGGGAGCGCGCTCTCGGCCGCGGCCGATGGGCCTCTGCCATGAGTCGTAGCGTCTGTAATCGGACGTCCGCAGCCTCGCTCGCGCTCTCCTCGGTCGCGAACAGATTAGTTGGCCCTTGACTCAAAACTATTCCCTTTGTCCGGCCAGATAGGCGACAAGGATGCTGACGCCGTATAGGAGGATGAGGGGCACGGCAAGGAGAATCTGAGAGACGATATCGGGAGGGGTGAGGACGGCGGCGAGGATAAAGAGGAAGATGACGGCGTAGCGGAACTGATGGATCAGGAACCGATGGTCGAGGACGCCGATCCGCGTGAGGAAAAAAGCGGCAACGGGCAGCTCGAAGATGACGCCGAAGGCGAGCAGCAATTGTGAGGCGAACGACAGGTATTCGCCGACGCGGATGGCGGGGCGCACACCCAGGGCCTCGTAGCGCTTGAGAAAAAAAACGTATCCTATCTCGAAGACGACGGCGTAGCAGAAGTAGGCCCCGACGAGAAAAAGCACGGTCCCGAAGAAAACAAAGCTGCGGGCGTAGCGCCTTTCGTGCTCGTAGAGGCCGGGCGCCACGAACTGCCAGGACTCCCAGAGGATGACCGGAAAGGCGAGGAAAAGGGCCGCGATCACGGCAACTTTGATCTTCGTAAAGAAGGCCTCGGGCACCCCGGTTCCGATCAGGGTTAGCCCTGGGGCCTGGAGCCGGAGCAAAGGAGCGGTCAGGATCGCGAAGATCTGTTCGGCAAACGTGAAAGAGAGGGAGAAAGCGGCGACGACGGCGAGCAGGGATCGGATGAGACGGGAGCGGAGCTCCTCCAGGTGGGCGGTGAAGGGCATGCGGGCATCATCGGGATGCCCTTTACCTGGGGTTTTTCTCACGCTCTTCTGGGGTGGGAGTTGAGGTGGCGGAGCCCTTCTCGTCGGCCGGAGTTTCGGAAGAGGATTCCTCGATCTCTTGTTCGACCTGCCGGAACTCCTCCTTTATCTCGTCTGTGGCACGGCGAAACTCTGCCAGGCCCTTGCCCAAAGCGCGCGCGATCTCCGGAAGCCTGCGCGGGCCCAATACGATGAGGGCGAGAGCCAAAATCAAGATCAACTCCGGCATGCCAATGCCGAACATCGCGGTCTCCGTCTGTAAGCTATTCCATTTCCTGGTGGTACGCAAGCGCAAGGGCGGCAAAGCGAAGCTTTACCCCGTACCACAGCACGCCCTGTGCGTGAGTACATGGCCTAATGCTCTGAAATCCCCGAAGGGCAGTTCCCAAGGCCACAGGCGCAAGTCCGTGGTACGGGGTTTACTTTTCCGGGCTGGTGATGGTAGAGAAAAAGGTTACGTATGGTCCGGTCTGGCATCGTGATCGATCGAGATTACCTCAAGCATGATCCCGGGCCTTTTCATCCGGAAAGGCCGGAGCGGCTCAAAATCCTCCTGGATCTTGCCGAAGAGCTCGATAACCGGGAGTTCCGGCTTTTGCCTCCTCGCCCGGCCTCGAGAGAAGAGATCCAAGCCTGCCATAGCACGGGCTATCTCGAACTGCTCCAGGCCACGTCCGAGGTTAACCGTTATGCCCTGGATGGGGACACGGTCACATGCCGGGATTCCTTCGGCGTAGGGTTACTGGCCGTTGGGGGCTTTCTCAACCTGCTGGACGCGATGGCGTCGGGGGAACTCGAGAACGGCTTTGCGCTGGTGCGCCCGCCTGGCCATCACGCCCTCAGGGATCGGGGAATGGGTTTTTGTTTGTTCAACACGGTGGCCGTCGGTGCCCATCACCTCAAGCGCCGCTGCGGCGCCAAGAGGATTTTCATCATGGACTGGGATGTCCATCATGGAAACGGCACCCAACAGGCGTTCGAGCGCGACGCTTCGGTTCTCTACGCCTCCACCCATCAGTACCCCTACTATCCCGGGTCCGGAGCTGCCGAAGAAATCGGCGCCGGGGAGGGTGAAGGTTTTACGGTTAACGTTCCTCTCCCCGCGGGTTGCGGCGACGCGGAATATGCGCGGGTTTTTAACCACATCATCCTTCCCATCGGGTCGAGGTTTGCGCCCGATTGGATTCTGGTGTCGGCGGGCTTTGACCCGCACCGGCGTGATCCTCTCGGCGGAATGGATGTAACCGAGAGCGGGTTTGCGACCATGGCCGCGGCTTTGCTCGACCTCGCGGCGCGCCATGCCGGCGGAAGAATCGCTTTCTTGCTCGAGGGAGGCTATGATCTGGCCGCGCTCAGACGTTCGGTGGCCGGCGTGCTTGCGCGGATGCGCGAGCCGGAAAAGACGGAGTTGCCTTCGAGCCACGGAGGGGAAGCAATCGAACCCCTCGTGCGCAAAGTCCTTAGGATCCAGGAGCCCTACTGGTCAGGATGAGCTATTGACGCTCCGCGCGTGCTGGTTTATTTTTAGGCCTCTTTGGCAGTCAGCGTGAGTTAGCAGATCATGGAGCCACGCAGAGTAGGTTAGCAGATCATGGAGCCACGCAGAGTAGTCGTAACCGGTCTCGGCCTGGTTACGCCTTTAGGCACCGGGGTGCACAAGAATTGGGAAGCTGTGGTCGCCGGCCGCTCGGGGATCGCGCCAATCACCCGTTTCTCCGGACTGGAGTTCTTTCCAACCCGCATTGCGGGCCAAATTCCGGATTTCCGCGCCGAAGATTTCATCGAGCCCAAAGAGATCAAGAAGATGGACCTCTTCATCCAGTACAGCGTGGCCGCGGCCGGGATGGCGCTCCAAGACGGCGGTTTGAAAATCGGCCCTGAAGAAGCCGAGCGGGTCGGCGTGATCATCGGCGTCGGCCTGGGCGGAATCGAAACCATCGAGTATTACAATCGCGCCCTTCTCGAGGGCGGGCCGCGGAAAGTCTCACCTTTCTTTATCCCCAAAGTCATCTCGAATTTGGCGCCGGGCCAGATCGCGATACGGCACGGCGCCAAGGGAGTCAACTGGACGCCCACATCCGCGTGCGCTTCGGGAAACCATGCAATCGGCGAGGCTTTTCACCTGATCCGCGGCGGGCTTCAAGACGCCGTCATCGCCGGCGGAGCCGAGGCTGCCATCACGCCTCTCGGCATCAGCGGCTTCAGCGCCATGAGGGCTCTCTCCACGCGCAACGATGAGCCGGAGCGGGCAAGCCGGCCGTTTGACAAGGAGCGCGACGGGTTTGTCATGGCCGAAGGTTCGGGCGTGATGATCCTTGAGGAGCGCGAGAAGGCGGTGAGGCGGGGGGCGAAGATCTATGCTGAGGTGATCGGCTACGGCGCCAACGCCGATGCCTATCACATGACCGCGCCCTCGCCCGAAGGCGAAGGGGCAGCGCGGTGCATGGCGCTGGCGTTGAAGGATGCGGGCATAGCGCCGCAAGAGGTGGACTACATCAACGCGCACGGGACCTCTACCGAATACAACGACATCAACGAGACCCAGGCGATAAAAAAAGTCTTTGGCGAGCGGGCGTACAAGATCCCGGTGAGCTCCACCAAGTCCCTGACCGGTCACCTGCTGGGGGCGGCAGGGGCCGTGGAAGGGATCTATTCCGTTCTCGCGCTGAAGGAGGGAATTCTTCCCCCGACCATCAATTATGAGAACCCAGATCCTCAGTGCGACTTGGATTATGTGCCCAACCGGGCGCGCGAGGCCGACATCCGGGTGGCGCTCTCCAACTCTTTCGGCTTCGGCGGGACCAACGCCTGCGTCATCTTCAGGAGGGCTGAGTGAGCCATTCACAACCGAGGAGTGTGGTTCTGGGCACCGGCTCTGAGCTCCCCTCGAAAGTTTTGACCAATTCGGCTTTGGAGCAGCTCGTCGACACCTCCGACGAATGGATCACGGTCCGCACCGGGATCAAGGTGCGGCGGATTCTGGAGGACGGTAAAGGCAGCGCCGACATGGCCTACCACGCCTCGCTGCGAGCGATGGAGGATGCGGGCGTGGAGGCAAGAGACCTCCAGGCGATCATCGTCGGCACAGTCACCCCGGATTATCCTTTTCCGAGTTCCGCTTGCGTTCTCGAGCACATGCTCGGCGCCCGGGATGTCTTCTCTTTCGATGTCAACGCCGCGTGCTCCGGGTTTCTGAATGCCTTGGCTGTGGCAGACGCGTTCATCCGAACCGGCAAGATCCGGAGCGCCCTCGTGGTGGGCTCGGACGCGCTCAGCCGGCTGCTCAACTGGCAGGATCGCGCGACCTGTATCCTGTTCGGCGATGGCGCGGGGGCCGTGGTTCTCGGGGCGTCCGAGGACGACGGACGGGGAGTCCTAAGCACGCGGCTGCGCACGGACGGCTCTTACGCCAAGACCTTGTATGTTCCCGCTGGCGGTTCGCTCAAGCCCGCCAGCATCCAGAGCGTGCAGCGCAACGAGCATACGATTACCATGAACGGGAAAGAGGTGTTCAAAGTCGCGGTTCGCTCGATGGAAGAGATCAGCCGCGAGGCTCTAAGCGATGCCGGAGTGAGCATCGATCAGGTCTCTCTGGTCATTCCCCATCAGGCGAATCGTCGGATCATCACGGCTCTGGCCGATCGCCTGGGCTTGCCGCTGGAGAAAGTGGTGGTGAACGTGGACAAGTACGGCAACACGTCGGCCGCCTCTGTGCCGGTCGCGTTGGATGAGGCGCGCCGCCAGGGTCGAATCCAGCCTGGCGATATCGTTCTCCTGAACGCGTTCGGCGCCGGTTTCGCCTGGGGCGCCGCGGTCATCCGGTTTTAGCTCCGTGGGCGGAATTACTGGGTGTGGATGACCTGCTGCTCAACCGCGTCCCTGAGCTGCGTAAGTTTCACGGTCCATCCGACCGGGTGAAATCTTGGGTTCCGAATCGCCTTGGTTTTTTCATCGAGGCGGCGAAACTCCTCCGTAAACCGCTTCCTGATCTCGTTCAGCGAGGGATAGCCGCCAGTCGGGCGGCCGCGCTCCATGACCTTTTGGAGCAGCGGTTCGGCGCCGGAGACGGCTTCGCCGCGCAGCCCAATCAAGTCTTTTTCGAGCCGGTCATTTACATCAACGAAGCGGAATACCTGTTTTCTTCCCGGCACGGTCGCCTTCCCGGTGCTGAGTTTGAGCACGGGGCGTCCATCGTACTCGACCAGCTTGTACGCCATATCGAACCAGGGGGCATCCGCCGAGACTCCCATCTTCGTCCCCACGCCGTAGCTGTCGTAGGGAGCCTTGATCTCCGAGAGCGCTGCCAGGTCGTATTCGTCCAAGCCGCCGCTGCCGATGATTTTGACGTCGCTCAGGCCCGCCTGGTCCAGGATCGCGCGCACCTCGCGGGCCAGCACGGCGAGGTCGCCGCTGTCGATGCGGACCCCGCGCAGACGGCCGCCCCGAGCGGCCATCTCCCGCGCCACCTCCACGGCGCTGCGTGCCCCAGCTAACGTATCATAGGTATCGATGAGGAGAATCGCGTTATCGGGGAAGCTGGAGACGAAACTTCGAAAGGCATCGATCTCGCGCTCGAAGCTGGACACGAAGGAGTGGGCCATGGTTCCGACAATCGGGATGCCGTAGCGTTGACCCGCCAAAACGTTGCTGGTAGCAACGAATCCGGCCAGGTAGCTGGAGCGCGCCACCTTCAAGCCGGCATCGATCCCGTGCGCGCGCCGCAGCGAAAAGTCCACCACCGCGCGACCCTCGGCCGCGTGGACACAACGGGCGGCCTTGCTCGCGATCAGGGTTTGCAGGTTGATCTGGTTGATGATGAAGGTCTCAACGATCTGCGCCTCGATAATGGGGGCCGTGATTTCCACGATCGGCTCGTCTTGGAAAAGCAGGCGGCCTTCGGGAATTGCCCACACCTCGCCGGTAAAACGAAGCCCCTTGAGAAAGTCGAGGAACTCGTCAGCGAAGAGACGGCAGGAGTGAAGGTAGTCCAGCGACGCGGCGTCGAAGGTAAAATCGGTGAGAAAACGCAGGACGTCTTCCAGGCCCGCTGAGACGAAATAGCCGCGGTTGGGAGGGTAATTGCGGATGAAAAGGCTGAAGGTTGCCGGCTCGAATTTGCGGCTTGCGAAGTAGCTCTGGGCCATCGTCAGTTGGTACAGGTCGGTCAGCAA
Source organism: Deltaproteobacteria bacterium (assembly GCA_016180805.1). GTDB lineage: Bacteria > Desulfobacterota > Binatia > UBA9968 > UBA9968 > 2-12-FULL-57-22. Next base: position 3,484 of record JACPAM010000108.1, on the reverse strand, counting down.
GGCGAGATTGTTGGTGTGTTCCACGGAAACTCCTTGGTCGAGATGTCGGGGCGTAGTTTAGTGTAGAAATGACACTAAGTAAAGCGAAATTCAGCGGCGCGAGAGTATTGATTTTGCCGGGATGATTTGTTAAACGTGTGTAAATTCACGCTTTCGGGGAGGCAAAGAGGAGGGATCTGCATGTTCAGAGACAAAGTCGAGCGTAAAGATTTCGACAAGATGGATCCGGAATACAAGGAGCTCCTGGGTCGGGTCCTCACGATCCAGGCGGACTGTGAGATCGGCGGACCCCACCTCTATGTCGAGCATGTGTTGCCCACCGCGCCGACCAAGGTCGATCAGCTGGTTATCGCTCGCACGGCGGCCGAGGAGATCGATCACTACCGCAAGATGGCCCGTCTGGCCGGGGAGATCGGCGTGGACACTTCGTTCGTGCTCAGCCAGCCCAACCAAAAGCGTTTTGTCGAAGCGTTTCGGGGAACGATTACGACCTGGGAAGACTTCGCGGTTTTCGGCTTCCTCATCGATCGAATCGGGCGCTACCAGCTCGAGGAGTTCATCGGCTGCACCTACGCTCCTCTGGAGCGCATGCTCCCCGATATCATTACGGAGGAGGAAGGCCACATCAGCTATGGTACCAACAAGACCGCGGAACTCGCGGCCAAGGGCGGGGAGAGCCGGGAAAAGGTTCAGAAGGCTCTCGACTCCTGGTACATCAAGGCGCTCGATATGTTCGGCCGCTCCATCTCCAGGCGCTCCGAGCGGTATTGTTACTGGGGGCTCAAGCGGCGCACGAACGCCCAGGCGCGGCAAGAGTACATCAAAGAGGTCAATCCTTTGATCGAGCGGATCGGCCTTCAAGTGCCGGATCCCCACGGGGGCCGGCTGTATGTATAAGAGTACGTTTACAGGAGAGATTCGATGCCCCAAGCGCCCCATACCGTCGAGTTAGACGAGCACCTCAAAGAGGTCATCCAAGCGCTCCATGGCGCCGTTAATTGGGCCATGCCTCATGTCGGCGACCCCAAGATCGTCGACAAGGCGATTCGAGACTGCAAAGAGATTCTGGACGTGGTTTTGGAAGGGAAAGTTTCGGAGTGGCTGAAGTAGGAAAGGATTACCCTTCCGAAGGATCATTCCTCCGGCGCGCCACCGCGTAGCGACTCTGCGCAAAGGCGCTGCGGTCGCCAAAGAGCTCTTGTTGTCATGTAAGCATTTCGAATTGCGTGCCACGGAGGTGACGTTTTGAACATCGTCGTCTGTGCTAAGGTCATTCCCGCCAGCTCCGTAACCATCGAAATCGACCCCAACACCAAATGCATGGTGCGCAAGGGGGTCGCCCACGAGTTGGATCCCGCGGCCGCGAGCGCCCTGGAAGAGGGGTTGCGGTTGGTCGAGAAACAGGGCGGCGAAGTCACAGTCGTCACCATGGGGATCAACGAGGTGACGACCGGAATACGAAACGCCCTGGCCATGGGCGCTAACCGCGCGGTCCACATTCTCGATGATGCCCTTGCGGGCTCGGATACGCTGGCGACCGCGAGGGCTCTCGCGGCGGCGATCAAGAAGGAATCCTTCGACTTGGTCCTGTGCGCGGCCGAGAGCAGCGACAGTTATTCGGGAATTGTTCCCGGACAGCTCGCGCAGCTCTTGGGCATCGCGCCCCTCACCTTCGCCAAGGAAATCACGGTCGAGGGCAAAAAGATCACGATCAAGCGCCAAAGCGAAAGCGGCTACGACGTCGTCGAGGCCGAGTTGCCGGCTCTGGTCGCCGTCGCAAGCGGCATCAATGAGCCGCGTTACCCGCAGCTCAAGGGGATCATGGCGGCCAAGAAAAAAGAGATCAAGCAGTGCAAGGCGGCGGATCTGGGGCTTAAGCCGGAGCAGGTGGGAAGCGCAGGGGCGCGCGAGAAAGTGTTGAGTATCGGGCGACCCCCGGTGCGACAGGCTGGCAAGATCGTTACCGATGAGGGCGAGGGCGGCAAGCAGATCGCCGACTTTCTCGTTGAGTTAAAGGTGATTTGAATACGACAAGGCAGAATGAAAATTGCGAAATTTAAAAGTCAAAATCTCACAAGATCAACCGCTACTGGCTCGGATTTCGAAGCGGTCCCCTGTAAGTTTTGCATTTTTCAATTTGCACTTTGCATTTTGAATTGGGGTAGTTAGGTGGCCGAACTGATTTGGGTCTATGCGGAGGTGGTCGAAGGAAAGATCACACCGACCACGCTAGAGATTCTCTCCAAGGCTGCCGAAGTCGGCACGGCAGAGGCGATTCTCCTCGGGCCTGCGCCGGACGACGCCGTCAAGACGCTCGGGGACTACGGCGCCGGCAAGATTTACCGCTCGCCCGATCCGGTCTTTCACGACTGTCTCACGCTTCCCGCGATCAAAACGATCGCCGGGTTGATCGAGAAACACCATCCGGAGCTGATGCTCTTTGCTTCCAGCTATGCGGGGCGGGACCTCGCCGCTGCGCTGAGCGTCGTGCTGGATTCGGGGGCCATCACCGATGTCGGCGATTTTGTCCTCAAGGACGGCAGGGTCGAAGCCTCCATACCGGCTTTGGGTGGGAGTTATCTCAATACTACCACGCTGGCCGGCTCCGGGACGAAGATCCTGCTGGTGCGACCCAAGTCCTTCGAGCCCAAGGCGCGACCCCAGACCGCTTCGGTGGAGGATGTCGAGGCGCCCTCGGATCCCAGCGTCCGTAAGGCTCGCGTTACCGATCGCGTTGCGGTCGAGCAGGAGGGGCCGGACCTCGAGGGCGCCCGCGTGATTGTCGCCGGCGGGCGTGGTCTGCGGGAGGCGGAGAAATTTTCTTTACTGCGCCAGCTCGCGGATCTCCTGGGCGGCGCCGTGGCCGCGACCCGGGCTGTGGTCGATGCGGGCTGGGTGCCGTACTCGCTGCAAGTTGGGCAGACGGGGAAGACGGTGAAGCCCGACCTCTATATCGCGTGCGGTATTTCGGGAGCCGTCCAGCACCTCTCCGGGATGAAAGGCTCCAAGACCATCATTGCGATCAACAAAGATCCCGAAGCGCCGATCTTCCAGGTCGCCGATCTGGGAGTGGTCGGCGATGTCTTCAAAGTGGTGCCGCAGCTCATTGACGATCTCAAAAAGCGCAAAGGCGCCTGAAATTCCCTTCTTAGTTTTCCCTCCTTCCTCCAGTTTAGAGGCCACAAGTTTTCATCGGTTGTGCTGTGGGGCTTTGGGCATCTTCGCTCCGCGGATGATCGAGGTGGCGAGCCCCGCGCCGCTGATCGCCGTGGCTACCAGAAAAGTGGTGTTGAGCGCGGCCACGAATCCGGCGGGATCTTCGGTCCCGATACCCGTGCCGTGCGTGCCGGCGGTTCGTCCCATGGCGGAGGTCATGAGAAAGCTTCCCAACGCGATGCCCGAGACGTTGCCGATCCCGAACATCAGGTGGAGCGTGCCGGAGGCGAATCCCCGGTCCTCTCTCGGAACCGAGTTGATGACGCCG
>JACPAM010000152.1:3132-9057 GCA_016180805.1 Deltaproteobacteria bacterium | reverse complement strand
CATCGAGTACGCGAAGGCCGCGCCCGAAGACATCTTGATCCGCATTCAGGCGATCAACCGCGGCCCGGACGCGGCTGAACTCCACCTTCTGCCGACGATCTGGTTTCGAAACACCTGGTCATGGGGCATCGATGCGAGAAAGCCTAAAGCCCGAAAGGGCAAAACCACGGAAAAGATCGCCGCCATTGAAATCAACCATTACTACTACGGCCGCCGCTGGCTTTGCTGCGAAGGTTCTCCCGAGCTTCTCTTCACCGAGGCCGAGACCAACTTTCGTCGGCTGTACGGTCTGGAGAACAGCTCGCGTTACGCAAAGGACGGCATCAATGACTACATTGTCTACGGCGCGAAGGATGCCGTGAATCCTGCGCGGGAAGGCACTAAGGCCGCGGCCCATTATTTCACCACAATCGGCCCCGGGAAGACCGTTACCTTGCGGCTTCGTCTCACCGACAACGAGTCCTATGCCGAGCATGGGGGCGTGTTCTCCGACGATTTCGACCGTGTATTTGCCGAGCGCCAGCGCGAGGCGAACGAGTTTTACGCCTCCATCACCCCGGCGGGGATCTCGGCGGACTGCCGGAGCGTTATGCGGCAGGCGCTGGCAGGACTCCTCTGGAGCAAACAGTTCTACCATTATGACGTGAGTCGTTGGCTTAAGGGCGATCCGGAGGGTCGTGAGCCTCCGCAGGAAAGGCTTCGCGGTCGCAACCGGGAGTGGTCGCACCTCTACAGCGCCGACGTCATCTCGATGCCGGACAAATGGGAGTATCCTTGGTATGCAGCTTGGGATCTCGCCTTTCACTGCATTCCGCTGGCGCTCGTGGATTCCCAATTTGCGAAGGAGCAACTGATCCTGCTCCTGCGCGAGTGGTACATGCATCCCAACGGGCAACTCCCCGCCTACGAATGGGCTTTCAGCGATGTCAATCCTCCGGTCCACGCCTGGGCGGCGTGGCGCGTCTATAAGGTCGAGAAGAAACGCCGGGGAAAAGGTGATCGGCAGTTTCTCGAAAGCGTGTTCCACAAGCTACTGCTCAATTTCACCTGGTGGGTAAATCGGAAGGACGCCGAAGGAAGAAATGTCTTTCAGGGAGGATTCCTGGGGCTGGACAACATCGGCGTTTTTGACCGTAGCGCTCCGCTGCCCATGGGTGGGCACATCGAGCAATCGGACGGCACAAGCTGGATGGCAATGTATTGCTTAAACATGCTGGCGATTGCCCTGGAGCTGGCGCGGGAAAACCCGGCTTACGAAGGCGTAGCCAGCAAGTTTTGGGAGCATTTCGTCTACATCGCCTATGCCATGAACAACCTCGGTGGCGAAGGAATTGAACTCTGGGATGCCCAGGATGGTTTCTACTACGATGTGCTGCACCTGCCGGACGGCCAGCACTTTTTCCTAAAGGTGCGTTCGATGGTGGGCCTGATCCCATTGTTTGCCGTGGAGACGTTGGATCCGGAACTATTGGACCGCCTGCCTGGCTTCAAGCGGCGCCTGGAGTGGTTCATCGACAATCGCCCAGACCTGAATCAAAATTGCGCTTGCATGAGAACCCCAGGTCGTGGCCAGCGGCGACTGCTGTCGATCGTTGATCCCGAGCGACTTCGCCGCGTGCTGAAGGTGATGCTCGATGAGCAGGAGTTCCTGTCACCCTACGGCATACGCGCGCTTTCGCGGTGTCATCGGGATCACCCATACACGCTTTCGGTCAATGGCACAGAGCATCGCGTAAACTACGAGCCCGCGGAGTCGAGCACGGGTCTTTTCGGCGGTAACTCCAACTGGCGCGGGCCGGTCTGGTTCCCGGTTAACTTCTTGCTGATCGAGTCGCTGCAGAAATTCCACTTCTACCTGGGCGACAGCTACAAGGTGGAGTGCCCGACGGGCTCTGGTAAGATGATGACCTTGTGGGAGGTGGCAGGAGAAATATCCCAGCGTCTCACGCGCATTTTCTTGCGTGGGCCAGACGGCCGTAGACCGGTTTTCGGGGGCACGCAAAAGTTTCAGATGGATCCGCACTGGCGCGACCTCATCCCCTTTCACGAATACTTCCACGGCGACAACGGCGCCGGGATCGGGGCCAGTCACCAGACCGGCTGGACCGCATTGATCGCCAAGCTGATCCAGCAATATGGGACATAAAAAAGAAGAAAGTGGAAATCCGAGCGGAGGTGAGCCATGGATTACGATTTGATCGTTTTAGGGGCCGGCACCGCAGGATCGAATGCCGCCAAGGCAGCGGTCAAATCGGGCGCCGTGGAGTTAAGTTTGATGCAATGGCAGCCTAATAAACTACTTCCAGCTTGAGTTTAATTTCCTGTAAGTTACCATAGAGGCCTCCTGCCATGATGGGTTCTCTTGTCTATCGCCATAAGCGGGTGACGCGCATTACCCACTGGGTCAATGCCCTGGCGCTGCTCATTCTCTTCATGAGCGGCTTGCAAATATTCAACGCCTACCCTGCCCTTCACTGGGGACACAAGGCGGAACCGGACGAGGCCTTCTTCTCGATTTACGCGAGCGACGAGACCGGCGTCATCAAGGGCTACACGCAACTTTTTGGCTGGCGGGTGGAGACCACGGGATTTCTCGGCGTTCAGGAAAGCGATCTGGGCCCCTTCCCTCGGGCCTTCCCAAGTTGGCTCACCATACCCGGCTATTTCTGGCTCGCGGGCGGCAGGAGATGGCATTTCTTCTTCGCCTGGATTTTCGTCCTGAACGGTCTTCTCTATTTCGCCTACAGTCTGGCGCGCGGACATCTGCGTCAGTACTTTTTCACCCCGAGAGATACACGCAGGCTTTTACCCATGGTGCTCTATTATCTTCGGCTGCGGCGAGAATCGCCCCAGGAAGGAGACTATAACCCGCTTCAGAAGCTCGCGTACACCGGGGTCTTTTTCTTCTTCACCCCGCTCATCATCCTCTCCGGCTTCGCGATGTCCCCCCAGCTCAACGTCGCCTTCAACTGGTTGCCCGCAATGTTCGGCGGCCGGCAGTCGGCGCGTGCGTTCCATTTTATTCTCACCTTTCTCTTTTTCTTGTTCACCTTTGGCCACATTATAATGGTGGCGACAACGGGAATCATCAACAACATGCGGTCGATGGTCACGGGTTGGTACGCCGTCAAGGCGACGTCCCCGGAGCCAGAGCCGGCGCCACCGCAGCCCGAAGCCGCGCCGCCTGAGCCGGCTCCCGAGGCAACCGAAACTATCCCAGAGGCTAAAATTGAAGCGGCCCCATCATCTCCCCAAAGGGAGGAACCAAGCCATGAAGAAAAATAGTCCCGGCATATCGCGCAGAAAGATCCTGCTCGGCGCGCTTAACGGCACTGGTCTCCTGCTCCTTTCCGGTTGCGAGAACATCTTCAACCGGCTGCACCAAAACCAGTCCATGCTCACCGTGCTCGAATCCGTCGAAGGGCTGAACCGCCGATTCCTCCGCCTCCTCACCGGGAGAAACAAGCTGGCGCAAGAGTTCAGCGAAAAGGATATCTCGCGCTACTTCAAGCCCAACGGAAACCCTCCTCCGTTCACCATGGAGTATGTTTTGGACGCAACCAACGGCTGGCCCTTCTGGCGTCTTCAGGTGGCAGGTATGGTCAAGCAGCCGGTGGATCTCTCGCTGCAAGACCTTAGGGCGATGCCGGCGCGGACGCAGATCACACGCCACGATTGCGTGGAGGGATGGAGCGCGATTGCCAAGTGGAAAGGAGTGCCGTTGACGGAAATTTCCCGACGAGTTGAGCCTGAAGCCTCGGCAAGATACGTGGTCTTTTATTGCATGGACACGGACGCGCGGGGAAGTCATTATTACGAGAGCGTCGATCTTCACGACGCCAACCATCCCCAGACCATCCTCGCTTACGAAATGAACGATCAGCCGCTCCCGATCGAGCACGGCGCCCCGCTGCGCCTCAGGGTGGAGACCCAGTTGGGCTACAAGATGGCGAAATATATCCACCGCATCGAGTATGTCGCTTCTGTCAAAGAGATCGGTAGCGGCCGCGGCGGATACTGGGAAGACCAGGGCTACGAGTGGTATGCAGGGATCTGATTGATGACCCATGCGCATCTGTTCGCTACTGCCGCGTTTGGTCGACGGTCCGGAGATCCTCGCCCACATCCTCCATCCTGAACTCTTCCCCGACGATGTTCCTCCGGACGCGGCGCGGAGGCTCGCCTGATCTTTATGCTTTTCCGTCTCTTTCTCCTGTTCACGGTCGTTCCACTGGTCGAACTCTATCTTCTGATCAAGATCGGGAGCTATATCGGCGCTCTCAACACTATTCTCATCATCCTCGCCACGGCCTTTCTCGGTGCTGTGCTGGCTCGATTGGAAGGACTAAGGACGATCAAGCAGATTCTTAGCCATCTCAGTCAGGGGATTGCTCCCGCCGAACAAATGGTCGATGCGCTTCTCATCTTCGGCGCGGGTATCCTGCTCATCACGCCGGGAGTGCTCACCGACTTTCTTGCGCTGTTCCTCTTGATCCCCTTCACGCGAACCCACATCAAGCGCTGGCTGAGGAGAAAATTCGACCGCATGGTCGCCTCGGGCGCCATCCGACTTCATTTTCTGCGCGGCCGCTAGGGCGACTGCTAAAGACCGCAGGCCGCCAAACGCGACCGTGTTTTGTTGGCCAGAAGAGTCTTGACAGGTTGAGGTAAGTGAGGGATATTGCGACCGATTCATGTTCGATAAGTCGAGCCGTCTTGGGAGATAGGTGGCCAGCCAGTTTGTTGCCACCTAAACGGATCACTGAATGGTTAGGCAAGAACTGGAGTTTTTTTGGTAAAAGGGTGATTCTATGCGGGATCGATGGATTTCGAACTGGTCGGTCCCATTAGAAACATTCAGCCGATTGCGGTTGGCCGTGCGATCCGCGGGCTCGCCCGACTACGCAGGCGCTATGGCAGGGGCCGGTGGAGAAAATTGAAGGGGATCGCCAGGGTCCGCCTCATAGATGGCACAATTCATACGGCTGAGGTACATTGGTATGAAGCTCATGGCATTGGGCGGAAAGAGGTCAAGATAAAGTTTCCTCTACTGGATTAGCTATGAAGAAACCAGCCAAACAAGAGACATATTTTGCGGTCTGCATCAACAATAAAGGGTACGAAGCCTCCCTAGAAGTAGGAAAACTCTATCGGATCATTCCTGATCAAGAGGCCGAATCCCACGGGTATCTACGCGTCGTTGATGAAAGTGGTGAGGACTACGGATATTCGGCGGATCGTTTCTTTCGACTCCAAGTGCCCCGCCCGTTGGAGCGAGCCCTACTGCGGGCGTCGTCTTGAATCATGCCCTTTGCCTAACCCTTATGAGGCTTGAGACCGACGCCCAAAGCGCGGCTCACCCAACAATACGTTGCACAATGAGCATCTACGCCACACTGTGGTCGCTAAAGTTCCCGCGGTATGGCGACCACTACGTCGGCTGCGAGTGGATCGAAGTCACCGCTCAAGGGGTTCCCGCGCATGTTGGCACGCCAACACCCGGGTTTGGCTACGAAGACGGTGACCCATACGCTGAGTTTCTGCCGCCTCCGGTAGAGGTCACCGCCGACGGGGATAGCGAATTCATGCGGGCGGTTGTGATTATCACCGAGGAGACCGAAAAGGGTACCGCTCGTTCAGACCAAGAGTACGTCGACCCTTTGCTGGTTCTCTCTGGCCGAGACTATGCGTCCATCTCGTTTGTCGCGTTGCACGAGCGCGTCTGCGATGCCCTGCGGAGCAAAGGTCCACGGGTTGTGGCACAGTCTTTTACGGCCGACGGAGGTGTTCAACTCATCCTATCTGACGGGCGCATCGTCGACAGCAGGAAGCGATGAATTGCAACTCCCACCGCCGGCCAAACCACCTATGGAAGGCGGATTCGGGGGACATATTCTTGCTTCCGAGTCCGGCAAGGCCAGCACC
>JACPAM010000152.1:0-3109 GCA_016180805.1 Deltaproteobacteria bacterium | reverse complement strand
GGAAGCGATGAATTGCAACTCCCACCGCCGGCCAAACCACCTATGGAAGGCGGATTCGGGGGACATATTCTTGCTTCCGAGTCCGGCAAGGCCAGCACCGCCAGCTAAAAGACACTCCAAGAATCCGTACTGTGTCCCCGGATTCACCAAAAGCCAGCGGCGTTTGTTGGCCAGAGGAGTCTTGACAGGTTGGGGTAAGTGAGGGATATTGCGACCGATTCATGTTCGATAAGTGGAACCGTCTTGGGAGATAGGCTGGCTTTTGCCGCCACCTAAACGGCTCACTTAATGGTTAGGTTTTTTCGCAATGGAAAGGCTTAGCGAAGAACAGAAACAGAAAATAAATGTAAAACAAGCTCTCATCGTCACGACGGAAGATCGCGTTCGTATCCATCTTTCCGGCCATTTAGCCAATGTAGAAAAGAGAAAGGGGTGGATAGCGCCGCTTGGAATTCTGACCACCATAGTGATCGCGCTGGTTACGGCTGAATTCAAGGAGAATAGTATCCTTTTCTCACGCGCAACATGGGAGGCTATCTTTGTGATTACCGGTGTTTATCTCTTGGCTGGTTATGTTACGCCGGATGGCAAGCATGGAAATCAGAGAGTATTGAGGATCTTATTGAACGTCTGAAACGAGAATCTAAATAGACCTAACGAGGCACTCCATTCGAGCAATCGCCGCGACGCGGCGTGCCTCGCGTGGGCTTCAGCGTTGAGCCCTTAGAAAAAGGTAGATGGGAAAATTTACAAAAACAAGGACCTCCGTATTCGGCTTTTACGCGACTATCTCGGGTCGAGAGACCATTTCGGCACCCGCAATTCGCACTTTCTTAGTTGCCGGGCCTTTTTCTCCAGCCTCGTTAGGTGGCTCTCGATGACAGAAAGGTATATCGTAGTAACGATAGCTCATGATGGAATTCGAGATCCTCGGCGAGATCAGAGACATCGAGACAATCGCCACGGGCCGGGGGGTGTACATCAGGCGCTATCTGGAACGCACGTACGGCAAAGGTCGCTGGCGCAAAAGGAAAGGAAGAGCAACGGTGCAACTTGCCGACGGAACAGTCTGCGAAGCCGAGATACACTGGTTTGAGGCCCATGGGGTCGGCCGAAAGGATTTCAAAATCAAGAGGGTACTCCGATGAGCGATTTTGTGATCTGCATCAACAACGATAGCAACCCTGCCAGCCTGCTGGTGGGCAAGGTTTACCGCACGCTGCCAGACGCAGAGGCGGAAGCGCACAACATGCTGCGTGTCATTGACGAGGATAAGTCAGAGCCCGACGGCTATCTCTACCCCGCATCCATGTTTGTACCAATCGAACTGCCAGACGCGGCAAAGCGGGCGTTGACGGCAGGTGGTGTGTGAGCGTGAGAGGGAAGCCACCTAGAGGCGAAGAATGCCTGATCTGCCTTGTCGCATGATGAGAAAATATTCGCGCGTATCCATTTTGGGCTTCTTGGCCGCTCTTTATGTATTTGCGATACCCTGCTACTTACAAGCTGCGGAAAAGGAAAGGGCCGTCGACGAAAACGTGAAGAAATTCCTCGACAAAATGAGAAACCGATGGCGGGATCTCAACGTTCCGGAGGCAACGTTCCGGAGGCGGACGGAAAGATTCTCTATGAAATAATCGTCCACAATAAATACAAGAAGGCGCTGGAAGTGGGGACCTCGACGGGACATTCCGCCATCTGGATCGCATGGGCGCTTAGCAAAACGGGAGGCAAGCTGATTACCATCGAGATTGACGAAGGGCGCCACAGGCAGGCATTGGCGAATTTCAAGGAAGCGGGTCTCAGCGAGTACATCGATGCCCGGCTCGCCGACGCACATCGCTTAGTGAACGGGCTTCCGGGACCCTTTGATTTCGTTTTTATCGACGCGGATAAAGACTGGTACACCAATTACGCAAAAGCCTTAATCCCGAAACTTGAACCTGGAGGCTGTATAACGGCGCACAATGTTGAGGAGCCGAGACCGGGCTACCGCGGTCGGTATCGCCTGAGCGGCACCGATGAATACTACCAATATATGAAAGGCCTGCCTGAATTTGAAACCAGCATCCATCCGCAAAGCCACGCCGGTGTTGCCATCAGTTGCAAGAAGAAGGAAAAGTAAACAGCCAGGAGTGGCGTAACCCGGTGGACAAAGGGCTCGCTCAGCGTCGTGGCTGGGGAGAGCGATGGGGGAGCCGGAGCAGGAAGGTGGCGGGGATGGCCACGGCTGAGATGGCCGATGAGATGTACAGGGCGAGGTCATAAGAGTGCGTGACATCGAAAACTCTGCCAAAAAATACCGGCCCCAACACACCGCCAGCGACTGCACCCCCTTGAATTAGCCCCTGGATGGCCCCAAATGCACGGGCTCCGAAGAGGTCCCCGATGAGGAGCGACCGCAAGGGGATGGTGCCTCCAAAGCCAACGCCGTAGAAGAGAGCGAACAGCCCTGCTTGCCAGAGAGCGGAGGGGGAGATCTGGGTGAGGGAGAGGGCAGCCACTACCTGAGAGGTGAGAAGCCCTGCCAGCACCAGGCGGCGATCGATCCAGTCGGAAACGATCCCGCTGCCGAAGCGCCCGATGCCGCTCAACAGGAACACCAGTCCCAAAACACCGGCGGCCTGCGTGGAGCTGTAGCCGATGTCTTCCAGCAGCGGGATCAGATGTACGGACAGGCCGCTGAGTCCGACGAACTGGAGCCCCAGCACCAGGAGCAGCAGCCAAAACCCCTGTGTGCGGATGGCTTGGCTGGCGCTCAGCCCACTGGCGATCTCGCTGGCTATCGCCCGGTCAGAGACCGCCCTTTCGGGTTTCTGCTCGTCCGGTGGATCCCCGTCGGGAAGGTAGCCATATCGCTTCGGCTCGGAACGGACCATCAGGGCAAGGGGGACACCAACGAGCCATACTCCGAGCCCCAGCAGCCGAACAGCGTCGCGCCACCCCACGGCGTTCTCCAGCATCGCCATAGTCACAAGGAAGGGCCCGCTGACGACCGGTCCCATGCAGGCCAGTCCCAGTGCCCGGCCGCGGAGCCGCTGGAACCAGTTCACGATGGCTACCGGCCAGGTGATCCCGTGGGAGGCGCCGGTCGCACCCAAGGAGATGA
>JACPAM010000107.1 GCA_016180805.1 Deltaproteobacteria bacterium | reverse complement strand
AAAATGGGAGTGGGAATTTTATTTAAAGAAACTATCGACCTTGAGGTGCGGAAAGGGGAATTTAAAATAATGAAGCTGCCGGTGAAAAACTTTGAGAGCAGGAGTTTTATTGTCTATCGTAAAGATAGGCCTCTTTCCGCCAACGCCCACGACTTCCTGAATCTCCTACGTCAATTACACCCAAGGCCCACCGGAAATCAAAGAAGAAAATAACCCAAGAGAGGACTCTAACAAGTTCAAACGAAGGGCGATTTGGTGCCCGGAGCCGGAGTTGAACCGGCACGGAACCTTGCGATTCCTCGGGATTTTAAGTCCCGTGTGTCTACCAATTCCACCATCCGGGCAGCCCTCAACGCGGCCACTCTGCCTTGCTGCTAAGATAGCCTAAAGTAACAACACACCAGTTTATACCAGCAGCGCGCAAATTAAAACTCTCGGACTCCGCGCGATGACGAACGCGTCATTGACCGCGCCGGAAGGGTCCTGCTATAAAAGCCGCCAGACAGTCCACTTGGGAGGTGATCCCGATGCGATACATTGACGCTGACGGGCATGTCGAGGAGTCCAAGATAACCTTCAGTGACTCGTATCTGGACCCGGCGTTCCGCGGCCAGAGGCCGCGGGTCATCGGGGTCGAAGGACTTGCTTACTGGATGATCGACGAGCAGTTATTCCCCCGGCGCGTGGGCCGGGGTTGCAACAACTTGGGGACTCCCGCCACTCTCGATGATGGGAAACCAGCCAGGCATTCAGCGGGGAAACCCGACAGCATCGAGAGCATGGAGCTTACCGATATCAAGGCGCGGCTCGGAGCGATGGACGAAGAAGGCATCGCCGTCCAGGTCCTCTATCCGACGCTCTTTCTGGCCTATCCGGTGACGTCGAACCCTGCCTTCGCGACCGCGTTGTGTTCGTCTTACAATCGTTGGCTCGGCGATAAGCTTGGCGGCAATGACCGACTCACGTGGGCGGCGGTCGTGAACTTCGACGACATCCCGGGAGCCGTGCGGGAGGTTCGTGCGGCGAAGCGGCTCGGTGCGGTCGCGGTCATGGTCCTCGGGACCGCGGGCGATCGTCAACTGGACGATCCCCTGCTTTACCCGTTCTACGACGCGGTCGCGGAAGAGGACCTGGCATTGGGCGTGCACGTAGGATGGGCCTTTCCAGGCCTCAACAACGCATATACACACATCTATCCGTCCGGAGTTATCGCTTTCCATATACCCGTCCTCATGGGCTTTACGGCGTTGATTGCCGGGGGCGTGTTGGACCGCTACCCGACGATCCGAGTTGTCTTCCTGGAGGCGGGTTGCCTGTGGGTCCCTTTCATCCTGGACCGTCTGAAGCACCGATTCGAAAGCCAAGGGAAAAGCCTTCCCAAGTTTATCCCGCAAACGGCTCCGCGCCAGGCGCTACCCCCGATGGAATACATCCGGCGCGGCAATCTCTATTTCAGCGCGGAGGTGGAGGACTTTCTTTTGCCGCAAGTGATGGAGCTCGTGGGCGAGCAACAAATCGTGCTGGGGACCGACATGCCCCACGGAGATCGCGAGCGGTTTGTCGCCGGTTTGCTTCAGAAGAGAAACGACATCACCGGGAACGCCAAAACAAACATTCTCGAGAAAAATCCCGCGCGCCTATACCGCATCCCGCCCTAATTCTTTTCAATCGCGACGTCGAACCAAATACGCCACGCCGATGCTAAGCAGATACAGAAGCGTCAAGGGAACGGCGAGAAGGATTTGTGAGACCACGTCGGGTCCCGGGGTTAAAATCGCCGCCAGGGTGAATATCGCCAAGATGGCGTAGCGAAAATAACGCCACAGCATGCGATGAGTCCATATCCCCAGACGGGCCAAAAAGAACGTAAAAACCGGCAACTCAAAAGTGATCCCAAAGGCCAAAACCATACGAAAAAAGAACGTGAAATACTCGCCGATCCGGATCTCCGGAGCCACTCCCAAAGACCTGTACTGCTCGACAAAGTAAACGAACGCGAACGGCAGCACGACCCGGTAGCAGAAGTAGGCGCCGCCGATGAAAAAGAGCGACGCGCACAGCACGAAGGGGATGGTCAGACGCCGTTCCCGCTCCCTGAGTCCTGGGGTAATGAAGCGCCAAATCTGATAAAAAATCACTGGGCCGGCGAGAAACAGGCCCGCCACCAAAGCGACCTTGATCTCGGTGAAGAAGGCCTCCGTCACCCCCGTTCCGATCAGGGCCTCTCCCGGCCCAAGAAGCCGCGTGAGAGGAGCGACCATGAAACTGAAAATGCGCTCCGAAAAGATGTAGCTCACGGCAAACGCGGCCCCGAAGGCCGCGAGGGATTTCAGCAAACGCCAGCGCAGCTCTTCAAGGTGCTCCGTAACGGTCAGGTAAGATTCGCGCGCCACGTCGTCGCTCCCAAGCCGGCGGCACAAAATCGAATCGCCGCATTCCTCGACAAAAGCACACTATAAAAAAGGGGAAGGCTGAAAACCCTTCCCCTTTTTTTTGGCAGCTCAAACCCGAACCAGGTAGAGCGGACCTTACTTGGTTTTGGCTCCTTCCGCTTTTTTCTCCTCAGGCTTGCTCTCTGCCGGGGCTGCTGGAGCCGCCGGGGCCGCCTCACCACCCGCAGGGGCAGGAGCCACAGCGCCGGGCTCCCCGGGCGCGCCACCGGCTGGGGCCGCCGGCGCAGCAGGCGCAGGGGCAGGAGCGGGCTTAGCGGGCTCTTCTTTTTTTCCGCAACCGGCAAAAGCTAGAGACACGGCGAAGAGAAAAACAGCCGACCAGATACCCACTTTCTTTACCACCACATTTCACCTCCTTTCACGCTCTCCGAGAAACCGTCCAGGCTGGCAGATTTATTACACAACTCTCGCTGACTTTCAAGCGCGGGACGATTTGGCTCAGAAAATAACTTTCTTCAGCCGCACGAGAAGCGAATTCCCGCGGGCCAAGTGCCACGAACCAACAAAACTTGTGCATAACTTGTGGATAAGTCATCCGCAGGGTAAGTCGACGGCCTGAAAAATAGCTTGCTCCAGCGAATTGCTCAAATAGTCGGCAGCGTAAACCGTAGAAATTCAGAAAGTTAAAAAGATTTGCCGAAAATGCGTCGTGTCTTTTCACCGCCTAGAGCCCGCACCGCATGCCATTCCGGACTACGCAGGAGGAAACTCGAGGCGAGAAAAAGCGCGATTCCCAGTGCGATCACAGCAACAAACACTGTCGCGGGTATCAAAAGACCTTGATCCCGTGCTACCCAATCGACGTGGCGAACCGTCAGCAGAAGAGGGAAAGCCATGACCAGCGCACTGATAAGATTGCGGCAAAATGACAGCAGAAAATGGCGCCACGGAAACTCTCCTAAACGCCGATCGAGAATCACGAGCAGAAGGAGAAAATTCACAGTGGCGGAGATGGAAGTCGCCAGCGCAAGACCGCCGTGAGAAAGGTGAAGAAGGCTGAGCGTTGCGGTGAGCGCAGAGATGCCGCGGCTTAAACTGTCAGCTTCCGGCGCGGCGTGGACCGGTCCCATCAGCATAAGGCTCAAGATGAAGTTCAGGAAGAAGGCTCCCAAGCCTACCCACACCGGGGTGCGCGTATCCTGCATGGCGTAGAAGACGGGCACTACAAGTTTGGTTCCGGAGATGCCCCAAAGGCCGATCGAGAAGTAGACAAGCGCCTGAGCCGTGCGCAGGGTGGTCTCCGCATCAAACGCACCCCGTTGAAACAACAGCGAAAAAGTCGGAACCGAGATCACCATCAAACCCAGGGTTGCCGGAAGAGCGATGAAATTCACGAGTCCGAGGGAATAGGCAAGCCCTTTTCTCAGCTCGACGAAATCCCGCCTCGCCACAAGAGCGGAAAAACTCGGCAGTGCGGCTGTGCCCAAAGCGATGGCGAAGATTCCGAGCGGAAACTGCAGCAGCCGGTCGGCGTAATAAAGGTAAGAGACGCTCCCCTCCGGGAGCATAGAGGCCAGAATCGTGCTGACAAGGACATTGATCTGGTACACGGCGGCGCCAAAGACGGTGGGAGCCATCAGCAGGAGGAGCCGCCGCAGGGCCGGATGGCCAAAGTGAAAATCGAAAGCACAGGAAACCCCGTGGCGAGAGAGGTAGGGGAACTGAAGCAAAAGTTGCGCCACGCCGCCCAGCAAAACCCCGTAACCGAGACTGGCCACTGGTTCTCTGAGGAAAGGGGAGAGTGCCAGTGCGCAAAGGATGATGGCCAGGTTGAGCAGGACCGGGGAGAGCGCGGGAGCCATGAAGTGGCGTAGCGAGTTCAGTACTCCCATCGCCAGAGCCACCAGGCTCACGAACAGGAGATAGGGGAACATCACGCGGGTCAAGAAAACTGTCAGCGTGAATTTTGCCGTATTCGCGAGAAATCCCGGGGCGAAAAGGCGCGTCAAAGGCTCGGCAAGAAGAATCCCCAAAACGGTGAGCGCTCCGAGGGAGATCACAGCAAAGGTAAAGATGATCCGGGCCACTCGGAAAGCCTCGTCTTTGCCCTGGTGGGTGAGATAATCGGTGAATACGGGAACGAATCCCGCTGTGAGCGCTCCCTCGGCCGTTAGGCGGCGCAGGAGATTGGGAATACGAAACGCGACGAAAAAAGCATCGGCGGCGCCCTGGGCACCGAAGAGGTAGCCCACGACCATGTCGCGTAGAAGCCCCATGAGGCGGCTGAGCAGGGTAAAAAAGCCGACCACCCCCGCCGCCCTGGTCAGTTTCCCGACTTCATCCATCGCGTTGACTCCTCAAGGCGCAAATGCTAGACAAAAGAAAACGGTTTCAGGAGGTACGGCTTGGCTGTTCATCAATCAGCGATCAAAAGGCACCGCCAGAGTTTGAAGCGAAGGGCAGGGAATCGAGAGACGAAATCCAGGATCAAGACCTTGATCAAAAAGGCCCAGAGGGCGATCGAGATGAAGGACCAGGAGGCCGTCACCGTCCAGTTGCGGGAAGCTAACCGAGCGCTCGACACAGCCGTGGGCAAAGGCATCCTCAAGCGCAACACCGCCTCGCGGTGGTTTTCTCGCCTCGCGCGATTGGCTCACCGCACAGCTTCCACATCCTAACCCGCCACGAAGATCGCTATACGTTTTTATTTAAAACCTCTCCACAAGCCTGTGGTGCAACTCGCGGGCGAATCCCTCCATCAGCCGCTCCTTCGCGTCCTGGCTGAGAGTCTCCGTAAGCTGAATGTCCGTGAAGCGGCGCACGTCCGAAGGATTTAAAGTTCCGGAGCGAAACTCGGGTGAGGTCGTTACGACGGCGCCTCGCGAGGCGCTATAAACCTCGGTGAGCCGCGTCCCCCGGGTTTGCCAAAGGACCGCGTCGGGACTACGCCGGCGAAGCGTTATATCTACCACCAGGGCTGCCTCGTACTGCAGAACCTCGGCGTTTCGATTCACGGCCACCACCCGGCGGTCGAAAGCGCGTACCACGCCGCTTAAGATTGCGTCTGCCTGCTCCAACCGGTCAACCACAAGGAGCTGCCCCTGCCGGTGAAATTCGCCTTTCAGCGCTGAGGAAATGTCCCCTTCCAGGCCGACGTCGCGGCTGCGATTCACGAATGGCTCGATAAAAACCGTCCGGACATCTTGGGGGAAGGCCTCCCCCTTACCGGAAAACTGGTACCCGCATCCAGCTCCCACCATGAAGAAGCCAAGGAGGGCAGCCCAGTTTTTAGTTTTTAGTTTTGAGTTTTGAGTTGAAAACATGGCCGTTCGCCTATTGCCTATTGCCTTTTGCCTGTCCTGAGACTGTCGAAGGGCCTTTTGTTCCCTTCTACCCTTCCACCACGATGTTCACAAGCCGCCGCGGCACCTGGATGACCCGCTGAACGGATTTGCCGTGCAAGAAGCTGCGAATCTTCGGATGCGCAAGAGCTTCGGCTTCGATCAGCCCCGCGCCTGCGTCCGCAGGCACCACAATTTTGCCTCTCACCCTGCCGTCCACCTGAACAACGATCAACAGCTCCTGTTCCTGCAACGCTTCCGGGGAATACTTGGGCCAAGGTATGGCGTCGAGGCCGTCCCGGTTTCCCAGGCGCTCCCAGAGCTCGCTCGCCAGATGGGGGACGAACGGGTAGAGGAGCATGACGATGGTCTCGAGCCCTCCTCGAATGAGCGCAACCGGGGGGTTTTCGACCCTGGCTGCCAGGCTGACCGCGTTGAACAGCTCCATGACCGCCGCGATCGCGGTGTTGAAATGGAATCTCTCCTCGATGTCGTCCGTGACTTTCTTGATCGTGCGGTGCACCTGGCGGCGCAGCCCGCTCAAGTCGGCCGGGAGCGCCTTCGGATCGAGATCCGAGGGCACTCGCAACAAGGCTTCATGATGCTGCGCCACGAAGCGCCACAGACGGCCAATGAAGCGGTGCGCCCCTTCCACGCCCTGGTCGCTCCAGTCCAGATCCTTCTCCGGCGGCGCCGCAAACAGAGTAAAGAGCCGCGCGGTGTCCGCGCCGTAGCGCTCGATCAAAAAATCGGGGTCGACAACGTTCCCTTTCGACTTCGACATCTTCGCCCCGTCTTTGATCACCATCCCCTGGGTCAGCAGGTTGGTGAAAGGCTCGCTCACTTCCAGCCACCCCAGGTCGCGCAAAACCTTGGTAAAAAAGCGGGCGTAGAGGAGGTGGAGAACGGCGTGCTCGATCCCTCCTATGTATTGGTCCACAGGGAGCCAGTAGGCCACACGGGATTTGTCCAGAGGCTGGCGATCCTCGTCCGGGCATGCGTAACGAGCAAAGTACCACGACGACTCCACGAACGTGTCCATGGTATCGGTCTCTCTTCTGGCCGGGCCACCGCAGTTGGGGCATTGGGTCAGGTAAAATTCCGGGAGCCTGGCGAGCGGAGAACCCCCTTCGCCGGTAAACTCCACATCCGTGGGTAGGACCACAGGGAGATCCGACTCCGGAACCGGGACCATCCCGCATGGACCGCAATAGAGAATCGGGATCGGCGCCCCCCAATAGCGCTGGCGCGAGATGCCCCAGTCCCGCAAACGGTAGCGGATGTCCTTCTTTCCCCACCCCTTTTCCTCGAGATAGGCAGCAATCTTTTCCTTTCCGGCGGCGCTTGGAAGGCCGGAGAAGGGACCGCTTTCCGCCATCGTCCCCTCATCCACGTAAGCCTCGGTCATGTGATCGGACTTGACCGTTTGACCGGGAGGTTGAATGACGACCCGGATCGGCAGGCGGTATTTGCGGGCAAACTCGAAGTCGCGCTGGTCATGGGCCGGAACGGCCATCACGGCCCCCGTCCCGTACTCCATGAGAACAAAGTTTGCGAGGTATATGGGAATCTTTTCCCGCGTGAACGGATTGACGCAGTAAGACCCGGTGAAGACCCCTTCCTTCTCCACTTCCTCCGTTGCCCGGCGCGCCTGATTGATCTTTTTGATCCGATCAACGAAATCTCTGACCACTTTCTCCTGCGCCGTCCCCCACGCCAGCTCCACAGCCAGCGGATGCTCGACCGCGAGCGACACGAAGGTAGCCCCATAGACCGTATCCTGGCGCGTCGTAAAGACGGTGAGCCCGCCAGCGCGGCCGACGAAAGGAAAAAAGATCTCGGCGCCCACGGATTTCCCGATCCAGTTGCGCTGCATGATCAGGACCTTTTCCGGCCACCCGGTAAGCCGATCCAGATCGTGCAGGAGCTCTTCGGCGTACGCGGTGATCCGGAAAAACCACTGCTCCAGCTCCCGCATCCCCACCTCCTCCTCGCACCGCCAACACCGTCCCCCTTCGACCTGCTCGTTGGCGAGCACGGTCTGGCAGCGCTCGCACCAGTTCACGGTGGAAAGCTTCTTGTAGGCGAGCCCTCGGCGCAACATCTCGATAAAAAAGAGCTGTTCCCAGCGGTAGTATCCTTCGTCACAGGTGGCAAACTCGCGCCGCCAATCGTAGCTAAAGCCCATCTTCTTGAGCTGGTCGCGCATGTAGGCAATATTCTCAAGCGTCCATTTCGCCGGATGCACGCCCCGCTCGATGGCGGCGTTCTCCGCCGGAAGACCGAACGCGTCCCACCCCATGGGGTGAAGCACGTTGTAACCCCGCATCCGCTTGTAGCGCGCAATCACGTCGCCGATGGAGTAGTTGCGCACGTGACCCATGTGGATTTGGCCCGAAGGATACGGAAACATCTCCAAAAGGTAATACTTCGGCCGGCTCGGGTCCTCAGCGACCTGGAAGCTTTTTTCCTCCTCCCAGGTCCGCTGCCATCTCGACTCTATCTTCTTCGGGTCGTATCGCTCATCCATAAGCGGGGCAACTACCCCTCTGGAAGGTGCTTAAACACCGTATTTTGCACATTACGCCTCATCAGTGCAATGGATTGGCTTATCCCCTTGAACCTCCGGAAGGTTGCCGGGAGCAGCTTGAAGCCTCAAGCGGGCGATTCTCATCAATAGCTTGCGCTATAGCTCTTTAACCCCGCTGGTGGCGGCGACCTGGTCCAGGACCCCGTTGATGAAGGTCGCCGAGTCGTCGGAGCTGAAGCGCTTGCCGATCTCGATCGCCTCATCCATGCTCACACTGACGGGAATGTCGGGACAGAAGAGAAGTTCGTAGGTGGCAATGCGCAAAATGGTTAGATCGACCTTAGCCATCCGGGTGAGTTTCCAGTTTTCCGCGCACCGCTGGATGAGCGGGTCGATCTCTTCTCTGTGTGTGATGACGCCGGAAACCAAGCGCCGGGCAAAATCCCTGGCCTTGGCATTTCCTTCGAAATGGCTCAGGAAAATCTCCAAGGCCCCGGGAGAAGTATCTCCGGTCATTTCCATCTGGTACAGGGCCTGAAGTGCAAGCTCCCTGCCTTTTCTTCGAATGCCCATTGAAGCTCTTTGGCCATCAGCGGTCAGCTCTCAGCAAAGAAGTTTTTGGGCTGACAGCCGATTGCTGAGCGCTGAATGTGTTTTAGGGAATTTCCCGATTCAGACTCGCCATCTCAATGGCGGTAAGGGCTGCTTCGAAGCCTTTGTTGCCCATCTTCTCGCCGGCCCGCGCCATCGCCTGCTCGACCGTAGTGGTCGTGAGAACGCCGAAAGAGATGGGCACGCGGTACTGCACTATCGCCTGCTCGATCCCCAGGGTGACCGCGTCGGCGATGTACTCGAAATGGGGCGTCTCACCGCGTATGACAGCGCCGAGACAGACGAGCGCATCATATTTTCCCGCGGCGGCCATCTTATGGGCCAGTAGTGGAATCTCAAAAGCGCCCGGCACGCGCACGATATCGATATCCCGCTCCTCCCCGCCATGAGTCCTCAAGGCCTCCAAAGCCCCTTCCAGGAGCCTTTCGGTGACGAAGTTGTTGAAGCGGCTAACGATGATACCGATTCGCATCCCCTTGGCGTCGACCTTTCCCTCGATCATCCTAGCCATATAGAAACGGGCCTGCTAACCCCTCGGTTTCGCCTCCAGCTTGGAGAAAAGATGCCCCAGCTTTTCCTGCTTGGTCCGGAGGTACTCGATGTTGGACGCATGCGGCGCCACTTCCAGAGGAACCCGCTCCACCACCGATAAACCGTATCCCTGAAGTCCCACGATCTTACGCGGGTTGTTTGTCAACAAACGAATCTTTTGGACGCCCAAATCCCGCAGGATCTGAGCCCCGATCCCGTAATCCCTGAGATCATCTTTAAAGCCCAGTTCGAGATTGGCCTCGACGGTGTCCATTCCCTGATCCTGAAGGGCATAGGCCTTGATCTTGTTGGTGAGCCCGATGCCCCTGCCCTCCTGATGCATATAGACGAGCACACCCCTGCCTTCCTGGTTGATCATCTTGAGCGCCTGGCGAATCTGGTCGCCGCAGTCGCAGCGCTCCGAGCCAAACACGTCCCCGGTGAGACACTCCGAGTGCATACGAACCAGCATACCCTGCTCACCGCTGATCTCGCCCTTCACCAGAGCCATATGCTCCAGGGCGTCGACGCTATTGTTGTAGACGATCGCCTTATAGACGCCGCCGTGGACTGTGGGAAACGCCGCTTCGGCGGCCCGCTTGACCAGGGACTCGCCGCGCAGGCGGAACGCGATCAGGTCAGCGATCGAAGCGATCTTGAGACGATGCTTCTCGGCAAAGGACTTGAGATCGGGCATCAGGGCCACCGAGCCATCGTCCTGCAAAATCTGGCAGACCACACCGGCCGGCTCGAAGCCGGCGAGGCGGGCAAGGTCTACCGAGGCTTCGACGTGCCCGGAGCGAACCAATACCCCGCCCGTGCGGGCCTGGATGGGAAAAACATAGCCGGGGGAGACGAGATCGCCGCGCTTGGTCTCTTTGGCGACCGCCGTCCGGATCGTCTGCGCGCGGCTGCGCGCGGAAGCGCCCAGCCCCTTCTCCGTGCGCGCTGAGATAGAGACGCCGAAGGGGTGGCTCCCCGGCGATCCGCCTTCCTGGACCATCAAGGGGATGCCCATCTGCCGCATCCGCTCTTCGGAAAGAGCCAGACAGATGAGTCCCCGGCCGTGAAGCAGCATGAAATTCACGGCTTCCGGCGTGATGGTCTCAGCGGCGGCGCAAAGAAATCCTTCGCTATCCGGGCCCTCCTCGTCGACGAGGATGATGGTGTTGCCGCCACGAATGTCGTGGAGTGCCTGTTCGATGGTGGAAACGGGCGAGGCTTTTGACATATTTTCCAATGATATCGGCTTCGACGTTGACTTTATCACCAACCCTGAGCCCCCGCAAATTGGTATGCCGCAGCGTAAACGGAATGATCGCCACCGAGAAATACCGCTTCCCGCACTCGTTCACCGTCAAACTGATACCATCCACGGCCACCGAGCCCTTGGGCACAAGCAGAGGAGCGAGAGCCGCGGGGACGAGAAACCGCAAGAAGGTAAACTTCCCTCTCTTTCTGATCTCGTCTGTTACCGCCACGCCGTCGACATGACCGGTGACCAGGTGGCCGCCGAGGCGATCGTGAAACTTGAGCGGCAGCTCCAAATTGACCGGATCTCCGACTTTGAGACTACTCAGGCTGGTGCGTTTCAGCGTTTCCGGTGAGACCTCGACGGTAAAGCGACCCTTGGCTCGTTTTACCACCGTCAAACAGGCCCCGTTGACGGCAACGCTCGATCCCGGCCCGATTTCCCTCGACGGCAAATGGGTATTGAGCGTCAAAACGCCGGATCCACGCTTTAGTTGCCACTCATGAACTCGACCCACGTCCTCGATGATGCCGGTAAACATACGTCGAGCGGCGCCTCCTATCTCAGCCATTCCTCAACCGGCTTGAGCAGGAATTCCTCTATCTTTATCCCCTGCCCGCCGATGATTAGCTTTCGCTGTATGCGAAATTTCTTGTCCAAAGCGTACATACCGGGAAGGACCTCCTTGGCATAGCCAGTCTTCACCTCAATGGCTACAGTCGTGCGACCCGACCGAACCAGGAAATCTACCTCTTTATTCCCCTCTCGCCAATAGAAGGCTTCGATGTTCGTGGCTCTCGTAGCGTTGACGAGATGAGCGCCAACGGCCGATTCCGCCACGCGGCCCCAATAATCGCGGTCCTTGCGTGCTTGCTCAAAGGCTATCCCGGACGGCGCTGTCATTAAGGCGGTGTTCATCACTTGCAGCTTGGGGCTGGACCCCCGTTGACGCGCCCGCCCCCCGGAGTATTTCGGCAACCCCACGACCATCCCGGCGCCCGCCAGCAGATCGAGGTAATGTGCCAGGGTTGTGGTATTCCCTGCGTCCTGCAACTGGCCGAGCATCTTCTGATAGGAGACCACCTGTCCGGAATAGTCACAAGCCACTTGAAAAAGCCGCCTTAAAAGAGCTGGCTTATCCACGCGGGTAAGGAGCAGGATATCCCGCGATATTGTTGTCTCGATAAGGGAGTCCATGATGTAGCGGCGCCAGCGGTTCTCATCTCCGATCAATTCGGCCGCTCCCGGATAACCGCCGAAGAAAACATACTCATCCACCCCCCACTTAAAGGCATCGCGCATCTCCGCATAGCACCAGTGAGTGACAGGTATGATCTCAAAGCGCCCGGCAAGGCTCTCGGTTAGCCCCTTCTGGATGAGCAGCGGCGCCGAGCCCAAAAGCACGACCTTGAGCGATCTTTTAGCCGCGCTGTCCTCGTCCCACAGTCGCTTGATCAGTGCCGACCAATCGCTCACCTTCTGAACCTCGTCGAGGACCAGCAGAGCGTCCTTTATCCCCCGCCGGGGATTGATCTGTAACCGGGCAATGTCCCATTGCTGCTCGATCCAGGTCCGATGCCTCAAAGTCGGCTCGTCTGCCGAGGCATAGTGACTGGGGATGATGAGGTTTTCCATTACCTGGCGGGCCAAGACGGTCTTTCCCGCTTGCCGCGGTCCCGCCAACACCTGAATAAATCGCCGGCGCTCCCTCAGCCGCTTTAGGAGGATCTGAAATATGGGTCTCTTATACACAGACAATTTGGCCTCTTTAATTTACTCAGCGTCTTGAGTAATTTTACTCAATATCCTGAGCAAATCAAGACCAGACCGAAGGCGCCCACTATATTTTCTTATTTTGGAATTACGAAAACGTGAAAGTAAGAGACGGGCCCGTCAGTTGAGCGGAGTAGACTGTTCCCCGAAATCCGCGCTTTAGTTTCCACTCATGAACTCGACCCACGTCCTCGATGATGCCGGTAAACATAACTCTCAACGGTCCCAGGCCTTACGCAGGGACTCTTGCCCGAGCGCTTTCCAACCCAAGTCCTCTAAATCTCGCTCCGAGATAGGCTGTATCAGAGCGTAAGGCTTACCGTGACGGGTGACAATAATAGGCTCCCTCTTTTTCCTTGCCTGCGCCAAATAGACAGTGAGGCGATTTTTGACTTCCGCAACGCTAACGAACTTCATGATTTGCCCCCTCGACAATTATGGCCATAAGTATAGCCATAATTAACGGAGGCGTCAAAACGGACCGGAACTAGTTCCCTGTCGGTACTTCTAAAGAGCAGGCTGGATCAAAGCTTCCCGTAAGGCTACTTAAGATATCCCGAGACCAGAAAGTCGCGCCCCAACCGTTTGACCTCGACATCTCGGATCCTCGTGCACCGGCTCACCCTGCGGATCCCCAAGGTGCCAATCATGTCCCTACCCTCCGCGCCGAGAATTTTCGGGGCATAAAAGAATAGGATTTTGTCGACGACCTTTTCCCGCAGGGCCCGGCCGGCCGTGTCGGCGCCGCCCTCGATCATGACGCTGAGCAGCCCCATGCGACCCAACTTTTTCAATAGCGCGGCGAGCGAGATCCCCCCTTGGGTGACCGGTAGCTCCCAGACCCGCGCGCCCAAGCTTTGGACCAGCCGGATTTTTCCTCTTGGCGCACGCGGGCCGGTGACGACGATCGTTTTTTCCGGTTCGGCCTCGCGCAGCACGCGCGCGCTCAGGGGAATTCGCAAACGCCGATCCAGTACGATGCGCAGGGGATTGCGGCCGCCCGGCACGCGGCAGGTGAGTTGGGGATCATCCGCCAACACCGTGCCGATGCCCACCAGGACAGCGTCGACCTGGTTACGCAAGCGATGGACGTAGAGGCGCGCCCCTTCATCCGTGATCCATCGAGAATCGCCGGTAAAAGTCGCGATCTTGCCGTCCAGCGAAGCCGCCAGTTTGAGCACGACAAAGGGAAGGCGGCGGGTGATGGATTTGACGAAGGCCTCGTTGAGTCTTCGGCATTCATCCCCAAGCAGGCCGACATCGACTTCGATACCGGCGCGCCTGAGCCGCCGAACCCCTCGGCCTGCAACCAGCGGGTTGGGATCGACCATCCCGGCCACGACTCGGCGGATGCCCGCATGTATCAAGGAGAGCGTGCACGGAGGCGTTCGCCCCTGATGGTTGCAGGGCTCAAGATTGATATAGAGTGTTGAGCCGCGGGCCGCGGAGCCGCCGCGCTTGAGAGCGATTATCTCCGCATGGTCGTCGCCCGCCAGCCGGTGGTAACCTGTGGCAACGACTCTTCCCGCCCTGATCAAAACCGCGCCGACGAGCGGATTGGGGCTCGTCCGCCCCGCCCCTCTTCGCGCCAGGCGTAGCGCCATGCGCATGTAGCGTTCGTCGAGGTCATTCATTCATCAGGAAAGCCGGTTCTCCCGGCCTTTTTTCTGCCGTGCTCCGCCGCCTCGCACGGATATGCCCTTGCGCTCCTTTAGCAGCTCCTCGAGTTCAACCATAAACTCGTTAATATCCTTGAACGAGCGATAGACGGAAGCGAAGCGGACGTACGCCACCTGATCGGTATCGTGAAGCTCTCGCATCGCGGCTTCACCAATAGCGGAACTGGCAACCTCCTTATCCCCCCTCTCCTGGAGACTGCGCTCGATGCGGTCGGCGATCGCCTCGATGGTGTTGATGCTTACGGGACGCTTTTCACACGCCCGTTTAAGACCGTTGATGACCTTTAGCCGATCGTAGCTCTCGCGCCGGCCGTCCTTCTTGATCACCAGGGGCATCGTTTCCTCCACCCGCTCATAGGTGGTGAAGCGACGCGTGCATTTCAGACACTCGCGGCGCCGGCGCACCATGTCGCCGTCCTTACTTATCCGGGAGTCAATGACCCGGTTGTCGGTTTCGTGGCAAAAAGGGCACTTCATCTTCAACACCAGGCAAAAGGCACGAGGCAACAGGCAATAGTCAGCAAATCAGATCCCGTCTCCATCTTCTTTCTAGGCCTAATGCCTCTTGCCTATTGCCTCCCCAGCCGGTGGGGATAAACGGGAAATTTTTTACAGAGCTCGACCACATCCTCAGCGATGGATTTCAAAACCGCCTCATCGCCAACGTGGTCGAGCGCCCGATCGATGAAACCCGAAATAATGACCATCTCCTGTTCTTTCATCCCGCGCGTCGTCACGGCGGGCGTGCCGATCCGGATCCCGCTCGTCACGAACGGCGAGCGCGTCTCAAAAGGCACCGTGTTGCGGTTCACCGTGATCCGGGCTTTGTCCAGGGTCTCCTGGGCCACTTTGCCGGTCAATTCCGACTGGCGCAAATCCACCAGCATCAAATGGTTGTCGGTGCCGCCCGAAACCAAGCGGAACCCTCTTTCCATCAAGGCCCCGGCGAGGGCTTTGGCGTTTTTGACGATCTGTTCCTGATACTGTTTGAACTCCGGGCTCAATGCTTCCTTGAGCGCGACCGCCTTCGCCGCGATGACGTGCATGAGCGGCCCCCCCTGAAGGCCGGGAAAAACTTTACTGTCGATCGTCTTCGCATGCTGCGTCCGGCACAGGATCATCCCTCCCCGCGGCCCTCTGAGCGTCTTGTGGGTCGTGGTCGTCACGAAATCGGCATGCGGAACCGGGCTCGGGTGGACCCCAGCCGCGACCAACCCGGCGATGTGGGCCATATCCACCATCAGGTGGGCCCCAACCTCATCGGCAATCTCCCGAAACCTCTTGAAATCGATGACTCTAGGGTACGCGCTGGCGCCCGCGATAATCAGCCGCGGCCGCTCCCGGCGCGCCGCCTCGGCCAGGGCATCGTAATCGATGGTCTCGGTGGCCTGGCTGACCCCGTAAGGCACAACCCGGTAAAGCATGCCGGAAAAGTTCACCGGGCTGCCCATGGAGAGGTGGCCGCCGTGGGAAAGGTTCATGCCGAAGTAACAATCCCCGGGGTTCAAGATGGAGAAATAGACGGCCATGTTCGCCTGCGTGCCGGAATGGGGCTGGACGTTGACGTGGTCCGCGCCGAAGAGCTCCTTAGCACGGGAGATCGCCAGCGACTCCACGACATCGACGAAATCGCAACCGCCGTAGTACCTACGGCCAGGATAACCTTCGGCATACTTGTTGGTCATGACCGAGCCCTGGGCTTCCAAGACGGCTTCGCTCACGACGTTCTCCGAGGCAATCAGCTCCAGATTGTGCTGCAACCTCTCGGTTTCCTTCTGAATCGCGGCGCAGACCTCCGGGTCGGTCCGCCTCAAGAAGAACTCGGCTTGGGCGCCACCGGCGCCCTCCTCGCCCCTGCGAATGCGCGTGCCGAGCTCCGCTTCGACCCTGGCGATCTTTTCCAACCGCCGCTCATGCCGGCCGCCCGCAAAGGGCGTTTCCAACCAGGTCGCGACGATCTTCTCCGCCGCCTCCTTTTCGATTACGCCACCGCCCAAGACCAGGACGTTGGAGTTGTTATGCTCCCGGCTCATGCGGGCGGCTCTGACATCGTAGACCAAAGCGGCGCGCACCCCGGGATACTTATTGGCCAGGATCGACATGCCGATCCCGTTTGTACACATGAGGATGCCCCGCTCCGCCTCTCCCGTTGCGACTTTGCCGGCAACCAGCCGGCCGTAGTCAGGATAGTCCACCGAATCGTTGCCCTGGGTGCCGAGATCCTCCACCACCACCCCCCGTGCGCGAAGGAACTGAACCAAGAAGTCTTTAAGCTCCACTCCGCCGTGGTCGCTTGCGATTGCAATCATAACCGTGTTCTCTCTACGGTGCTAAAATCCGCGGGCGCGCGATCCGCAAGGTATCCAAGATAAAAAAATCGCAGGAGCATGGCCGCCCTGCCACTTTACTCCTGCGATCCGCTGCTGGCAAAACGGCCAAGCACCCCTCGCGGCCAGTGCTTGGCCTGGGTGTCCCCTCAAAGGCCGGGAGGCCTAACGATGGCCTTCGATGTAGTTGATGACGTCTTGGACCGTCTTGATCTTCTCCGCGTCCTCGTCGGAGATCTCCATTTCATATTCTTCTTCCAAGGCCATGACCAGCTCGACGATGTCCAGGGAATCGGCCCCCAGATCCTCGATGAAGGAGGCCTCCGGAGTCACCTCATCTTCGCTCACCCCTAGCTGCTCGCAAACGATCTCTTTCACCCTGGCCTCTACGGACGATGCCATGTTTTTACCTCCTGGTTAACTTTTTCTTCACATGTAGAGTCCGCCGTTCACGTTGATCACTTGTCCTGTAATGTACGAAGCGCCGGAACCCACGAGGAATGACACCACCTCCGCCACGTCCCGTGACGTCCCGAAGCGCGCTAAAGGAATGGAACGCAGAAATTCTTCCCGCAGCTTCTCCGGGAGTTGGGCGGTCATTTCGGTATCGATGAATCCGGGGGCCACCGCGTTGACGGTGATGCCGCGCGAGGCCAGCTCCCGCGCCACCGCCTTGGTAAACCCGATGATACCCGCCTTTGATGCCGCGTAAGCCGACTGGCCGGCGTTGCCAATCTGTCCCACCACGGAGGTGAAGTTGACGATGCGGCCGTACCGTTCCCGGATCATCCGCCGGCACACAGCCTTAGTGCAATGAACAGTCCCTTTGAGGTTGATGCCGATGACCCGATCCCATTCCTCGCTCGTGAGGCGAACCAGGAGACCATCCGAGGTCACCCCCGCGTTGTTGACTAGAATATCAATTTTTCTGTGCCGGTCAACGATTTTTTTCACCGCCTCTTCTACCTGACTCTCCTCGGCGACGTCAAACGGAAAGAGCTCGCCCCCGCCGCCCTCGGCCATCAGCTCTTCAAGGGTGGCCTCAGCCGCCTGGCGGTTTTGGCGGTAATTGATCATGACCACGGCGCCCAGGCGCCCCAGCATCAACACCACGGCTTTGCCAATCCCTCGGCCGCCGCCCGTAACCAGGGCGATCTGACCCTTAAGATCCCCCATCGCGGTTAATCTGCCAGGAGCCGCTCGAGGTCCTGAGGGGTCTCGAAGTTTTCGACCCTCAGTCCGGGACTGATTCTCTGGGTCAGGCCGCTCAAGACCTTGCCCGGGCCGATCTCCAATGTCCACTCGCAGCCAAGCCTCACCAGCTCCCTGACCGATTCCTCCCAGCGCACCGGAGAAACCGCCTGCTCGACCAAAAGCGATTTGACGCGCGTATAATCCTCGTTGAGTGTGGCTTCGACGTTGGTGACTACCCCGACGCGAAGGGGTTGAATGGCCACATCCGCCAGTGCCCGCTTGAGCCCTTCGGCGGCTGGAAGCATCAGCGAACAATGAAACGGTGCGCTGACGGACAGCTCCAAAACCCGCTTCGCCCCACGCTCGCGCGCCAAAGCCATCGCGCGAAGCACAGCCGAGCGCTGCCCCGCAATCACGATTTGCCCGCCGCCGTTGAAATTGGCCGGGACTACCACTTCCCCGTCACTGGCCTCCTGGCATAACCGGCTCAAGGCTTCGGCCTCCAGCCCCAAGACCACGGCCATCAATCCCTGTCCTTGGGGAACGGCCTCCTGCATGAGCCTGCCCCGCTCCCGCACCACGCGAACGGCATCCCGAAAGGCCAGGGCGCCGGCACAGACCAAAGCACTGTATTCCCCCAAACTATGCCCGGCCACGCACGAGGGTTGGACTGGACGCTCGTGCTCAAGAACGTGCAGCGCGGCAACGGAAACCGTCAGGATCGCTGGCTGGGTGTATTCGGTAAGCCTGAGCTCCGCCTCCGGTCCCTCGAAGCACAGCCGCCGCAAGGGCAGCCCGAGGGCCTCCTCCGCCTCGAGAAAGATCCGCCGGGCGACCTCATAGGCATCATAGAGCGCTTTGCCCATTCCCACATACTGCGAGCCCTGGCCAGGGAAAACAAAAGCGACGTTACCCTTTTTCGTCACCTTTATCTTCCCTTTCTTCTCCTTCGGTAGCGTTTTTTTCGCCGAACGTCTCGATCTTCGATCGGATGCGGCGCCAGATCTTTCCCGGAAATTTGTCGACGGCGTTTTCGCCCAGCTCCTCCACAACCTCCCTGATGTGCCGGTTCACGTCGTGAGAGACCGCCTCTCTGGCCATGCGGATGGCGTTCTTGATCTCCTTGGGACCGGAACCTCCATGGGCAATAATGGCAACGCCATCCAGACCGAGCAGCGGCGCCCCGCCGTACTCGGTATGATCCAGGCGCGCATACGCCTCCCGGAGCGCCTTGCGGCTCAAAAGATAGCCCAGACGGCTCACGATGTTTTTCCGGAAAGCGTCTTTGAGCACGGCCACAGTGAAGTGCGCTACGCCTTCCATGGTCTTTAGAGTCACGTTCCCGGTAAAGCCATCGCACACGACCACATCGACTTTCCCGCTACAAATATCGCGCCCTTCCACATAGCCAATGAAATTTAGCGGCGCGGTGGCGATCTGCTCGCTCGCCGCCCGAGTCAGATCGTTTCCCTTCCCCTCCTCCTCGCCGTTGCTCAATACCCCGACCCGGGGGCGAGTAATCTCAAGCACATTCTCGGCATAGACCGATCCCATGAGGGCAAATTGAAGGAGGTGGCGCGGCTTGCAATCGACGTTCGCGCCGGCGTCGATGATGACGGCGGCGTGGGTGAGCGTGGGTACGACGACGAGAATGGCGGGCCTTTCGACGTGCGGCAGATTGCCCAATACGAACATCCCCGTCGCCATCATCGCCCCCGAATTTCCGGCGCTGACGAACGCCTGAATCTCGCCTCGCTTGAGGAGCTCAAAGGCAACCTTCATGGAGGAATCCCTCTTCTTCAGCGCCGCGCTCGGAGACTCGTCCATCGCAACGGCCTGGGAAGCCGGCATGATGGGCAGAGAGGAACGGCTGGAGGACAGGCGAGCGAGTTCCGCCTCGACCACGTCCTTTTGGCCCACAAGAAGGACCTCGATTCCCAGATCCTTCTGAGCCAGCAGCGCCCCTTCAACCACTGCCGCGGGGGCGCGATCGCCCCCCATGGCATCAACGGCGATCCTCATCATAGGCGACTGGAAGGCTTTCAGCTCTCTTCGGTCGGCACCACGACACGACCGCGGTACTGGCCGCAGCTCGGACAAGCCCGATGGGGAAAGACGGTCTCTCCACATTTAGGGCAGGTGCTCCATTGGGGTGAGCCCAGGGCGTCGTGGGACCTCCGCTTGTTTCTCTTGCTCTTGGAAGTTCTTCTCTTCGGTACTGGCATTTTCTTGATCCACCTTTTTCCCCGCCCCTATACGCAAGGCGAAGCCTTGCGCAGAGGCAAGGGAGACTATCGATTTAATTTTAGATTGCGAAAAGGGGCCATGCGCGGATCGACCGCTGCGGCGGCACAACGGCAGGGCTCAAGATTGAGGTCCGCACCGCAGCCTGCACACAGGCCGCGGCAACCCTCCTTACATAACGGTCGCGTTGGGAGCGCTAACAATACTTGCTCCCGGATAAAAGGGGAAAGGTCGACTTCCTGACCAGCATAAAAGCTCAACCCCATCTCGTCCCGGTTCAGTTCCTTACTCCTGGCCGAAAACGGGTCTGGGGTCAACGCAAAGCTAAAATTCTTCTGCAGCGCAAAGGAGTAGCTTTTGAGACACCGCCCGCAATTCCCCTCCAACCTCCCCCGAAACGACCCCTCGAAAAAGAGTTCCCGCCCCGAGCGATAGAAAACCACATCGACGTCCATAAAGTCGGGGAAACGATAGTCCCTGACCAGGTCCGTCGCCTGATTCAACTGCCCGATGCTTTCCCCAAACCGGATCTTCTTTGGCGATTCCGTAATCTGATCTACCAGAATGATCATACCCTAACACGCAGACGCAAAAGTTCGCCTAAAGTATATTGATTCCCGCCCTATTGTCAAGCTAACAGAAGCCAAAGACGCGGGAAAAAGCACCTGTTTTTTTGACCACTTCCCACTTTTCGCGCTGCGCGGTGCCTATCTGCAGCGGCTCTTGACATGAGATATACATTCTGCTGAAAAACGGCCCCTGAGTGTCACCCTGGACGAAGTGAAGGGTCTCAAGTCTGGGAAAGCACGAGATTCTTCGCTCCGCTCGGAATGACGAACCGGTTCGATGGAGGGTTTTTCAGCAGAATCAGATATATTAGAATGGAAAGCGATACCAGCCCAGGCAGGGTTGGAGCACTTCCCAAACCGTCATTTCTTGACAAACTGGGACCGAGTGGGTAGAGGAGAGAAGCTTGTGGTAGAGGCATCTCATCTTACCAAATACTACGGCGACCTCCGGGCCATTCATGAGGTCTCGTTTACCGCGCGACGAGGGGAAATTTTGGGGTTTCTCGGCCCTAACGGAGCGGGCAAGACCACGACGATGCGAATTCTTGCCGGCTTCACGGCGGCTTCCGAAGGCACGGCCACGGTAGAAGGATTCGATGTCTTCAGAGATTCGCACGAAGCGAAGAAACGCATCGGCTACCTGCCGGAGAATCCGCCGCTTTACCCCGACATGACCGTGAGGTCCTTTCTGATCTTTGCCGGAGGCATCAAAGGCGTCCGGACAAGAGAGCTGCGCCGGGCCCTGGACGGGATTTTGGAGAAATGCGCCTTAACCGAGGTTTCCTCCCGCCTCATCAAGCATCTCTCCAAGGGCTATCGTCAAAGGCTCGGGCTTGCCCAAGCGCTGATCCATAACCCCCCGGTCCTGATCCTTGACGAGCCCACGTTGGGGCTCGACCCCAAGCAGATCGTCGAGGTCCGCGGCCTGATCAAGGAGCTGTCGGGAGATCGGGTGGTCATCCTTTCCACCCACCTCCTGCCGGAAGTTTCCCAGCTATGCGACAAAGTGGTCATCATCAACGAGGGGAAGATCGCCGTCGAGAAAAGCCTCGAAGACCTCACCCGGGGATCAACGCTTGAAGAGGTATTTTTGCGCCACATCGCCAAGGACACCATCGAGCTGGATACCCCGGTGGAGGAAGGAGAGCTACCGTGAGAATGACCCTCCTCATCGCCGGCCGAGAGCTTCGTTCCTTCTTTGTGTCCCCGGTCGCCTATGTCGTGCTCACGGGATTCCTCCTCGTGACCGGCTGGTTCTTCTTCAACCTGCTCTTCCGCTTCCACCACCTCGTCACGCTGCACTCCAGCCTGCAAAACCTCCAGGGCCTGCAAGGCCTCAACCTCAACGAGCACGTGATCGCGCCGCTTCTCCATAACCTCGCCATCATGCTGGTCATCATGGTGCCGGTCATCACGATGCGCTCGCTGGCGGAAGAAAAAAGCAACGGGACCTACGAGCTGCTGCTCACGTCGCCGCTTACCGTGCCGCAAATCGTGATCGGCAAATTCATCGGCTGCTTGACTTTCGTCGGGTTCATGCTCCTGGTGACCGGGATTTACCCCGCCCTCCTCTTGCTTTACGGCGATCCGGAGGTCGGCGTGCTGGTCGCCGGCTACCTCGGCCTCTACCTTCTGGCGACCGTATTCGTCTCGGTTGGGCTGTTCACCTCGTCGTTGACCGAGAACCAAATCATCGCCGCGGTGCTGTGCTTCGTCATTGTGCTTCTTCTCTACGCCCTCTCCTGGCCCGTCGAAACTCTCGGGCCCGGTCTCGGCGAAATTCTGAGCTACCTGTCCGTCCTCGAGCATTTCAGCGCGATGGTCAAAGGGCTGATCGACACCCAAAGCATCGTCTATTTTCTGAGCCTGACACTCTTAAGCCTCTTCCTCGCCCACCGCTCCGTAGAGGCCTCCCGCTGGCGATAGATGAGAGGGTTGTTACAGATCTCGGGCCTCATCGGAGTGGTTTTCATCCTCTTCGGGCTGATCGCCTACCTTTTTAGCGGCAATCTCCGGGATGCTTACGTCGTGGTCCATTGGAGTCTCGGCGCGGTTTGTCTTCTGCTCTATCTGACGACCCAGGGAAAAGCCCTCATCCGTTCGCTCCGCCGGCGGGCCACGCGCCACGGGTTACACGCGGCCTTCACCTCCGTGCTCTTCCTCGGCGTTCTCGTCATGGTGAACTTTTTGAACCTGCGCCACCACGCCCGTTGGGATCTGACCGCGGCCAAGATTCATACCCTTTCACACCAATCGGCAAAGGTTCTCGAGCGACTGAAGCAGGATGT
Organism: Deltaproteobacteria bacterium; assembly: GCA_016180805.1. Taxonomy (GTDB): domain Bacteria; phylum Desulfobacterota; class Binatia; order UBA9968; family UBA9968; genus 2-12-FULL-57-22. The sequence goes on along the minus strand of JACPAM010000107.1, from coordinate 3,412 downwards.
GGAGATTTACGGCTTTTTCGACCGCGGCGAACATCCGGCAATCGCCGCGCTCATCAAGCGCTACGCGTACCTCTCGCCCAGGATCAAGTTCCACCCGATCGATCCCGAGCGCCACCCGGAGTTGGCCCAGCGGTTCAACATCGAACAGCTGAACACCCTTCACATCCGCTACGGCCAGGAGTCAATCAACCTCACCGAACCGACGGAGGAAGCGGTCACGAACGCCATCGCCAAACTGACGCGCGGGGTGAAGAAGACCGTTTATTTCCTTACCGGCCATGGCGAGCCCAAGATTGGCGACCGTGCGAGCACCGAGGGTTACGGCGCGGCCAAAGAGGCATTAGAGAACGAGAACTATCGCGTGGAAGAGCTGCTTTTGGCCGCCGAGGCGCGGGTTCCCGCCGAGGCCTCGCTGCTGATCGTGGCGGGACCGCAGAAACCGCTTCTGGACCATGAATTCCAGGCGCTCGAAGAACACGTAAAAAGCGGCGGGCGGCTTTTGATCATGCTGCCCTCCCGTGACGGTGAAGGTCTCAGGAGATTCCTCCAAGCCTGGGGCGTAGCGGTGGGAGACGATCTGGTCGTCGATCAGGTCATCCGCCTCTTCGCCGGACCTTCCCTTGGAGTACAACCCATCGCCGACGCCTACAGCCCGAACCATCCGATCACGCGCGCTTTCAAGGAGCGGACCCTTTTCCCCATGGTCCGCTCCGTCGAGCCCGCCGGGCCGGCCCGAGAAGGCGCGGAAGTCATTTCCCTGGTGAAGACCAGCCCCAGCAGCTGGGCGGAGAAAGATCTCGCGGGCATCTTCAAAGACGGAAAGGCGGCGCTGGGGCCTGAAGATAAAAAGGGACCGGTCTCGGTAGGCGTCGCGGTCACCATCAACCTGAAAAAAGCCGGCATGGAAAAGGAAGGAGAGGCAAAGCTCGTCGTGCTGGGAACCGCGGAGTTTTCCAACAACCGCTTCCTCGACCTTTTTTTCAACCGGGACTTTTTCTTGAACGCCGTAAACTGGCTTGCCGGCGAAGACGCCCTCATCACTATCCGTCCCCGCTCGCTTCGCCCCTCTCGCCTCCAGCTCACCGAGGCGGAAGGCAACTTAGCCTTCTATCTCGCCTTTCTCATCGTGCCCGAGCTCGCCCTTCTCATCGGCCTTACCGTTTGGTGGAAGAGGAGATAAACGCCACAAAATAATTCTCTCTTGAGTATCCGGAGCCTTTTTGTTAACCATTCACTAATCGCGCCATGAAGCTCCCGATATCACTACAAGAGAAGTGGGGCGGCAACCGCTACAACTCGTTTCATCGCGTCCTCAAAGAAACCTTTGGAGCCCGGGTCCACAAGGTCAGCCTGCGTTGGGACTTTACCTGTCCGAACCGCGACGCTAAAGTCGCCGTCGGGGGCTGCACCTACTGCAACAACGCAAGCCACACGCCGCGGACTTACCGCCCCGGAATGTCGATCCGCGAGCAGTTGGAGCTGGGAATCGAAGCGGTCCGCCGGCGCCACAAAGCGGAGAAGTTCGTGGCCTATTTCCAGAGCTACACGAACACCTACGGGCCCGTGAGCAAACTCGAGCGGCTTTACCAAGACGCCCTCGACGTCCCCGGCGTTATCGGACTCGCCATTGCCACCCGCCCTGACTGCGTTCCCGACGAAGTCCTCAATCTGATCGCGGATATCTCCCGGCATACCTACGTCTGGCTCGAGCTGGGTCTGGAATCCATGCATGACAAAACGCTTCAGTGGGTCAACCGAGGGCACGACCTCATGGCCTTCGTCGACGCCGCCGAACGAAGCAAGCGGAAGGGCCTTCGATTGGCCGTCCATCTGATCTTGGGTTTTCCGACCGAAACCCGTGAGGAGATGCTTCTGACGCCGGCGCTGCTGAACGGGCTGGGCATCGATGGCGTGAAGCTCCACAACCTTCACGTGATCAAGCACACCGCGCTGGAACGAATCTATCGCTCAGGCGCCTTCGATCTCCTCACGCGCGAGGCCTATGTTTCCCTGGTCGTCGATTTTCTCGAACTCTTGCATCCGGAGATCGTGGTTCAGCGGTTGACCGGAGAGACGTACCGGGACCTCACCGTGGCTCCCGATTGGTCGGTCAACAAGATCGGCGTCCTCAATGCCGTCCACGCCGAGCTCGAGCGCCGAGACACCTGGCAAGGAAGAGTCTTCTGGGAACGGTCCCGCTTCAAAGCACACTCAAGGGTGGCGAACCCGTCGGAGGGAGTAGCGCTTTGAACGCCCATCTCGGATTGCTCCATGCGATCCTGCCGGCGACGGCGGATCTTAAGGTGAAGATCCCGGAAGACCACCCATCGGCCCGCAATCTGGGGTCGGAACGGGTTGGATCCGGAACCATCGTCGATCCCGAGGGATATATCCTCACGGTTCACTATGTCGCCCTGGGCGCCCAGTCGATCACTGTGACTCTGGTCGACGGTGAGCAGTATCCCGGTGAGCTGGCAGCGCAGGATTTCGAATCGGGTCTGGCCCTCATCAAGATTCCCGCCCACGACCTGCCCTTTCTCAGACCGGCGCGCCCCGACTCGCTAGCGGTGGGCCAGGCGGCGCTGATCATTGCCAGCTCCGGGGAGACCGAAAGAAGGGTGAGCGGCGGCTACGTGACGTCGACGGAAAGCTTCGATGGCCACTGGGAATACATGCTGGACAAGACGATCCGGCTTACCGCATTCAATCCTGGCTTCGGCGGAGGAGCGCTCACTGACATGAGGGGCCGGCTGATGGGAGTCGTATCCCTGAACCTGAACCAGGTGGGCAAGTTTTCTCTGGCGATCCCGATCGAGTATTACCTCCAGCATGAACAAGAGCTCAAACAGCACGGCCGCATCCAGAGCCGCCCGCGGCGTTCATGGCTGGGATTTTACACTCAAGGCTTCGGCGGTCACCTCGTTGTGGCTGGCATCGTGCCCGGAGGTCCCGCCGAGAAGAGCGGCCTTCGTCTGGAAGAAAAAACCAGGCGAGCGGATCTCCTTTCGCATCCTGCGTGACGAGGGAGCCCTCAACCTGGATGTCGTGAGCGGCGACCGCTGGGATTTCTATCGCTCCTGAACGTTTCAGCCAAGTATCACGCGGACAATCCCAGGTGAGCGTTCTGAGGCCAGCGCGAGCGAGGCTGCGGACGTCCGATTACAGACGGTACGACTCATGGCGCGAACCCATCGGCCGCAGTCGAGAGCGCGCGCGCCGAGGGAACGCTTTTTAGAGGTAGGGTCGAAGCTTCGTGGTGGTGACGGAAGACGACAGAAAAAGCCTCACCTCGTATCGCGTCATTTACGGCGATACGGATCAGATGGGCGTGGCTTATTACGGCAATTATCTCAGGTGGTTCGAGATCGGACGGACGGAACTGCTGCGTCAGGCCAATTTCCCGTACAAGTCG
>JACPAM010000151.1 GCA_016180805.1 Deltaproteobacteria bacterium | reverse complement strand
GGCGACGCTTCCCTGAGTTAAGAAGTTTAGAAAAAGTGAAATCGAAACCGCAACCATGGCGGCAACGGCCGCCGCGAACGATGTCCTGATCATGTCATCCTCCTTCAGCTTATGATTCTTGCGCGACTGCAATGCCAGGGATACCGTTTTACCGCCCCCAATAGAGACTCTTGATGAAACCGATATCATCGAGCTGCTTCACGAAAGTGACGTCCATGAACGTCTCGGGATCGATGGTTTTGGCTTTCGGATTTTGCGCGGCAAGCTGCTCCAGCACGACCCGAATGCCGCCAACCGTCGGATATGGCGCGCGGGAGAGCTTCGGCGCATAAAAATTCACCGTCGAGGCAAGAATTGAGGGGTCTTGGATCCCGGTATACTTTCCCGTCACCTTTGCCGCCAGCTCGCGGTTATTGATGTAAAGCGCGATCGATTCGATGTAAGCACGTACGTACCGCCGAACCGCGTCGGGTTGGTCTCTTACGTAACTTTTCCTCGTCACGATGCCGACAAACGGAAACTCCAGTCCCAGATTCGCCACGTTGGCGAGTTCCTTGTAGCCCAGCTTGGCAGCATGATCGGTAAACGGATCAGCCAGGATGCCGGCCGCTACTCGACCGGTAGCGATACCTCCCATGATCCCCTGGAAGTCCCCGAGCTGGATCAGCGCCACGTCTTTGTCCGGCTGGAGGCCGAACTTTCTCAAGGCGAAGCGCGCGGAAAAATCCGTATTGGAGCCGTACCGGGTCACTCCGACCGCTTTTCCCTTCAGTTCTTCCACCCGGGAGACCGTCCCCATAAGAACATTCGGCGGCGTGTTCAAAGCCACGGCCAAAAAGACGATATCCGCTCCCGCCACCCCGGCTGCCAGAACGGAGGGTCCCCCCGTCTGACCCATCTGGATCTCCCCAGCGATCAATGCTTGCATGTGTGTCGGACCGCTGCGAAGCAACACAGGCTCCACCTTGAGGCCATTTTTCTCGAAGATTCCCGTGTCGCGGCCGATCCAGAGAATTGCGTGCGACCCTGCGAGTCCGCTATAGCCGGAAACAATGCGCGTGAGCCCTTGGCCGAACGCGCCGCTATGAAAAAGGAAAATGGCGGCGAAAATAATCCAAAGTTTTTTGCTCATCTCATCTCCTCCGGACACGAGAAAAGGCAAGCCTCGTACCAACTCCGGAACAGGCCAGGGTCACGGAGCGTAATGTATTGAAGGCGAAGGGGAATCTTTCAGAAGTCGAGCGGGGGCAGACCGGCGGAAATGGGCAGGATGATGTCTCCTATCGGAGGCGGTTGAGTCTACAAATGAGGTCGGTGGTCAGTCGATTCCGAGGGCCTTGATCAGTTTCAAGAGATAGGTTCTTCGAAGCCCCAGGAGCTTGGCTGCGGCGGCGCGATTCCCCTGGGTCTGAGCGAGGGCCTTAAGGACCGCTTCTCGTTTGGTAGCGTTCATGGCTCCACGATACGAGAACGTATCCGAGCGCGTTCTCGGCTCGGCAGCAATGATTCGTGGGGGCAGATCATGGAGCGTGACCCGAGGTTCCTGACCCAGCACAATGGCTCGCTCCATCACATTGGCCAGCTCGCGCACGTTTCCCGGCCATTCATAGGCGAGAAGCTTTTCCTGAGCGTCCTCAGTGACCTCGGTGAAGTGCTTCTTTGTCTCCTTGGAAAACCGGTGCAGGAAAAAGTCGACGAGGGCAGTGATATCTTCCTTTCTCTCGCGCAGGGGTGGAAGGGTAATGGGCACGACCTGAAGGCGATGATAGAGATCTTCACGGAAGCGCGCCTCTTTGACTGCTCTCTCGAGGTCACGGTTCGTCGCGGCGATAATTCTCACGTCCACGCGGAGCGGCTTAAGGCCGCCGACCCGCTCGAACTCCCGCTCCTGGAGAAACCTGAGGAGCTTGGTTTGAATCTCAGGCGAGATGTCTCCAACCTCGTCCAGGAAGACCGTCCCGCCATCGGCGATCTCGAGCTTGCCTTTTTTGAGCTGATGGGCCCCCGTAAAAGCCCCACGCTCGTGGCCGAAGAGATCGCTCTCCAGCAACTCCCTAGAGAGTCCGACGCAGTTGATCGCGACGAAGGGCTCGGCGCTCCGGTCGCTCCAGTTATGAATAGCGCGGGCAAAGAGCTCTTTCCCGGTTCCGCTTTCGCCCAGGAGCAATACGGTGGCTTTGCTGGCCGCGGCCTTTTTGGCCGAATCGATGGCCTGATTCATGCTGGCGCTCTTACCCACGACCAGCCGATAGCGGTCGCCGGTCTCTTCCGCGAGGACCGCGACCTCTCTTTTCAGGCGTTCCTCACGGGCATAGACCTCGCCAGCCATTTTTTGGAACACCCGCGCCAACTGCCCCAGCTCGTCAGTTCTCTTGGCGACGTCCGTCAGGCTTTCCGGCTCGAACGCTCCAGTCTCCACGGCCGCCGCCGCACTGGTGACACGGGCTACAGCCTTTAGATATGAGACTTCCTGGTCGCGTAGCCGCTTTTTCTCCAGGCAGGCGCCGATCCTGGCTCTCAGCAATACCGGGTCAAACGGCTTGGTCAGATAGTCCTCGGCCCCCATTTCAATGCACTTTACGGCGCTCTCGATCTGGTCCAACGCCGAGAGCACGATGACTGGTATGTCACGTACGGTCGGGTCAGACTTCAGGTGTCTGAGCACCTGGTATCCATCCATCTCTGGCATCAGGATGTCGAGGAGCACCAGGTCAAACGGCTCTGCCTGGATCATCTCCAACGCCCGCCGTCCGTTTTCGGCAACAGAGACTTTATGCCCCTCCGCCTCAAGACGACCGGACAGTATTTTCCGGCTCGTCTCGTCATCGTCAACCACAAGCAAGCAGCCGCGCAAGTCTCCTCGCATAGCAGGACCTTTGTATTTCGCTTCTCTATCTCTTAGACATCACACGAGTCAATAGGAATAGGCAGTAGGCAGTTGGCGGGAGGTAGGGATGGTGGCTGCGGCTGCCGGTGCTTTCGTTCTACTGGTTCCGCGACAGGTACAGGCGCGCGCACTCCTCGCTGCAAAAGTAGTGGCCGCCGCGATGGATCGCCGACCCCTTGGGAAGGTAGCTCTGGCATTGCGGGTCCAAGACCATCTCCTCCGCCTCTTTCCCCCGCCGGCGTGAGTCCAGATTGCGCTGCCGTCTGCGCCAGGTGAGATAGAGATTGAGAAGCAGAAAAAAAAGGTAAGCGAAGATAAAAAAGGCTAAAAACCGCAGCACGAGCTGGCGATCCTTTCGGAAGCCCGTTGTGGCAGGGCGGGCCCCCTTCGCTACGACCGCATGAGACTGACTCTTTTGTCGTCTTTGACGCCGACCAGGAGTTCGGAGATGGTCAGCCCCAGGATCGGGTGGACGACCTGGGGAGCGATCTCGCTCAGCGGAATGAGGACAAACTTGCGGTTGTGCATCTCTGGGTGGGGAATCTTGAGCCGCCCCTTGTCCATCTTAAGGCTATCGTAGAGGAGGATATCGAGATCGATGATGCGCGCTCCCCAGCGCTTGCGCACCTTTTTTCGACCCATCGCGCGCTCGATGTTCTTGAATTTTTGCAGGAGTAGGTCGGGCTTTAAATCCGTTTCGATTTCGATCGCGCCGTTGACGTACCACTCCTTAGAGTCGCCCAAGGGCTCGCTCTCGTAGAGCGAGGACTCCCTGACGATTTTCGTGGTCGGAATCTTGGCGATTCTCCCCATGGCTTCCTGGTAGTTCTCCTTTTTCTTCCCCAGGTTGGAGCCGATTCCTATGTATACTCGATGGGCCACGGCCGGCTCGGGTGAATCCTCGCCACGGGTTTAAAACCTCACGCGTTGGATTCGCTCCGTCACCTCCTTTAGCCGTTCTCTGTCCACGCACAGGGTAAGCCGAATGTAGCCTTCCCCGGGTTCCCCGAAACCGTTTCCCGGGGTCGCGATGACCCCCGCTTCGTCAAGCAGCTTGGCTGCGAACTCCGCCGACTTGAGCCCTCCCGGTACACCGACCCAGACGTAAAAGGTGGCGCGCGGCGTTTCACACTGCAGTCCCACTCTCCGGAGGCCGGAAACGAGGATGTCGCGCCGCTCCTGATAAATTTTCCGCGCTGGCTCCACGATTTCGTCGCCGAGGCGCAACGCCTCTATGGCCGCTTCCTGGACCGCCTGAAAGACGCCGGAATCCACGTTCGATTTCACCTGGGCAAGGCCGCTTACGAGTTCCGGGTTGCCCACGGCCATTCCGATTCGCCACCCCGTCATGTTGAAGGTCTTAGACAGAGAATGGAATTCGATGCTGACCTCGCGAGCGCCTTCCACTTCGAGAAAGCTCATGGGCCGGTAGCCGTCGAAGGCGATTTCCGTGTACGCGGCGTCGTGGCAAACGATAACGTCATAGCGGAGCGCGAATTCGACTACCCGGGCAAAGAAGTCCTTTTCTGCTACGGCCGCGGTTGGGTTGTTGGGATAGTTGATCCAAAGCATTTTGGCTCGCCGGGCGACGTCAGCCGGAATCGTGTCCAGGTCGGGCAAAAAATGGTTCTCTTTGGTCAACGGAAGAAAGTAGTTTTTGCCGCCGTTGAACGAGGTCCCGACGGGATAGACCGGGTAACAAGGGCTTGGCACCAGAACGAGATCACCGGGGTCAACGAAGGCTGCCGCCATGTTGGCGATTCCCTCCTTCGAGCCGATAAGCGACAGCACCTCTTTAGCGGGATCGAGCGTGACACCGAAGCGCTGTTTGTACCAATTGGCGACCGCCTGTCGAAATTCCATCAGGCCGGGGCTGTTCGGATAGCGATGGTTGATTGGCTTGCTCGCGGCTTCGATGAGCTTCTCGACCACTTTTGCGGGAGTCGGGATGTCAGGATCTCCGACTCCAAGGTCGATCAGATCCACCCCCCGGGCCAGCGCCTCCCTCTTTCTGCGGTCGATCTCGGCGAAGAGATAAGGGGGCAACTCACTGATTCTACCGGCTTTTTTAATAACCACGTCCATTTTTACCACGCCCCCTGATGCCGAAATCTCGCTCTTTTACCTGTTTTTTGTGATTTTGACAACCGCTTTCACCGGCGTATATTCGTATATGGATAGGGAACGAGACCCATGCCGCTGCATATCATCATTGACGGTTACAATCTGATCGGAAGCGTTGCCGGACTGAGAGGAAACCTCGAGGCGCGTCGAGACCGGCTCATTCGCGAGCTGGGAGAATATCAGGAGAAGAAGGGCTATCCGATCACGGTGGTGTTTGATGGATGGCGTTCGGGCTGGATCAACGAGGTCGAAGAGCGGATCGACAGGATTCACGTCGTTTATTCGAAACAGGGAGAAAAAGCGGACAGCGTCATTTTGCGGTTGGCCCGGGAGATGGGCAGCGGCTGCGTCGTCGTGAGCTCTGATCGGGAAGTTCGAAGCGGCGCTGAGGCCTGCGGCGCGGTGCCGGTTTATGCGGGGGAATTTCGTGCCAAGCTCGGGCAACCCGCAAGCGCTAACTCGGCCGAAGACGATGAAGGGTTAAAGGGATTAAGGGTTGAACGAAAAAGGGGAAACCCAAGGAAGCTTTCGAAGCGCGAACGCAGGAAACGGGAAAGATTGCGCAAACTCTAAAGCGTTTTTTCTTGACATCTCGCTCTCGGATCTATAGAAGCGGCTCATTATGGCAGATTTGAAGGATCGCTTGCTTCGCGCGGCAAAGCTCGACGTAACCGTTTATGAAGAAGTCGAAGCTGACAGAGAAGCGATGGGTCAGGCCATGGGGGTGGTCGTGCTTTCCAGCGTGGCCGCGGGAATCGGGACCGGGTTCGAGGTGGGGTTCGTGGGTATCGTCGCGGGAGTCATCGTAAGTCTTCTGGCCTGGTATATTTGGGCTTATCTGACCTACATCATCGGCACGAAACTTCTCCCCGAGCCCAAAACTCATGCCGGTATCGGACAGCTCCTTCGGACCACGGGCTTCTCGAGCTCGCCCGGTCTGATCCGGATTTTGGGTGTGTTTCCAGGGCTGACGGAC
>JACPAM010000150.1 GCA_016180805.1 Deltaproteobacteria bacterium | reverse complement strand
TTGGATCTTCGCAAGATCGTCTAAATCCAGACTTTTTTTCGATGACTCAATCTGCATCGCAGCCGCCCGTACATCGTGCCTGTCCCGCGCGTATTCCTCGTAGCGCATGGCGATGAGCTTTTCCCAGTCTCGAAGATAGTTGGCTTCGACACCCAGGGTCCCTAAGTGGTCCACGTACGCCTTGGAAATTCTCTTGTTCAGACCGGCGAGATAGTCCTGGAACTCGCCGGCAACACGGAGGTCGGGCGCCTCGAGCAGAAGCATGATCAGGACAATAGACGCAACAACCAGCTCGTTGAAGACCCTGTCCTGCTCGGCCTGACTCAGTTGCTCGATGCCTGCCAACCGACGGAATTGTTTGTCGCGAAACAGGTGGAATGCGGAACCCGCCGCAGCCTGCGCCAGACCCGCGGCTGTTGCGTCAGCCATCTGATCGAGCGATTCCCACGCTGGCTCATTTGTTGTCATGCAGTTTCATAGCGGCAGTTGACGGCTCTAGAAAAGGTCCGCATCCTCTTTTCCCCTCCGTCTTCTGAATCGACCTTTTCCCGAAGCAACGCTAAAGAGCCAAAGGCAGTCTTGACCCCTTTCCCCCCCTTCCCCGATTTCCGCGCCTATCAGCCCATAGAATTCGTAGACAAATTGGTCGATCTGGCGGTCGGTGGCTTCGACCTCGCGCCGAAGGCGGGTCTTGCACAGGTAAAGATCTGACTCTCCGTCCCTTTCTGGTCAAACCGATCTACAAGCTCTTTTACTTGGGGTGGGGGATCGGGCATCGGACGTAAGTGTAGCCGAGCGAGGGATTATCCGACAAGAGGAAGAGGATTGCTCTCTGCTGAACAGGGGCTTTTATTCTTTGTCTGCCTCTTTCTTCTCCTGAAGCTGCCTTTTCCAACCCAAGGTCCTCGCCTGCGCGCCGATATGCTCCGCCTCGGCGATCATCCCCTTGCGCTGATAGAAAATGGAAAGGCTTGTATAGGCAAGCTCATCCTCGGGGGCCGCTTCGACCAACTTCTTGCCGACTTCGATAGCCTCATCCAGGAGATCCTTGGCCGCGTAAGTCATCGCCAGGGCGTGCAGGGCATCGGCGTAGTTGGGATCTTCCTCCAGGGCCTTCTGATACGCCCGGATCGCTTCATCGAGCCTCTCCTCGGCGAAGTAATCCATCCCCTGCCGGTAGTGCTCCTCCTTCGTCACGCCCGCTCCCGCGCCTTCCTCGACTCCGCGGCGAGCGGCCTGGGGCACCGTTCGAGGATGATCTTTCTTAGCCGCAATGGGTCGATGGGTTTTTTGAAAATTACCCCCTTCAGGCCGTCAAGACAACTGCGCTTGATCACATGGTCCTTGTCATAATAGAAGGCGGTCATGAGCACGACCGGTAAATCCGGCACCCGCTTCTTCACCGTTGTGTAAAGCTCGTAGCCGTCCATATCGGGCATAACCACATCGCTCAGAATCAGGTCGAACGGCTTCGTTTTCACCAATTCCATCGCTTCCGTTCCCGAGAGAGCGGTTTCCACGCTACACTTTTCGCCCCGCAAGAGATCCCTGAGCGACTGACAAACCCCGAGATCGTCGTCGACCACGAGAACCCGAAGCCCCTCGAGCGGGAAGCCCGCCTCCTGTCGTTTCCGCCCTTTGACTTTGACCTCGCCTCTAACACCGAGGTCCGCCATCCGCTTCCCGCCGATATACTCCTTGGTCCCGTATTCCCCTCCTTCCGCCATTTCCCCGATCCGACGGGTAATTTCCTGGATCTTTTTAAGCTGCTGGCCGACGGACTCGAGCCGCTCCGATTCCACGAGAAAGTCCTCATCGGCCGCAACCCGGCCGACGTACCGCTGCAGGAGGTTCAGATGATTGACGAGGATTTCCAGTGAGTTGTTGATTTCGTGAGAGAGACCCACGGCGATGTCCCCGAGCGTCGCCAATTTGTCCCGGCGGCGGATCTCCCGGATATCCTTGGCAAAGCCGATCGAGCCGATTTCCCCGCCCGCCTCGTCGTAAATGATCGAAGCGGAGATGGCTACGGGAATTTCCTCCCCTCGCTTCGTCTTGAAAGTGGTCTCGAAATTACGCACCCTCCCCTTCTTGCCACCCTCACCCACGCGCATCGCGGCCATGACTTTTCGAGCCTCTTCGTAGCTCGGATAGATCTCCAAGACGCTCTTCCCCAACATCTCGGCCGGGCTGAAACCGAGGTTCTGCCTGGCGCCGTCATTGTAGTAAATGATAATCCCCCCGCGATCCACGGCGATAATGATGTCCGGGCAGCTCTCGACCAGCTTCTGGAGATACTGTGGGGAAAGAGGCATACAGTTGTTCGAGTTTAAGCGTTTATCATAAGACCATATTCGAAACGATTGCAAGGGTGTGTCTCCTTGACAACGGTCGTTCTAGGTTGGATACTTCGATGATGCTTCGCAAAGTCCTAGCGTGTGCACTGGTTGCCTTCTGGGTCTTGCTCTCGGGGATCGACGTGCTGGAGGATTTCGATCTCGGAATCTATTCCAAGATCCACAATACTAGGGAGCCCACCCTGCCCGGCCTTGGGCACGCGTTGAAAATTGCCAATGACACCTTCGAAAACGGCAATCGCACGTTAGTCGCCCAGATCAAGCCTGGACGCCCGCCTGCGTCGCAGAGCCTCGATTTCGAGCCGGTCGCTGGCCAAACCCAGGTCCCGAAAAAAAACCTCAGAATCTACAAGCTTCACAGCGCCTTCCTCATCTGATCTTTTTCCAGTTTTTTTCGCTAGTCGCTCCGAGCGAGGGACCGGAAAAGTTCTCGCCGCCACGATACGCCGACGACGGACTCCGCGTTTTCCGGGTTATGTCTGGAGGGAGAATTGATTCCGTAGCAGGCCCGCGGCGACACCCCATAAAGCGTAAGCTGGAACATGCGAATCTTTGACCGAGCATCAAAATCATGCAATAGGAGAAAGCCATGGAGGAGTTTCCACTCTGGTTAAAAATCGTCATCTACGTGGTTGTCGGTTCTACCGCGATTTACATGGTCGTCGGCATCGTCTACGCGCTCCGCAATTTCGGATAACGGGCCACCTGGCCGTGGGCGGATCAGCCGCGCATAAGGAGAAAACAAGATGATTGGCGGCATCGGCTTGCCGGAGCTCATCGTTATCTTGGTGATTGCGCTTCTCGTCGTGGGTCCGAAGAGGTTACCCGACGTGGGACGATCCATTGGCGAAGCGGTGCGCGGGTTCCGACGGGCCATTAAGGATGCGGACAAGCTCGCTGTAGAGGAATCGGAAAAGTCTAGGCATGACGGGCGGGCAGGCCGTTCGGATTAAAAGCGTTCCCGCCAGCGAATATAGTTCGACCGTGGTCTATAGAGTCGTAGCCACCGTACTTTTAACGATCTGGTTTGCTCTTCTCGGAGTCGAGCTTCTGGAGCAGGCCGGTCTCTTCGAGTTTCCCGATCAGAGCGTGGACCAGCGCGTGGACGCCGCCGTGACGAGCCTCGGCATCGCGGTCCAAAACTCAGACGAGGAGAGACCGACCGCGCCGCCAATCCTCCCCGCCGTACTGCACGCCGCTTCACCTTCCTTCCCGGCTCCTGTCCTCCATCGAGCCGGAGCCGGCCGCCTTTGGAGGCGCGACACCTGCCTCTATAAACTCCACCGCAGCCTCTTACTTTAATCTCCGTACTCTTCAGCCAGCCTCAAAGTTTGAGTTGGGGCCGTAAAAAACCGGCCTATCCAATCCACGGAGATTTTCATGGTTTTCCTTGCACGGCGCATTTTCCAATGTCGCGGCAATATCTGCTTGTTAGCTCTTTCTCTGCTTTGCTCCTTTATCTTTTTCCACAAATTGGGAGCACCCTCTCTTGTGGAGCCCGATGAGGGTAGAAACGCAGAGGTCGCGCGGGAGATTCTGCTCCTGAATAACTGGACAACGCCCCACTACAACTTCGTTCCGCGTCTCGACAAACCCGTTTTCTTCTATTGGCCGGCGGCACTGTCTTACAAAGCTTTCGGTGTCTCGGAGTGGTCGGCGCGATTACCGTCGGCCTTCGCGGGACTGGCGTGTATTGCGCTGATCTATCAGTTCGCGCGCGCTTTCCTGGGCCCTTGGAAAGCCTTGTGGAGCGGGCTAATTCTTGCGACCAGCGCCGAGTATTTCAGCCTCGCTCGAATCGCACACTCCGAAATGGTCCTGGCGTTTTTCATGGCCTTATCCTTGTGCTGCTTCTACAGCGCCCTGAGCGCCGAACGCCTGAAAGCACAGCGCGCTCTCGGGTTCTCAATGATGTATCTCGCGATCGGAATCTCGACCCTAATCAAGGGGCCCGTCGGCATTGCGCTCCCCGGCGCGGTGATTCTCGGTTACCTTCTGCTTTCCGGGAAATGGCACATGCTCCGCGAGAAGAGCTTCGTATTCGGCTCCCTCATTCTCGTCGCGGCGGTGGTGCCCGCCTACGCCTGGGCGGAGTTCAGAAACCCTGGCTACCTCCAGTATCTCCTGGTTGAGGAGAACCTGCTGCGCTTTTTTACCCATCATTTCGACCGCGGCGGTCCGTGGTATTCATTCTTCGCCATTGCGGCCGTCGGGTTCCTACCGTGGACCCTGCTGCTTCCCAATGTCGTGAAGCACACATGGAAAAAACGGTCCGACGACAAAACTCTTTTCCTGCTCGCCTGGACCGTTCTGCCCTTACTGATCTTTTCGTTCTCAAAAACAAAGCTGCCCCATTATATTCTTATTGTGTATCCAGCTCTTGCAATGCTCACGGCGAGCGCGGTCCATGAGATTCCGACATCTTCGTTACGAACCAGAGCTTGGATCCCTGCCCTTCCCTGGTTTATGTTGATCATCCCGCTCGCATACGCGGCGCTGGCTCTGTCCCAACCGACCCTGCTCCCGCACCAGCTAAGACTCCCCTTCCAGGCGTTCCAGGCCCTAAGGCCTCCTATCGTCGCTCTCTGGCCTGTGCTCCTCCTGTCATTGTGCCTCGCCATCTGGATCTGGACGCGAGCCAAAGAAGATGCACCGTTCGTTGGCTCCTGTGTCGGTTTTTTCGCCTGGTTTCTCTTGATTCATGAACTTATGGTTCCCCTCTCGTCTTTTCGTTCTTCGAAGGAGATGGCAGTGAGAGCAGCGGAGTTCACCCGGCCGTCAGATCAAATTCTCATTTACGACACGTATCTCTCAAGCCTTCCCTTCTATCTCTCCATTGATCGGCCCATCGGAGTGGTTTGGTCAGGACGAAAGAGCAGCATTATGGGGAGTTTCTATGTCGCAGAGAAAATGCCTCCACCCGCAGGCGGTTATGGACGAGTGCTCTACACCTTCGACCAATTTTCGCACTTGTGGGCGAGATCCGACCGCAGGCTCCTCGTCTTCGTTAAGGAAAAGAACCTCGCCCGGCTATCCGAAGGCAGCGGCGTCCAGCCAACGGTCCTATTGAAGGTCGGTGAGATCGTCTTGGCTACTAACCGGGGATTCAACGCACATAAAACAACACCGTAAGACCGGCCTCTGCCAGGTAACAGAGCAAACATAAGTTCGCCTTCCGTCCCGGTTTCGACTAGTATTCAGTGGGAGCGCGGGAGCCGCGCTCGATGAAAGCTAGTTGCCATGCTCGATCTCAGCGATCTCATCGGCCACTGGGGATACCTGGCTATATTTTTGGCCGTCATCCTGGGGAACATGGGCTTGCCTGTGCCCGAGGAGGCGATCTTACTGCTGGCCGGTTATCTCGTTTGGGAGGGAACACTGTGGATTCCCGCTGTCTTATTGATTGGCATCGTGAGCGCAGTCGCCGGTGACAATATCGGGTATTGGATCGGGCGGCGCTTCGGACAGAACGTAATGACGCGATATCGCGAATGGCTTTTTGTGACCCAGGACAAATTCGACACCATGCAGGGCTTTGTCATGCGCTATGGACCGCTGGGCGTGTTCTGCGCGCGCTTTCTCCCGGGCCTGCGGTTTCTGGCCGGCCCCCTCGCCGGGGCGGTCGGGTTACCCTTTTTTCCTTTCTTCGTTGCCAATTTCCTGGGAGCTGCGGTTTACGTAC
>JACPAM010000149.1 GCA_016180805.1 Deltaproteobacteria bacterium | reverse complement strand
GTCGACGATCGTTGAGGCGGTGATAGGCTCGCCCGGTACACCAAAGAGGATGGAGGTGATGTCGCCCGTGGTAGCTGTGACCGCAGACATGCCCAAAAGAAAGGCAAAGGCCTCCACTGCCGTCATCTTGAAGATAAAAGGGAGCATTAAGGCGAGGGTCGTCGGTCCGCCGAGCCCGGGCAGGATCCCAACGACGAATCCCACGGCAATGCCGATGAGCATCAGGCTGAAGGTGGACCAAGTAAAGAGTTGGTAGAAGCCTGAGACAAACGCAGTGGCAAATTCGACCATGCTTAACCTCTTTCCAGCAGCTCTATGATATCGACGGATCCCTAACTTTTCAGGGAGGATTTTTCCTACATCGGCCGGTCGGTTGGTGACAAAACTATTTGTAGAGGATGTCCTTTAACTTGGCTACCAGGGCGGCATCGAGCTTGAAGAGCCCCGCGATGATCCTCTCCACTTCCTCACTGCTGACCGGTTCCTCACTGCTGACCGGATCGACTCCGAGCTTTGCCTTTGTTGCGTCGGCGACGAACTCCGGGTCCTTCATCGTGTCAGTGAAAGCCTTGCGGAGAATCTGAACCCTTTCTTTAGGCGTCCCCGGCGGCAAGGTGTAGGTGCGCACGATCTCGCTATCGCCGTGGAGTCCGACCTCAATTAGCTGACGCGCCTCCTGGGTCTTGGCAAGGTTGATTGCCGAGGGGACCTTAGGCAGGTCTGGATGGGGTTTTGCCGCTGCTTGAATCACAACGACCACATCGCCAGAATCCAAACCCTTACGCCAGGTCGCGGAAATCGAGTCCCAGCCCCAGCAACCCCCGGCAAGCTCCCCGGCTTCAGCCGCCAGGCGAATCTGGGACGTGCCTTTGTAACCTGAAACGAGCTGGATCGGAAGTCCAAGAGCCGAGTTGAGGATTCTCGTGGCGTTATCAGGCGTAGAGTTGCCCGGCGCTGTGCCCCCCATCTTAACCGGCGTCTTGGAGGCCATCCACTTCTCCACGCTTGTGATCCCACTCGCCTTGGTCAGGGCACAGACCACATGGTCCTTCACTGGCGCACCGATATACTCAAACTTTCGCGCATCGAACTCGACACCCTTTTGTCCTAGAACCTGGCCCAAGAAGAGGCCTCCGATGAAGTGGCCGACCGTCAACCCGTCCGGCTTGGCAATGTTGTAGACATGATTCGCCGCAATCAGGCTTCCCGCCCCGGTCATGTTCTCGACGATGATGGTCGGGTTACCAGGGATGTGCTTGCCCATGTGGCGGGCGATCACGCGCGAATACGTGTCGAAGCCGCCTCCAGCCGCAAAGCCCACGATGATCCGTATGGTCTTGCCCCTATAGAACGCATCCTGAGAGGCCGCAGGCTTACCGGTCAGAAGTCCAAGTCCCAGGGCCAGGAGCAGAAGCCAGATTCTCATGGATGAATAACCCCCCTTTGCACAATGCAATTTGCCTCTAAAAGTCATAAAATCAGCGAGGTGTCAAGCCCGCCTGAAGGATTTCTTGGCTCTTTTCAGTTTGAATCCGGTGCGTCCGCGTGCGGAACTTTCAGAACCAGGCACTTGGCGCTTCCGCCCGCCTTGATGAATTCGCCTAGCGGGATCTCGATCACTGAGAATCCCAAAGCTTCGAGCTCGGCGCGGGTCTTCGGGCAGCCGTCGTTCATGACCACTTCCGCCCCTGCTACGACCGCATTGCAGGCAAATCTTCTCGCCTCCTCGTCGGGAACCGCGACGAGCGTGGGAATGTGACTGTGGAGCACCTTGAGTGCATAGGCGTCGAAGGCGGGAGGGTAGTAGAGAGCCGCTCCGCCACGAAGCGGGCAAAAGCATGTATCCAGGTGATAAAACCAGGCGCTCGTAAGCTCGAGGGAGAGGATCTCGCGCTCGATGATCTCGGCGATTTTCTGATGCGCGAGAACATCGGAGCGGATATGATAACCGGCGAACCCGAGCTCCCCGCAGAGCAGGAGATCACCTTCGCCTTCGAAACAATAGCCCTCGGGCGGATGAAGAATTTTATAGTCTCTCGCTCGGAACCATTGCTCGAAGTAGGGAGTCTCGCCGCTTCGGACGTCGTGGCGAAAACGGCTGGAAATGAATTTGTCTCGCCACACTAGCCCCGCGTTGGCCGTAAAAACCATATCCGGAAGCCCGGGTCTCGGCTCGACCAGCTCGATGGGAATCCCGAGCCGGTCCGCAAGCAGGTGGCAGAGCCGCCGCCATTGCTCCGCCGCCAGGTGGGAATTGCTCTGCTGGCTGCGGCTCATCCAGGGATTGATCTCGTACTCGATGCCGTAGTAACGCGGCGGGCACATCAAAAAGCGCATAACCAAACTCGTCAATAGTCAATCGTTATTAGTCAATAGTCCCCGCGCCGGCTCTATGACTCGACCGTCAATGGCCGGCCGGTTTCCGCCATTGACCTTTGACCATTAACCATTGACCGATTTATAGGTACTGGCATAGCTCCCGTAAGAACGGCTCGACATCGGTGACGAGTCCGATGGCCTGAAAGGTCCCGCGATCGGCGAGCTTGGTGACCACCGCGGGGTTGATGTCCACGCAGACGGTTTTCACGCTCGCGGGAAGGAGATTGCCGGTGGCAATGGCGTGGAGGGTCGTTGCCATCATCAACGCGAGACCCACGTCGCGAACTTTTTCACGCATGAGATCCTGGGCCTTGAGCGTGTCGGTAATCACATCCGGGAGCGGTCCGTCGTCGCGAATGGAGCCGGCGAGCACGAAGTCCACGCCTTGCTTGACGCAGGTGTAAAAGATGCCGCGGGTGACGAGCCCCTGCTCCACGGCCTGGCGGATCCCTCCCGCCCGGCGGATTTCGTTGATCGCCCACAGATGATGTTCATGGCCCTCGTGGGCACGGATCTTTTTGTCCAGATAGATCCCCAGCGAGGTACCGTAGAGAGCGGACTCGATGTCATGAACCGCCAGGCCATTTCCGGCGAAGAGAACCTGGACGAAGCCCCTCTCGATCATCTCCACGAGGTACTGGGCGGCGCCGGTATGGACGAGTCCCGGGCCGGCCACCACCAGGATCTTGTTTCCCTCGCTGCGCACCTTCTTGAGCGACTCGGCGATCTCCCGGATGAGCAACCCCTTGGGGCTCTCCGTCGAGACCGGGCTGGACATGAATTCGAATGGCTCGCGCGGCACTTTTCGCTCGAGCGGAATCACCTTTACACCCCGATGACCGACAACGACGAAGTCACCTTTTTTCACCTTGTGGATGGGGACCGTTTCCGCCTGCGCCGTATCGGTATCGACGCGGACGGCGCAGTCCATCTCCGGCCTGTCCACCTCGATCCATTCGCCGTGGAACCGGACGAGCGTGGGTAGGTTGGTGGTGGAGTAGAAATTGCACGGAAAGATCCCATCAGCGGGCGCAGGCTCGAGACTGACCGACTCAGCCTCTTCGTCCAGCGACAGGGCGCCGTGCTCCTTGATCCTGGCGAGGATGTGTTCCAGGGCTTCGGCAGAGGGAGCCTCGACTAAAACCCGTGCGCGGCTCCGATCCGTGCGCCGGTGGCCGATGTCGATATCGAGGATCTCGAATTCCCCGCCGAGATTGATGATCAGGTCCAAGACCTTGGGCAGGAGGAGAGAATCGATGATGTGACCCGAGAGTTGGACCAGACTGCGCGGCATAAAGGTTACCTCGTGGCACCATTTTAGCTCCGCCCCCATGAGTCGCAAGGGCTGCTTCCGTTTGGGGTCAGGCGGATTGTGTTTGCCGCTGCGGGCTAATAGAATGATTCTTAGTTAACGGGTAAGGGGCATCGCCTATGGCCGACCTGTATAAGAACTGTACCGACGGGAAATGGATCGAGGCGAAATCCGGCGTGACCTTCGAGAACCGCAGTCCCGCTTATCGGCGTGATCTGATCGGCCTTTTCCCTGCCTCGGGCCCAGAGGACGTCGACGCGGCGGTGAGCGCCGCGAAGAAGGCGTTCGCCACATGGCGCGTACTTCCAGCGCCAAAGCGCGGCGAGATTCTCTTTCGCGTCGGCGATCTGTTGCGCAAGCGCAAGGAGGAGATCGCCCGCGCGATGACCCGGGAGATGGGAAAAATCTTGAAAGAGACGCGCGGCGACGTGCAGGAAGGAATCGATACGGCCTTTTATACGGCCGGCGAGGGACGCCGGCTTTTCGGCGAGACGACTCCGTCGGAGCTACCCGATAAATTTGCCATGTCTGTGCGCCTCCCGCTCGGCGTTTGCGCGTTGATTACGCCTTGGAACTTTCCCATGGCGATCCCCACGTGGAAGCTTTTTCCCGCGCTTCTCTGCGGCAACACGGTGGTCCTGAAGCCCGCCGAAGACACGCCCCACACCGCGGTCAAGCTCTTCGAGATACTGGAGGAGGCGGGGGTGCCGCCTGGCGTGGCCAATCTCGTCCACGGCACGGGCGAGGAGGCCGGCGCCGCGCTGGTACGCCACCGCGACGTCCAGCTCGTCTCGTTCACCGGGTCCACAGCGGTGGGGCGCGAGATCGCGGCCGTATGCGGGCAAGGCCTGAAGCGGGTTTCGCTCGAGATGGGCGGCAAGAATGCGCAGATCGTCATGGAGGATGCCGATCTGAATCTCGCTCTCGAAGGCGCGCTTTGGGGCGCTTTCGGCACCACCGGCCAGCGCTGCACGGCGACGAGCCGGCTGATCATTCACCGGGACGTTAAAAAAGATCTAACTGATATGCTCGTCGCGCGGGCGGAGAAGATCAAGATCGGCGACGGTTTGGACGAGACGGTGGAGATGGGGCCGCTGATCAACGAGGCGGCGCGCAAGAAGGTGCATGGCTATGTCCAGATCGGCAAAGATGAAGGCTCCAGGCTCCTTACGGGAGGCACAATCTGCGAGGAAGGAGAATGGGTGGAGGGCTTTTTCTACCGGCCGACGATCTTCGATCAGGTGACCCCGAAGATGCGCATCGCGCAGGAAGAGATCTTCGGCCCGGTGCTGTCCATCATCGAGATTAAGAGCTTCGAAGAAGCCGTCGAGGTGTTGAACGCGACACCCTACGGCCTGTCGAGTTCCATTTACACCCGGGATGTGGCGCGGGCCTTCCGGGCGATGCGGGACATCGAAGCGGGAATTACCTACATCAACGGCCCGACTATCGGCGCCGAGGTTCACCTGCCGTTCGGTGGCGTTAAAGAGACAGGCAACGGCCATCGCGAGGCAGGGAGGACCGTCTACGACATTTTTACCGAGTGGAAGTCGATCTACATCGACTATTCAGGAAGGTTGCAGAAGGCGCAGATCGATCGTGTCGATTAACCGCATTGCAAAATGCAGAATGCAAATTGCAAAACTCAAAATGATTGGTTCTCTATTTTGCATTTTTCATTTTTCACTCTGCATTTTACATTGATAAGATGAAGGTACCCGACATCAAGATCAAACCGCCCGGCCCCAAAGCTAAAGGGGTGATCGAGCGCGATAAGCGTTACAGCGCTCCGGCGTACGGGAGGGTCTATTCTTTGGTCGTCAAGCAGGGGAAGGGAATGGTCATCGAGGATGTCGATGGCAATCTCTTTCTCGATTTCACTGCCGGGATCGCGGTAACCTCCACCGGCCATTCGCATCCCAAGGTGGTGGCGGCCGTCGAGGAGCAGGCGCGGAAGTTTCTCCATTTTTGCGGGAGCGATTTTTATTATGAGCCCATGGCGGAGCTGGTGGAGAAGCTCTGCCGTCTGGCTCCCGGGCCCTCCGCGAAAAGGGTCTTTCTCACCAACTCGGGCACCGAGGCGATCGAGGCGGCCATCAAGCTCGCCCGCTACGCGACGAAACGCCAGCACGTGATTGCCTTTCTGGGCTCCTTCCACGGTCGCACTATGGGTTCGCTCTCGCTCACGGCAAGCCGCTCCTCGCATCGGGCACACTTCGCTCCTTTCCTCCCGAACGTCCATCATGTTCCCTACGGGTACTGCCATCGCTGTCCGTACCATTTGAGCTACGGCACCTGTGGCATCGAGTGCGTGAGATTCATCGAGCATACGCTGTTCCGCCAGAAGGTGGCGCCCGAGGAGGTTGCCGCGATCTTCGTCGAGCCGATCCAGGGCGAAGGAGGCTATGTCGTGCCGCCGCCGGAATATCTCGTCATGCTGAAGGAGATCTGCGCGCGCCATGGCATCCTGCTCGTCGCAGACGAGATCCAGAGCGGCTTCGGCCGCACGGGAAAAATGTTCGCCTGCGAGCACTGGGGGGTAGAGCCGGATATTCTCTGTGTGGCCAAGGGCATTGCCAGCGGGCTTCCCCTCGGCGCGATGATTGCCCGGAGCGAGCTCAGCACCTGGACCGCCGGCGCGCATGGATCGACCTTCGGTGGAAACCCTGTGGCTTGCGCCGCCGCGCTGGCGACGATCACGCTTTTGGAGGACGGCCTGGTGGAGAATGCGGCCCGGGTCGGCGGCTTTCTCAGAGACAAGCTCGAACGGTTGAAGGCGAGTTATCCTGTCATCAGCGACGTGCGCGGACTCGGGCTCATGATCGGCGTGGAGCTGGCAACGCCCGACGGGGAGCGCGAGCCCGCAGCCGAACTGCGCGACCAGGTG
>JACPAM010000106.1 GCA_016180805.1 Deltaproteobacteria bacterium | reverse complement strand
AGACAGAAGAAGCGGGCTCAGACATCGATGCTGCTTATCCTCGGCTTCGCAGAGACTTCCAGCGCCTCCGAGCCCATCTTCGCTTCGGGACCGGGAGTCTCTTGTGGACGGGAGAAAGAGGGCCGAGCGAGCTCCCTGAAGCGGAACGATCTTAACCGCCTGCAAGCAGGCTGTGGGACGGAGCAGCGGGTCGACCTTGCTGATGAAAGCCAGAGGGGAACGAGGAGGAAGGCCGCGAACCCCTTTGCCTGCGACCGAGGGAAGCGCGAGCGAGGCTGCGGACGTCCGATTACTGACGGTCCAGATCATGGCAGAGGCCCATCGGCCGCAGCCGAGAGCGCGCTGCCCGAGGAAGCCTAGTTCATCGGCCGCGGCCTGAAGACTCGGCCCCCGATAGGCTTTCGGAGGAATTCCGGAAGCTTCGTCCGAGCGCAGGCCCGGTCGGTCGCGTGGCGGAGTCCCGCGGAGCGAAGGGAGCCCCGAGGCCCACGTGGGAGAGGTGGTGAGCGCTTATAGGCCCAGATTGGCGAATATCGCTTTCACCGATCGGGACTTGTTCAAGCAGTAAAAGTGTATTCCCGGGACGCCGAAGCGGAGCAGCCCTTCGCATTGTTCGGTGGCGTAATCGATGCCCACCTCAGCGGCTGCCTTGTCATCGTCTTCTAACCGCGACAGCAGCCGCTCCAGGCGCGGCGGGATCTTCGACGCGCAAAGGGCGGTGAAGCGGCGCACCTGGGGCACGGAAAGCACGGGCATGATGCCCGGGACAATGGGAACGCTCACCCCGAGTTTCCGCAAATCGTCCACATAGCAATAGTAGTCTTCGTTATCGAAGAATAACTGCGTGATCACCACGTCCGCCCCGGCATCCACCTTCGCCTTCAAGTACCGCAGGTCGAATTCCCGGCTCTCGGCCCGAGGATGGACTTCCGGAAACCCCGCAACCGCGATGGAGAACCGCCGGAATGCCATCGCCTCTCTCACGAGTTCGATCGAATGATGGAATCCATCCGGATGCGGTTTCCAATCTACCACTCCCTGCGGCGGGTCGCCGCCCAGCGCGATGATGTTCTCGATGCCGCGCTTTATCAAATTCGTCAACACCGCGCGGACCTCGTCCTTCGACTGCCCAACCACCGTGAGATGGCACATCACCTCCAACGCGCACTCCCGATGGATCCGGTCGGCCAACTCCACGGTCTTGTCCCGTGTGCTGCCCCCGGCCCCGTATGTCATCGAGCAGAACGAGGGGCGCAAGGCTTTCAAGACGCCGACTTCCTGGAAGAGATTTTCTTCCCCCTTTTCGGTTTTTGGCGGGAAAAACTCAAAGGAGAACACGGGCCCGGGCCGGGCGTAGATTTCACGCAGTTTCATCGCGCCGCTTCCCTCTCATAACACAGCCTGATCTGGCCCTCAAACCACATCCCTGCCGTAGCTCAAACGGTTTCCATTCCTCGGGGGACGAATCTTCTGGCCGCAGCGCGCTTGTCTGCGACCGAGGGGAGCGCGAGCGAGGCTGCGGACGTCCGATTACAAACGGTGCGACTCATGGCACAAACCCATCGGCGGCAGCGCAGAGCGCGCTTCCCGAGGGAGCTTAGTCCCGCGGCCTTCCTCTTCGTCCCCCTCGGACCTTTCAGCAAAGATCTTTGTTTTTGTCTGAGAGTGATTGGGGATCTTAGGTCGCGCCCCGGGCTTTTTCGCGGGCGAGCAGGGGATCGCAATCCGAGCCTTGATCCTTGGTGATCAGGGGGCGCAAACTTTCGGTGTGGGCAATCCAGGCGTCGTGGATGGCTTCCGGAACTTGAAAGGTTTCCAAAGTCTCACGCAGAATTTGTAGCCTCCGGGCAAACTGGCCGCCCATGATTGGATGTTTGGCGTGAACTTCGTCCAAGGGCTTGCCGCGGTATTCGATGTCCGCACCGAGAAACTGCGCAGTAAGCTGGAACTCCATCTCCTTCAGGCGCTGACGGTTGGCATTACGGAAGAAAAAACCGATCATCCTGTCTTCGAAGACACGATCGATGAAGACATCGATGATCTGGCGCAGCCTGGCCTCACCGCCAAGCTCCTCGTAAAGGGTCTTTCCCATCTGTACTGTACCTGCAAGTCCTGACTCATTTTTATGGAAAAACACCTTAGATGTCAAAGTTGTCTCCCGCTCCAACCCCGGTTGGCTTTTCGCTTTACAATCCGCACAGCAGGCAGTACCATTCCGCTCAGCGCTTTAGTCCAACCTGTCTCCGTGCCTGCCTGAGCGAGAACGCTCGCAGTCAGGCAACGCACAGGGCGGGTTATGGAAGATGCATAACACCGCCGCCACAAACCGGCTCGGCTCATAGCAGGCGTTAGCTGAATTATTCAATTGGGTGTATTTTGGATACAAGATGTCTGAGAGTATAAAGATCACTGCCAGGAATGGTAGGACCTGGATCGTTTCAAAGGTGCGGCGGGAAGAAGCAGAAGCGCAGGACTTTCGATTCTGGCACGAAGGACTCACCGCCGAGCAGCGGGTGGACGCAGTTGCTGACGCGCTCGCAGGGTGCCTGAAGACACGGGGGCTCGATGGCGTCCCACGACTACGAAGAGTTCATCGCCGCGTTAAACGCCCATGGGGTGCGGTATCTAGTGATCGGCGCCCACGCCGTCGCTTTTCACGCGCGTCCTCGCGCCACGAAGGACCTTGATATCCTGTTAGAGCCCACCCCGGCGAATGCCCGAAAGGCATTGGCAGCGCTGCGAGACTTTTTTGGGGGCGCTGACTTGGGATACGCGGTTGAAGATCTGATAGACCCGGACTGGATCATTCAACTGGGAGTGGCCCCTGTCCGGATCGACCTGCTGCCTCAAATATCAGGTTTTACGAGTTTCGGGGACGCATGGAAGAATCGAGTCGATGCTCGCTTTGGCTCCGTTCCCACTCACTACATCGGGCTAGAGGATTTGATCCGCGCGAAGGAAGCAGCCGGAAGGCTGCAAGATCGTGCCGATGCCCGCGTCCTGCGTCGTGCTAAGGGTCAAGTTCAGCTAACGAAACGTTCCAGCCGACCGCGTGGACAGCGCAGCCGATAGCAGGCGTTCCGCGCTGTGAGGCAATGATGTGGAAAGCAATCGTCATGGCGTTGGCCAGGGTGCGGGACTGGTTTCGGGGTTCGCTCGTGCGCCCCGCACCACGTGGCTCCGTTCCGCACGAACCCGGTAGTCTCCCGCCTGGGTACGAGCATCCTGCTCCCCTCCCACCGCCACCCCCGCCGAAGATCATCCCATACGACCCCACTTACGTCGCGGCCGGTCCGAATCTCGTCAAGAACGGGAGCTTCGAGAAAGGCAACTTCGGACCCGGAACCGAGACGATCGTCAGCTCATCCGGAGTCATAGAGGACTGGAGATTAATTGTAAATGCGTTGAACGGTCCCGTCCGATGGATCGAGTCTTTCAGTTCTGCAGCCGAGGGGAAGCGCTTCGTCGATCTGACCGGCGGGAGGACGCTACTGACGGCTCCGCTCGCGACGCTCCTCCAGACGGCACCAAGTTATCCTCTGCAGTCTGGTCAGAGTTACGAAGTCGCCGTAGACCTGGGGGTTGGACCGAACAACGGGCCATCGGAGAATTTCGGGCCGCCAGTCGTCGTCAGCGTCAGTCTCATTGAACCGCCCGGAGCCGTCGAGTGGCAATTCATCAGCAATCCGCTGAATCCGCCAGTCGGCACCGGAGTCAAGTGGGAGACCCACAAATTCCGGTTCGCGATCCCTGCCGGTTACCCTCTCTCGCCGACGAATCAGACGATCACAATCACCGGAAATTACGGAGATCGCTTCATCGGCGTGGACAACGTGTCGGTGCGCTTGTTGACATGAAGGAGGAAGCGGACTGCACGAATGTTCAGCCCGACGCCCGTCAGACAACGTGTTCCCTGGCCGCTATCGCTGCCCGCGGTCGAAGGCTTCGTGGGTTGACGCGTTCCTCGCATCTACCCCACACCCCGCTTTGCCGATTTGCCCAGAGCGATCAAGAACATGACACTCTTGCCTGCCGCATGGGGTGAAAAGAACTCCGTCGCGTCGTCATCGAAAAAGGTAAGACCCGAGGCGCCCAGGCGCAGGGCATAAGCAGAGAGGTAGAGCTTCCCAGCCATTACGCTCGCCTCAAGTTGCGCCGCGCGATAGCCCCGGTTACCCCAGCGCTCAAGGACCGCCTGCAAATCCGTCAAGAAGAAAACGTCAACGGCGGCATCGGCAGGAATCTCCTGACCCAAGCCGAGGTGCCCCGCATCGCGGCGAAAGTCCCCCTCCTTCAATAGCTCGAGGGCGGTCGACTGCGGGTGGTAAACATACGCGCCGGGAGCAAGGCCGTCGACGCCATTCACGACCAGATAAAGATGGTTGAGGGCGGGACCTTTCGTACCGCTGAAATCGGTCGGGATCCCTCGCGTCGCCCGCTCCAGCATCGTCGAGAGCTGCTCAAGCGAGATCGGCTCCCGCGCGAACTCGCGGGTCGATCCCCGCCGGCGGATGACCTCTTCGAGGGTATCGTGAGGAATCGCATCATCCTTGAGCGGCCGGAGGGGAAAGACAGGGGGTCGCAAGCCGCGCTCGCCGGACGGACCTGCGGTCAGGGCCAGCGTAAAACGCGAATCCCGCGCGCGCCAGGAGACGACTTCCGCCGCATCCTTTAAGGACGATGCCTCGTGCATGGCGCGAATCGCTGGATAGTCCACCTCACTGTTCGATAACGGTTGGATCTCAAGCGTGAGCGGCTCCACAGGCGGCGCGGCCGGCGGCTGGAAACCCGAGTCATGACCCAGGGGGACCAGGGAGAGAACAGCTTCACGCTCACCGTCGAGGGCGAGAAGGCGGCTTACCTCATTGTCCACGAAGCCGAGGACGATACGCGCCGGTAGCCCGTGCGCGGCTGCCACGGCGAGCAAATTAGCGAGAACCGTTCCATTGTCCCAGAAACAATGGCGGTAGGCGCGGGACTGGTATTTCCACGCGTTGCGCCAGTAAGTCGAGGCGCAAACGACTACCGCAGGCGCGCTGGAGACATCGGGCTCCTCCCCACTCGCGTGAGCAAGGAAGGCCCGGTAGTCCCCGCGGCGCAGCCTTCTGAGAGAGAAATCATGAGGTCCGAAGTGATAAACCCCCGCTTCCAGATCCGGCAGATCGGTGCAAACCAGGTAAAGATCGATGTGATACAAAGCGCCCGTGCAGGCCGCGGCACGAAAATAGATCTCGCCCCCCGGGTAGCGCACGCGCTTGGTGATGCCGGCCGAGAAGTGGAAGATTTCGGCCAGGGTCTGGGTCGTGAGAACCGGCGGCGCGGCAAGATCGGAGCCCGCCGTGGCGATCGCATGAAGCGCGGCTACGTGCGAGGACGCTAACGCCTGGGGCAGCGAGATGGGGTCCAGGCGAGGATAGATCTTGAAGGGAATCGGCTGATTCTCCCAGTCGAGAAAATGCGGGTTCGAGCGGATGCTCTGGTAGGAATGCTTGGTTCCGTCATGGTAGGCCCACGCGGCTTGCAGGTCGTTGTTGCTCAAGGTTTCACGGCCGGTTGGCTGCGCCTTTGGCGGCTCACAGCATTCCGAGTTGGAGCCTGGCGGCTTCGGACATTCTGCTCGGATCCCAGGGCGGGTCCCACACAACCTCGACCTTGACATCGGTTACGCCGGGAACGGCCTTCGCCTTGGCCTCCGCTTCTGAGGGCAGTGATTGCGCGGCCGGACAATGGGGGGAGGTGAGGGTCATCTTGATTTCGACTGCGCCTGAAGGAGCTACCTTGACGCCATAGATCAATCCCAGCTCGTAGATATTGACTGGGATCTCCGGATCAAAACAGGTACGCAGAGCTTCGATCACCTCTGCCTCTATAATGGTAGCCTCCATAACCGCCTCCCTCCATCTGTCCGTCGTGCTCCTACACCATGCCGAGCTGAACCTTCCCCTCCCGGGAAATCTTGCTCTGATCCCAAGGAGGATCCCAAACCAACTCCACATCAACCTCCGCCACTCCCGGGACGCTGGCGATCTTGTTGCGAATGCTTTCTTGAAGCACCGCTCCCATGCCGCATCCGCGCGCGGTCAAGCTAAACCTGACCTCGACCCGGCTCCCACCTCGCGGAAGCGGTGTCACCCGGCAATCGTAAACGAGCCCGAGGTCAACGATATTGATTGGGATCTCGGGATCGAAGCAGGTCCTGAGCTGATCCCATACCCGCTGCTCGACATTCGCCGGCGCCGCGGTCTGGGCGGCCGCTGCGGGTGGCGCGACCGGGGCCAAGCCGAGGGCGTCGGCTTCCTGGCCACTGATGTGCACCATGGAGCCGTGCTCGGTCATCACGGTAAAGCTCCCGCCCAAGGACTGCGTGACCCAGACAACCTCCCCGGCCCGCAGCGTGACTTTTTCCCCGCTGGGGATGAGCGTCGCGTGGCAATCGCGCTTGAGTTTCGTGGGTTGTTCTTTTTTCATCGGTTCGCCCTCCTCCCGTTGGTTTGGCCTCGCTTCAGCGGCAACCGTTCATTCCGTGGAAGTCACAGCTTGCCCCCCTTGCAGGGCCGCTCGCAGCGTATGCCAGGATAGGCTGGCACATTTGACGCGCGCGGGAAAATTGCACACTCCCGATAGCGCGGCCAGTTTTCCCAGCCGCTCAGGGCTCGCGTCAGCATTCAGCTCGCCCGTAAGCATCTTATGCACGTCGTCGAAGAGCCGCTCCGCCTCGGCCGGCGTCTTTCCCTTGATACTGGCCGTCATGATCGAGGCCGAGGCTTTGGAGATCGCACATCCCGAACCGTGAAACGTGATGTCCTTGATCACGCCGTCCTGCATCTTGAGATAGACGGTGATCTGGTCCCCGCACAGCGGATTGTAGCCTTCCGCCGACCGATCCGCGCCCTCCATCTTCCGAAAGTTGCGCGGGCTCTTGTTGTGATCGAGGATGACCTCCCGATACAGATCGCTGATGTCCGACATCAACCGAAGACCTCGATGACCTTGTGGACCGCCTTCACGAGCGCGTCGACTTCCTCCTTGGTATTGTAGAAGGCAAACGAAACTCGCGCCGTCGCAGGCACGCCAAAGCGCTGCATGACCGGCATGGCGCAGTGGTGTCCCGCGCGGATGGCCAATCCCTCCCGATCCAGCACGGTGCCGATGTCGTGCGGATGAATGCCTTCGATCACAAACGATAAAACTCCCGCTTTTTTCTTGGCCGTCCCGATGATCTTGAGACCGGGAATCCGGGAAAGCTTACCGGTCGCATAGTCGAGCAACTCGCACTCGTGGGCAGCGATGGCGTCCGCGCCGACTCCCGTAATATAGTCGATAGCGGCGCCCATGCCAACAACGCCGGCGATATGGGGTGTTCCCGCCTCGAATTTGTAGGGCAACTCGTTGTAATGCGTTTTCTCGAATGTGACCAAGCTGATCATGTCGCCGCCGCCCTGATACGGGGGCATGGCTTCGAGCAGCTTCGCCTTGCCGTAAAGAACCCCGATGCCGGTGGGGCCAAACAGCTTGTGGCCCGAAAAGGTGTAAAAATCGCAATCCAGCTCCTGGACGTCCACTCGCATGTGCGGCACCGCCTGGGCCCCGTCGAGAAGCACCGGAACTCCCTCCCCGTGCGACATCTCGATGATCTCCTTGACCGGGTTGACGGTGCCGAGGGCGTTCGACACGTGAGCCACGGAGACGAATTTCGTCCTCGCGTTCAAGAGCTTCGCGAATTCGTCCAACAACAGCTCTCCGTTGTGGTTAATGGGAATGACCCGGAGCGTCGCGCCAATCTGCTCGCAAAGGATCTGCCACGGAACGATGTTGGAGTGATGCTCCATCGCCGAGATGATGATTTCATCGCCCTCTTCGACGAAGGTGTGGCCATAGCTATGAGCCACTAGATTGATGCCCTCGGTGGTGCCGCGCACGAAAATGATCTCCCGCGTCTCGGCGGCATTGAGAAAAGACTTTACCTTCGCGCGGGCGCCTTCATAGGCAGCCGTCGCCTGCTCGCTCAGAAAGTGGATCCCGCGGTGAACATTCGAGTTCTCCGCCGTGTAGTAGTTATGCAAGGTGTCGATGACCACTTTCGGCTTCTGCGTCGTCGCCGCGTTATCGAGGTAGACGAGCGCTTTGCCGTGGACCTTGCGCTTCAAGATCGGAAAATCTTCGCGGATCCTGGCTACATCCAGCGCGGCTCGCGCCTGTTTCCAAGGCTCCCGGGTCGTGACTTCATGCACCGCTTTCATGATCCCCTTTCCTTTGCCCTGAATTGGTTTTCCAATCTGGTTCTGACCATCCGGTCGAGTTGATCCCGGATAGAGGCCACCTTGATCCCGCGAATGATCTCGCTCGCGAATGCGTAGGTCAACAGGTTTCGCGCCTCGGCCAACCCGATCCCCCGCGCGCGCAGGTAGAAGAGCGCGTCCTGGTCGAGCTGGCCGATGGTCGAACCGTGCGTACATTTGACGTCGTTATTGTAGATCTCGAGCTGCGGCTTGGTGTCGACCAATGCCTCCTCGGAAAGCAGCAGGTTCTTGTTGGTTTGCTTGGCGTCGGTCTTGGGCGCGCTCTTGTGCACGTAGATCTTGCCGTTGAACACCCCCCTGGCCCCTCCGCTCAGGATGCCTTTGTAAAGCTCGCGGCTGCATCCGTGTGGCCTGACGTGGTCGATCCGCGTGTGGCTATCCACGTGTTGCCTGTCCGTAGCCATGAAGAGGCCGTTGAGCGTGCATTCAATGCCCTCCCCCTCCAGCACGGCGTTCACATCGTTGCGCACCAGCGCGCCGCCCAGCAGGATGAGATGAGAGACAAAGTTGGCGCTGCGCTCCAGGCGCGCCTGCTGCGTGGCGACATGAAAGGCCGCGTCGCTTTCCTCAACCAGCTTGTAATGATCGACCACGGCGTCTTCACCGGCAGCGATCTCAGTCACCCCATTGGTGAGATAAACGGCGCCCGGCGACCCGAGGTAAGCTTCCACCACCGTGACCTGGCTGCCCTGGCCGGCCACGATCAGATTCCGGGGATAGGAGACCGCCGCCGCTGCGCTCCCGATCGACAGAAAGAGAAATAAAACCGGCTCTTCGACGATGGCGCCCTTAGGAACGTAAAGATACGCGCCTTCCTCCATGAAAGCCGTATTCAGAGCGACAAACGCATGGGTCTTGTGATCGGCGTAGCGGGCCAGATGCGCCTTGAGCGAATCCGGGGCCTCGGCAAACGCATCCCTAAGGCTCGACGCCCTGACCCGCCCCCGCAAACCCTGCACAGACGAGAGCCTCGGCGCGTAGTGACCGTTCACGAACACCAGTCGGTGGAGCGGCAGCCCAATCGCGGTTGCTCGCTCCACCGCCGCGATCGCAGCCGATCCCTCGGTCTCGGGCGGGGCCGGGCGAAACGGAAATTGGAGGATCGGGGACACATTCGTGTACTTCCATTCCTCGTCCTTCGTCGTCGGGAAGCCGAGGACGGCGAAGCGCGAGATGGCGTCTTGTCTAAGCGGCTGGACCCATGCTGGTCCCGCTCCCCTCTGGTCGCACCGCTCGAAGATCGAGAGGTAATGATCCTTCTCCGCCAGAGCCTGATTCATCACGACGCTCGCCCCCTAGCCGCATTACTCATGCGTTGCAAAATGCAAAGTGTAAATTGCAAATTGAAAAATGTCGGACCTCCCCTGTCCTCCAGGCTATTTAAGGTTTTATTTATTTTGCCTTTTGCACTTTGCAATTTGAAATTTGCAATGAGAGACAACACGACACAGTGTTGCTTGTCTTCCCGGACACGTGAATAATCCGGGCTACGCATTCGCTTGCGGGGCCGCCTCGACCCCCTCCTTAACCCAGTCGTACCCTCTCGCCTCCAATTCCTCGGCAAGCTCTTTGCCACCCGACTTGACGATGCGCCCGTCGTAGAGGACATGGACGAAGTCCGGGACGATGTAATTCAGCAACCGCTGATAGTGGGTGATCACGATCATGGCGCGCTCCTCGCTCCGGAGCGCGTTCACCCCCTGGGCGACGATCTTCAGGGCGTCGATGTCGAGGCCCGAATCGGTCTCGTCCAGAATGGCGAGCTTCGGGTCCAGGACCGCCATTTGAAAGACCTCGTTGCGCTTCTTCTCCCCGCCGGAAAACCCGTCATTGATCGAGCGGTTGAGCAGCTCTTGCTCCATCTCGACCCACTTCATCTTCTCCTTGACCAATGCCAGGAAATCCATGGCGTCGAGCTCCTCCAGACCCCGGTGCTTCCGGACAGCATTCACCGCCGCCTTCAGGAAGTAGGTCGTGCTCACGCCGGGGATCTCGACGGGGTACTGAAAGGCCAGAAAGATTCCCTCCCGCGCGCGCTCCTCCGGCGACATTTCCAGCAGGTTCTTGCCCTCGTAGATCACCTCTCCGGCCGTGACCTGATAGGTCTCCCGACCCGAAAGCACGTGCGCCAGAGTGCTTTTCCCTGAGCCGTTGGGACCCATGACGGCGTGAACTTCGCCGACGCGGACGCTCAGATTGATGCCCCGAAGAATGGACTTCTTCGCCGCGCTCGCGTGGAGATTTTTAATTTCAAGCATAACGACTTCCCTTCGCTTCATCGTTGCCGCGCCCACCGCAAGATCACTTGCCGAGACCCACCAGGCGACCGCGAAGACCCTCGCGGTCGGCGATATCGCCGATGGAAATGCCGGCGAGGTAGGTGGCCAAAAGGCTTTGCGCCTTTTCCCAAATCAAAATCTGCCGGCAAACCCAGCAGTAGGAACAGAAGCCTTCGGCCTTCTCCAAACATTCCATCAGGACCAGCGGCCGCTCCACCGCCTCGTAAACCTCTTTGATCGAAATTCGTTCCGGGGGCCGCGCCAGACTGAACCCTCCTTTGGAACCG
Source organism: Deltaproteobacteria bacterium (assembly GCA_016180805.1). GTDB lineage: Bacteria > Desulfobacterota > Binatia > UBA9968 > UBA9968 > 2-12-FULL-57-22. The sequence continues at coordinate 15,656 of JACPAM010000106.1, read as the reverse complement.
ACGTGAGAGCGAACCAAGCCGCCAGCCACCATGTCTTTCATGATCTTGGAAAGGTAGTAAGGCGGTATGTCTTGCTTCCCCTCGATGACCGCCCGGCTAACGATCTTTTCGGGCGGCTGACCCGCTAGATAGGACAACGCGCGGACGGCGTAGTCCACGCGCCTCCCTACGTTCATCAAGGAGCTTCGCTCGTTGCCTCCCCTGGCCGCAACCATAATCCAAATACCCAAATAAAATATAGACCTATTAGGTCTATATAGTCAAGGCATGGGCGAAATTTTTCCATTGCCCTGGCATCCCTTCCGCTCATGGCTGAGGTGTGGTAAGGGGACTGGCTCGCTTGCGTGCCTGTCCCCGTCCTAGCTCTCACGGCGGGGCTGTGGTAAGAAAAGTCCATGTCGATCCTCAAAGTCGCGAAGATCGGAAACCCGATTCTCCGCCGCACGGCGGAAGACATCGCGCGCGATCAGGTCGGCTCTGCGGCCGTACAGAAACTGATCGACGACATGATCGAAACCATGAAGGAGTACGATGGCGTTGGCCTGGCCGCTGTTCAGGTGCACGAATCCAAGCAGATCGCGGTCCTGGAGGTAAATGAGAACCCGCGTTATCCTCGGAAGCCCCGCGTCCCCCTTTCGGTTCTGATCAACCCAAAGATCACTCCCCTCGACGATGAGATGGAAGAAGATTGGGAGGGCTGCCTCAGCGTCCCGGATCTGAGAGGCAGGGTTCCTCGCCACAGGAGAATCGAGGTGGAGGCTTGGGATCACCGCGGCGAGCCGGTGCATTTCGTGGCGACGGATTTCCATGCCCGGGTGATCCAGCACGAGTGGGATCATCTGCACGGCAAGGTGTTCCTCGATCGCATGCGTGACCTCTCTACCCTCACGTTTGTCCAGGAGTTCGTGCGCTACTGGGCCGACAAATAAACCCCGATCCTAACGTTCGCCCGAAACTCTTGTCGAATTCCAAAGTGGCCAGTTCGCCTCGTAGTGAGGTTAGGATCGGGGTGAAGCCCGCCCCGATTTCGCGCCGTGAATTCACCCCGATCCGACATTTACAAGATGCGGTCCACGATCGGATATGACTCGATTATTTTTGTCGGATCGGGGTTCATTGTCTTTGAGAGTTGGAACAGATAGAGTCGCGCTATGAGCTTCTCCCATTTGAAAGATGCCATCGACAGTCTCCTCTGCGGGGTTAGCCCTGCCATCGGCGGGATTCTCGACCGTGCGCTTGCGGGCCATGACCTATCAGCCGAGGAAGGAGCTCAGCTCTTCGATGCGTCCGGCCCCGATCTTCCCGTGCTAGTCGCGGTGGCGGACTATCTGCGCCGCAAGGCCGTAGGAGACGTCGTGACCTACGTCGTCAACCGGAACATCAACTTCACCAACGTATGCGTCAAGGCCTGCGGCTTCTGCGCCTTCAGCCGCGGACACTTGGCAGAAGAAGGCTATTTTCTACCCCTCGAAGAGATCCTCCGCCGCGCCGAGGAGGCGCGGGAGATGGGAGCAACCGAGGTGTGCGTCCAGGCAGGTCTCGCGCCGGGAATGGACGGCTGGCATTACGTGAAGCTCTGCAAAGCCATTAAGGAAGCGGTGCCGGACCTCCATGTGCACGGCTTTTCTCCCGAGGAAGTCCTGTACGGCTCCACGCTCACGGGCGTCACCATCAAGGACTATCTTTTGGCGCTGAAAGACGCCGGGGTGGGGAGCCTGCCGGGGACTTCGGCGGAAATCTTAGTCGATGAGGTGCGCAACCAGATCTCGCCGGGGCGCATCCCTGCAGCCAAGTGGGTGGAGCTGATTCAAACCGCGCACGAGGTGGGCATTCCGACAACCTCCACGATTATGTACGGCCACCTGGAAAGCTCCTACCACAAGGCCACTCACCTCGGGATCATCCGCGAGGTTCAAATGCGGACCGGAGGCATCACCGAGTTCGTGCCGCTGAGCTTCATTTACGAAGAAGCCCCCATGCACTATCGCAAAAAGCTTTCCGGACTGCGCGCGGGCGCAACCGGAGCCGAGGTCATGAAGATGTACGCGGTGTCGCGGATCATGCTCAACAACTGGATTCCCAATCTACAAGTCTCCTGGGTCAAAGAGGGCCCGAAATTTTCGCAGATCGGGCTCATGGCTGGCGCCAACGATTTCGGCGGGACGCTGATCAACGAAAGTATCTCTACGGCGGCGGGAGCGGGGCATGGGCAATTGATGAAACCCTCACAGTTTCGCAGCCTGATCCGGGAAATGGGACGGATGCCGGCGGAGCGCTCGACCACTTACGAAAAGATCCACGTCTTTGAAACCGAGGATGACCCGGTGGACCTTTTGGATCGGATCGAAAATCCAGATGAGCGATTTGGCTCTTACCGAAAGCTCACCAAGCTCAGGGAATACCGCTTCAAAGACTTCTACCGTTCGCAGAAGCCATCTAAGGCCTAACTCCAGCTCCCTCACCCTCCCCTCTCCCTCGCAGGGAGAGGGCCAGAGTAAGGGTGAGTGTCCGCATTGTCAGCCAATGGAAGGCGATCCGTCCCAATTCGAGTCCATCGGAAGCAGACTGGGATTTCGCATCGTTTCAGAAGGCCCAGACCAGCTCAGCTTGGTGTGGCATGGGACACGCTTCCCGGCCTTTCTCTGCCTGGGAATCGCCGTCGTCCTGCTTTTTGTTTCGGTCCCGATTGTAGAGGCCATTCGCCAGAGAGGCTTTGCAGGCCCTGCTGGCTCGCTCTGGTACTTCCCCGTTATGAACCTGATCCTTCTCGTTGTCGCCTTTTATCTTCTTTCGCTGAAGCGAACCATCGTCTTCGACCACAGGGCGCAGCAAGTTCGGCTGGTCAAGCGGAGCCTCTTGCGCCGGATCACGCTGTGTGTGAGCTATGGTGAAGTCGCCTCACTTCGCCTGGGGATCGATGAGGTTTACAGCAGCTTTGCGGTCGCCGGCTCCTCTGCGGACCAGAGCTATCCGGTTCCATCGCTGCGTTTGATCCTGACCGGGGGCGGTGAGATGCTCCTCGACCGGAGCAGCAGAAGGAATCTGGAGAGCTTAGGTCAGCGACTGAGCCAACGCCTGGAAAAACCCCTCGAAAGAGACAAGGCGTTTCTTCCCTAGACGAGACGTATGCCGGCTACGTAATCCCGCGATAGAGGGCCTGGTGCAGATCGGCCACGGCCTTCTTGACCCCTTCGAGCGCCAGTTCCTCGGCTTTTAGCCAGCGCACGCCTCTCTGCGTGAACTCAAACAGCGCAAAAATATTCTCGCTCAGCGCTCTTTGGGTTTCATCAAAACGACCGGACCACACGACCTCGCCACGCTTTACGTCCCAGAGCTCCATAACGAAGGATACCGACGCCGGTGACTTGGCGCCCCATTCCTCGCCGACGCGCTCTCGATAGCGGAGCACTTTGCTCGAAACCACCGCATCTGCGTGAACGAGCTCGCCGAGGTTTTTAGCCCGCGCCGCTTCACTGCCCTTGGGAATCATCGACACCGCCTCGCGCACCTCCCGCTCCGAGACGATCTGCCACTGCGCAAACGAGGCCATCGTCGAGTAGATGTGGTCGCTCAAGACCGACGCTGCCGCCTCCTCCTTTAGCGGGGCGGCGGGGGGAGAAACGTAGGGAGATGGTGCCCTCTCCGCAACGGGTTTAGCCTCGGGGGGCAACACGGCGATCCGACGGATACTTCTTCTTTCCAAATCACCCGAGTACCGGCTCTCGAAAATTCCGGGCCCGAGCGTGCAGGAAGAAAGAAAGAGCAGCAGTGGAAGCAACTTTAACATGGGTTCTCAATCGAAGAATAGCAGGAGCCACAGCCAAGCTCAACCGGGCGCGAAGACGGTAAGGGAGAATGGTCATGAAACAGGTTTCGCCCTTGCATATGAAAGGCCCGAGCCGTCCCCTCCATCGGCACACATTCGTTTTGAAGCCCGAGGGGGACGAGGAGGAAGGCCGCGGACGTCCGATTACAGGCGGTACGACTCATGGCACAAACCCATCGGCCGCGGCCTGATAACTCGGCCCCCGAGGAGCTTTCGGGGGAATCACTGCTGACTGCTCACTAATCCAATACGGTCTTGATCCCCAGCTCCTTCAACTGTTTCGGATCAACCGCAGAAGGAGCATCGGTCAAAAGGCAGACCGCCCTTTGACTTTTGGGAAAGGCGATGACGTCGCGGATCGAGCCCGCGCCGCTCAAGATCATCGCGAGCCGATCGATGCCGAAGGCGATGCCGCCGTGAGGCGGTGCGCCGAACCCCAGCGCTTCGAGAAAAAAACCGAATTTTTCCTGCGCCTCCTCGGGGCCGATGTCCAGGAGCCCCAGGATCTGTCTCTGTAAGGTCACCTGGTGGATACGGATGCTGCCGCCGCCGATCTCCACTCCGTTGAGGACCAGGTCATAGGCCTTGGATCTGACCCTCAGGGGCTCCTCGGCGAGAAGAGGAAGGTCTTCGTCCAGGGGAGCCGTGAAAGGATGGTGCACCGACACCCGACGCCGCTCCTTCTCATCATACTCGAGCAACGGGAAATCGATGATCCACACCGGGGAGTATTCTCCCGGGCGGATCAGGCCGAGTCTTTCTCCCAGATGGAGGCGAAGATTGGACAGCGCCTCGTGGACCACGCGGGCCTCGTCGGCGACGAAAAAAAGGAGGTCTCCGCCTTTTGCTCCAGTCAGCCGTCGGATCTCACCCTGCTCCTTTTCGGAAAGAAACTTCGCTATCGGTGATTGCCAGGGCCCTCGAAGAGGAACCTTGATCCACGCCAGGCCTTTCGCCCCGTAATTGCCCACAAAAGCAGTTAACTCGTCCAGCTCCCTGCGCGAGAGGTTTTCTCCCCCGGAGACACAGAGGCCCTTCACCATGCCCCCTTTTTCGATGGCCGCGGAGAACACCTTAACCTCCGACTCTTGGAAAGTCGAAGAAAAGTCCATCAACTCCAGACCAAAACGGAGGTCCGGCTTGTCTGTCCCGTACTTGGACATCGCCTCTTTCCAGGAAAGACGCGCGAACGGCGTGGCAAGCTCAATGCCCTTGAGGTCGCGGAAGAGCAGAGTGATCATCCCTTCGATGACCTGAAATACATCTTCCGGTCGGACGAACGACATCTCCACGTCGAGCTGTGTGAATTCGGGCTGCCGGTCCGCGCGCAAATCCTCATCCCGGAAGCAGCGCACGATCTGAAAATACCGATCCAATCCCCCAACCATGAGGATCTGCTTGAAAAGCTGCGGGGACTGGGGAAGCGCGTAAAACTTTCCCGGATAGATACGGCTCGGAACAAGATAATCCCGCGCTCCTTCGGGCGTGCTCTTGGTCAGCACCGGAGTTTCGATTTCGACAAATCCCAAACCGTCGAGGTAATCGCGAATCGCCTTACACATCTGGTAGCGCAGCATGAGAGGCGCAAGGCTCTGGGGGCGGCGCAAATCGAGGTAGCGGTACTTGAGCCGGGTATTTTCGTTGACTTCGGCGTCATCTTCGATGAGAAACGGCGGAACCTGGGAGGCGTTCAGGAGCTTGACCTCGCGTGCTGACAATTCCACCTCGCCGGTCGCAAGCTCAGGATTCACGGTGTCGGGGGGCCGCTCAGCCAAATAACCCCGCACTCCAAGAACATCCTCGGAACGGACTTGCTTGGCTTTTTCGTGGGCGTCCGCACTCACCTCCGGGTTGAAGACGATTTGAATCACGCCGCTGCGGTCCCTGAGATCGATGAATATCAACCCCCCGTGGTCGCGCCGCCGCTGGACCCAACCGGCCAAAACCATCTCCTGGCCAACCGAGCTCCGGCGCGGCTCGCCGCAGTAGCAGGTCCTTTTCCAATCCCCGAGCTGATCTGCAAAAATCCTTTCCATAACCGAAAGGCCTCAATTCAAAATGCAAAGTGCAAACTGAAAAATGCAAAATCCTCCAAGACAGAATTCAAGGAAAGGATTCTGACTACTGGCTTCGTTCTGACTTTTACACTTTGCAATTTTCATTGTGCATTACTGGTTTTCGGGCCAAAAGCTCTTCCTCGACGCGCTGAAGGCTCACCTCGAATTGCTCCTTGGTATCCATGTTGCGCAGGATTCCCCTCCCGCGCTTGAGCTCATCATCGCCAACGATCAAGACGAAAGAGACGCCCAGCTTATCCGCGCGCCGCATCTGACTCTTTAAGCTTTTTTCCTCGCCTTCCATCTCCACTCTCATGCCCCTGCGGCGCAGGCGATGCACGACCGGAAACGCCCAACTTCGCGCCGCCGGACCGACCCAGACCAAGTAGAGATCGGGCCGCGCCGGTCCCTGAGTCTCTTTCATCTCCAGCAGGAGCGTGAGTCGCTCCATGCCCATGGCAAACCCTACTCCCGGAGTGGGCGGGCCGCCGAGGTCTTCCACGAGACCGTCGTATCGTCCTCCTGCGGCGACGGTGTTTTGCGCCCCGAGCCGGGAACTCGTCCACTCGAACGTCGTGCGGCAGTAATAGTCCAAGCCACGCACCATCCGGGGATTGAGTCGGTACTCCAGGCGCGTCTCGTGCACCAGCCGCTCGACGGTTGTGAAATGATTCCGGCACTCCTCGCAAAGATAATCGAGGATCGATGGGGCGTGCCGGGTGGCCTCAAAACAGCCCTGCTCCTTGCAATCCAAAACACGCAAGGGATTGCGCTCCATCCGCCGCTGGCAGTTCGGGCACAGCTTTCCCGTTCTCTCCCTGAGGTAAGCCAGCAGGCCTTCCCGATAGCGCGGCCGGCACTGAACGCAGCCCAGCGAGTTTAACTCTAAAGTTAAGCTGTCCAGCCCGATCAGCCAGAAGAAATCGTTTAGCAGGAGGAGAATCTCGGCATCGACGAACGGATCTCCCCGCCCCAAGACCTCCACCCCGATCTGATAGAACTGGCGCAACCTTCCCTTCTGCGGTCGCTCGCGGCGAAACATGGGACCGAGGTAGAATAGCCTTCGCACCGGCTCGACTTTGTACAGTTCGGCCTCGATGTAGGCGCGAACCACTCCTGCGGTCCCCTCGGGCCTGAGCGTGAGCAAAGAACCCTTCGCATCCTGGTCGGCGAACGTATACATCTCCTTCTCCACGATATCCGTGGTCTCACCCAACGAGCGGCTGAAGAGCTCTGTCTTCTCGAGTATCGGGATGCGGATTTCAGCGAAGTTGTATCTTGCAAACACTTCGCGGGCTTTCTCCTCGACAAACTGCCACAGCTCAACTTCGCCAGGGAGGATGTCGGAAAAGCCTTTGACTTTGCTAATCTTCATGATCGAATCGCACAGAATTTATCCCATAAACCATATATAAGTCACCCGTATCTAGCAAGCAGGATACGAACGCTAGCATTCGGGCGCGCCCCTCAGGGGACGGGTTATGGCGTTTCCGAGGGAAGGAAGGTGTTACACCTTGTGAAAGCAAGCTGGCCGGGTAGGAGATGGCAGATCACATCGTGGCGCGGAGCTCCCGGAGGTAGTCCTCGAAGGCTTTCTCCATCGTGAATTGCGGCTCCCAACCCAGATGTTCTCTGGCGCGGGAAATGTCCAAAGGCTGTTTGAACGACGGCGACGGCTTGCCGGGAATGATCTCCACCCGTAGGTTGGGGAGGAGCTGCTTCACAATCCCGACGACCTCATCAAACGTTCGCACTCGCCCTTCGCCGATATTGAAAATCCTTTTATCCGGCATCGGAATCGTCGCTGCGAGCTCGATCGCTCGGCCCGCATCCTTGGCATAGACATACTCGAAGGCTCGGGTTTCCTCCTGGGGTATCCGCGCCGTCTCGCCGCGCAGGCCGCACTCCAGCAGGGCCTGGATTTTCTCGCCGCCACTCGAGCCCGCCCAAAAATGGCCCAGGCCGTAAACATTGGCGAAGCGGAGAATCATCAGCTCGAAGCCAAACTGGCTCTGATAGGCTTCGAGAATGAGCTCCTTCGCCGCTTTGGAATTGCTGTAGGCAGAGCCTACCCCGCGAAAGAAATCTTCCGTGACCGGGGAAGAGCCCTCGCGGCGGCGGTCATAGACTCCGAAGGTGCTGATGTGGACCAACCGTTTGACGCCGGTAAGCCGCACCGCCTCGGCTACGTGAATCGTGCCCACCACGTTGATCTGAAGGCCGGTAAACAACGGCTCGGCAACCCGCCGCCCAATGAGCCCGGCGGTATGGACGACGGTATCGATGCGGTGCTCTTTGATCGCCTCGATGAGCCCCGGAAGGTCCCGGATGTCCTTCTGCACCACTGCAACCTTAGCGTCTCCCAGCTTCCGGCGGAGGAAGTCCATGCGTGGCTGAAAATCGTAGAAGACTAGCGGCTCGCCCCGCTTGAGCGCGTACTGCGCAAACGAGGTCCCTACCAACCCCAATCCCGTGATGAGCGTGGCCATCGTGGCTCCTTTCCGTTGTTTTCTCTCAAAGCTGTCTATAGACCGAAACCCGTCCCGGAGCAAGCCGAACGTGACGATGGCGAAAAAATTTTACTGTGTTAGCTGACAGAAGAACTCAAGGGGCGATGACGGAGCTAAGGATCAGCTCGGGCCAGTTGCAGGCTTTCACCGCGCAGCAGCGCGAATCTCTCGTCGCGCAAACCACGAAAGCGCTCCAACTCTTCGTCTGCGAGGTTCTGTTCCGGCGGAATTCGTAGAGCAAGGAAATTGATCTTGTCTTGGCCCCGCAACAGCTCGAAATGGAGGTGGTGGCCAGTGGCATGGCCGGTCTGGCCGACATATCCGACGACTTCTCCTTGAGCCACGCGTTTTCCCTTGCGCACACCGGCGGCGATGCGAGAAAAATGAGCGTAGCGGGAGCGATAGCCGTTCGGATGAGAGACCTCGACCATGTTGCCATAGCCATCGCGCCAACCGGCGAAGCCCACCGTGCCCCGGCCGATGGCCACAACCGGAGTGCCCTGCGCCGCCGCGTAATCGATAGCGAGATGAGGCCTAACCGTCCGGAAGATCGGATGCACGCGATTGGCGCTGAAAGTGGAAGAGATCCGCCGGTAGTTGAGCGGAGCGCGGAGAAACGCGCGCCGCAGCGAGCGGCCCTCGGCATCGTAATAGCCTCCTTCGCCCTCACTCGTGGTGTGACGGAATGCTCGCACTGGATCCCCGCCGACGGTGAGCTCGGCAGCAAAAATCCGGCCTGCCTCCCTCATCCCGTTCTCGTAGCGCAGATCCTCGAAAGCGACGGAAAAAGTGTCGCCCCGGCGGATATCCGAAAAAAAGTCGACGTTGTACTGAAAGATATCGGCGAGATCCAAAATCTGCGCCGGTGTCAGCCCGGCTGCCGTGCCGTCCCGGTAGAGGTTCCGCGACAAGGTGCCGCTCACAACACGGGAGGCTGCGGCGAACGGGATCTCGCCGCGCTCAGCCAGCCATCCCTCAGGCGTCGACCAGACTCTAAGGACCGCTTTCCCCAAGGGAAGCTCAAGCGCCTTGATCACGTTTTCACGCAAATCGATCATCATCTGGAGGCCTTGCCCGGACTTGATTTTACGCGGATTGACATGGGGACGAAGGGCCTCGGCGATCGCATGGGCGGCCGGCGCATCGAGGCTAAAGCGACGGAGCACGGAGTGAAGAGTCTCGCCGCGCGCTAGCGTTACTTCCACCGTGCGCATAGCGGGTCGGGGAGCCAGCGCCTGGCTTTTTATGGGTTCACGCAGAAATTTCGCGTAGCCGACGAGAGCGGGAAAGAAAAGTGCCAGCCCGACGATGGCGCAGCCGCGAGAAAGGGACTGGTCCCGGAAAACTGAAATTTTGTTGCCTGGCCGATACACGAATCCTCGTTTTCGCCCGTGTCCTCCCGCCTGCCCATCCTGCGATCCATGCAGCAGGGTGGCAGTTGGCTAGTGCTCACCGCTTCCGGAAGCAAGGCTAATGCCAACATTACAGAATTGCCTGAAAGAGGCGGGCAGGAGACCATCCAACCCACAATTGGTTAAGTTTAGGAGTTCCAGACCGGGTCGCGGCAGCGGTGCGGGGAACAAAAAACGGCCACCGGTGACAAAAAGCGATACGACCGGGACGGGGAAAGTCCGTCTCGAGAAGCCGGGTCCAGCACGTCGCGCTTCAGTTCATGGTGCCGCGCTGGCCCGAGCGCCAGGTGGAAGTCGGGCGCTTCGCCCGGGAAGCCCTACCCACCTTTAAAGCGATCTGATGGAATCGACAGGAGCGCGCCTTATGCCTTGACCCTGCGCGCCGCCAGCTTCTCGCCGATCTCAAAATGGCGTCCCTCGACCGCCATCCGCGCTTCTTCGTCGAGCTCCTCGTCCCACTGGCCGAGCGAATAGCCGTACCACGGCATCTCGGGCTTCAGCTTGGGCAAGCCAAGCTCTTCCCATATCGCGCGCGCCCGCTCCATATACTCGCGCTTGGGCAGAGAGACGGGCGGGAACGGCTCCTTCTGGATCGCGTTGCAGAGCATTGCGGACTCGTTGGCAGGCAAATGATACGAGACCACATCCGTGCCGTGAAGCTCGTCCTTGTAGTAAAACGGCGGCGCATGCCCTTTCTCCATTCCGGGCACGATGTGAACATCCTGATGCGGTTTCATCCGGTAACACATGGCCCAGAAAACGGCGGCTTCGTTGGCGGGGTCGATATCCTCGTCAACCGCCACGACGATCTTGCCGACACCGGGATGGAAAGAGCACGCCGCGTGCAGCGCGCGCCAGACTTCCGCCTCGTTAGGCCGGCGCATCTGGATGATCACGAGCTTGTAGGTGTTGGTTAGAGGCTCGTGCATTTCCACGCGCAGGACACTCTGGATGCGGCACTCGTCGCGCAGGTGAACGAGCATGAGCCGGTCGTAACCGATTTTGCGGATGACCGACGATTCGCTCGGGGTAAGCTGGCTGAGCCACGAGACATAAATCGCGTCTCTGCGATGCGTGATAGCACTGATCTCCATGAAAGGGTTGAATTGCCTGGGGTGCATATACCCGTGCGATTCGCCGAAAGGTCCCTCGGGCTCGATCCACTCCGTGTTCAAGAACCCTTCGATCACGATCTCTGCCTCGGCCGGGACGAACAAGTCGACGGTCTTGCACTTCACCACACGAATGGGCTCGCCCGCCAACGCGCCCGCAATCGCCATTTCATCCACGCCATACGCGACCTTCTGCACCGATACGTAGGAGACGACGGGCGGCGCTCCCACAACCAGAGCCGCGGGCAAGGGTTGGCCCTTCGCCTGCGCCTTTTTCCAGTGAACGTAGATGTCTTGGCCCAACCCCGAAGGGAAGACGCCGATCCGCGTGCGCGCTTTGACCTGGCCGCGGTAGTTCCCGATATTCTGAATTGCGGTGTCGGGGTCCTTGGTAAACCAATGGGAGCACGTCGTGTAGGGGCCGTTATCGAAGCCGGGAGTGGAGATGGGCACCGGAAATTCGTCTAGCCCCTGGCCCTCGCGGTCCAGCTCGTCACCGCGATGCACTTCTTCCTGGCACGGCGCCTCTTTCACGACGACCGGCGGAATCGGTTGGGAAAGAGCCTCTTTCCACCTTTGGTCCATCTCATCGGCGGTCTTGCACCCCATTCCCAGAAAGTAGATGGCGCGGTTTCCCGCGAGCGCGCCAACGGCAACCGGGAACTTGTAGCGGCGTCCCCTGGCGTCGGTCACGTTTTCGAACAGCCACGCCTTGCGGTCTTCGTCGGGGATGCCGCCGCGGTACTGCCACCGCACAAGCGGATGCAGCTCGGTATCCTTGTTGATGAGCCGCTGGATACGGCGAAGCAGGCCGGCCGCTTCAAGCTTTTTAAGATGGTCGCGTAAGTCGCTGTAAGGCATAATCAGACTCTCTCCTCAAGGAAAATTCACAGAAACATAACCGAGGGGTCGCGCCTCTGTCAACGGTCGGAGGCCAAGCACTACAAAGGACCATGCTTCCAAGAACGTCACAGTTGGACATTTTCGCGACCTTGGGATAAAGAAAAAACGGTGACGATCAACTTTGCGTTCGGCGAAAGGATGGGCCAGCCATGAGCGAGCTACCGCGCGTCGCCCTCATTATTACGGGCGGAACTATCGACTCGGTCGGCAAAGACCGCCTTGATCTTGCCTGGTACATCGAGGCGGGAAAGCGACTGAACACGGGGGAGCTGCTGGCGCAGATCCCCGAATTGGAATCAATCGCCAAGGTCGAGGAGGTGCCGTTTCGCCGGCTGCCGAGCCACGGCCTGGTGGACAAAGACTGGCTCGATCTGGTGAAGACCATCCACTCGATCTTCGATGAGAACCGGGCAGACGGCATCGTCATCACGCACGGAACGAACACCATCGAGGAGACCGCTTACTTTCTCAACCTCACGCTCAAAACAGACAAGCCGGTCGTGCTCGTGGGCTCCATGCGTCCCTCCTCCGCTCTCGGTGCTGACGGGTATCTCAACGTCCTGGAGGCGGTCCGCGTCGCGTCGGAGCCGAACTCCAGAGGCCGCGGCGCGCTCCTGGTCATGAACGACACGATCTTCAGCGGTCGCGATGTGACCAAGACCGCCACCTACCGCGTCCAAGCCTTTCAGGGCCGCGACCTCGGCCCGCTCGGCTACGCCGACGCGGATGGAAAAGTCGTCTACTTCCACCGGACGGCAAAGAAGCACACCACGGAGACGGAATTCGACGTACGCAACCTCCAATCGCTGCCGCGAGTCGACGTGGTGGTCTCCTACGTCGGTGCCGATGGGGTCATGATCGACGCCGCCGTCGCCGCGGGGGCGAAGGGGATCGTCAGCGCAGGAACCGGGGCAGGCAGGCCGACGCCGGCGGAAGACCAAGCTTTCGACCGGGCGGCCAAGCAAGGGGTCGTGATTTGCATTGGCACTCGTGTCGGCTCGGGACGCGTCGTGCGTAGCCCCGGACTTGTCCGGCGCGGTTTTGTAGCGTCCGATAATCTTCAGCCCTGGAAGGCCCGGGCACTCTTAGCGCTGGCGCTCACGAAGACCAACGACCCCGACGAGATCCAGCGGATGTTTGACACCTACTGAGCAAACGTGTCCATCCCTTAACCCACGACTTTGCCGAGAACGGGCTCATCCCTGTGGCGCACGGCTACTTCCCGGGAAAGCCGACCTGCCTGTGCCGACACCTGCCCGCGCACTGGCAGGCGGGCGGCAGACAGAGATCGGGCTAAGAGACTCCTGTGTCCCGAGATCGGGTCCTAGCAGCCACATTCTACCCCTCGATTGCGATATACTGTCCCCGGAAATCTGGCAGGAAATCACTCCAGCGTATCGGCTCTTGGATGGTAAGACATTTTCATGACCTGAATAAGCGACTCATGGAAACTCCCGTACCCGATGCCGTGATTCTTGAACAATAACCACCGCGCCCCGCTCAAGAGGTTCAACACAATCCGAAAGAACGGAAGCGAGACGCTGAATTACATGCGGCGTTCTCGTGTTGCGCAACCGGAACAGAATGACACCAGCCTTTGGTCCTTTGCTGAGAGCAAGGATCTCGCCGAAATCGAGGTCGAAAGTCAAAATGACCCGAGACTCCGCGACGGCTTTCTTGAAGATCTCGCCGTTCGGCGATCGCTGCAGACCTTCGTCCCTCAAGTGGGTTGCGTTGTGCCCCTGTGATCGCAGCCAGTGCACAACACGCACATCCACCCCCATATCAGCAAGGAGGCGCATCGTTCAGCCTACCGAAGATGCACCTCTTCTTGAGTCAGCCAGGCCGCATATTCAATTGCCTGCTGGATATCTTCGCGCTCGAGATCGGGGTATCCTTCCAGGATCTCTTCAAAGGTCGCACCATGGGCGATCTGACCCACGATGACAGAGACGGGGATTCTCATGCCCCGGATGCATGCCCGGCCACCCATAATCTGTGGATCAAATGTGATTCGGTCGAACATTGAGGTTACCTCCTTGTGCTTACTTTGGCATCGCTAACAGCGCAGCGTAAAGCGGCCGCTTCTGTTCACAGCCCCCTAGGATACAACGCCGACAGGGCATTAGCCAAGCAGAGAAAATCGGGGCTGCGATCCTGCTCCGCCTTAAGCGAAGCCCGGAGAGCGATTCTTCTACCGGCAGCCTGGAGGAGCATCAATGCAAAGATCACCCACTAGGAGGGGAGAAGAAAGGGCTCATCCCTATGGCACGCGGCTACTTCCTGGAGAAGTCGGGATCTGGCTAAAACACTCTGGTGTTCCGGGATTAGGTCCTAATGCCTATTCCTTTTTACTTTCTGTAGACCGTGTCGGAGTGCCATTCGAGGAATTCGCGGCTCGGGCGGCAATCCGGATCGCGAGGGAGCCAGATGTTGCTTCCCTGAAGGCGCAGATATTCCTCGCCGTTATCGAACTCGTCCTTCAGTTTCCGGCTGGCGCGAAACTTGTAGTCTGGGGTTACCGTCACGTAGCCGGCGTCGAATAACTTATGGATGTCCGAACGGAGAAGCAGGCCGTTATCGACCCGGTGCTTGCCTTCTTGAGTGACTGGTCGAATGTGGGCGGCTTCGAGCGCCGGAAGAGCTTTTTCTTGCGTCACAGCACAGCGACGTTGATAAGTATCCGTCACGAGAATCCGGAAGGCGCCTTGACCAAGGCGCTGTCGAACCAACGCTGGATTGCTCCACGCCACTTGACCGTCGCCGACCTGGAGCTGGACTGTCGGGCGGGACTGAGCTCGCATTTGTATGGCGTCCCATAGCTCCTTGCCGGTACCCGAATCCAAGTCGTATGTTTTGCCCTGAACGATGTTGAGAGAGAAGTCGCTCGGGACCGGAATCCAATCTGATTGAGGGAGGAAGAACGGATGCTGAAGAATGATGCAGCCGATTTTGAAATCTTCGTGAGCGACCCTAGCCGATCGATATTGCACTATCTTCGATCGCATCTCCTCGAAGGTCGCGGCGCCGTTTTTCTCTCCAAATGCTTCCCATGCGAGGCTAACCGGAAGCAACGAAGAGTGTGCGAAGAATCCGCCGCCCGCAATGAAATTTTCTGGACTGTGTAGTTTGAACAGAAATAGCTCGCCAGGCCGAAGACCACGAAACTGACTACTTCCCCCAGGCTGCCAGAAATTGACCTCGTCAACGTTGAGCAGTCGGCTTAGGAAGCGGTACCAGTCGTTATCCGTGACACCAACCCAGAGTTTCATGAAACTGCGGCGTCAAAAAATAGAATGTCCCCTTTTCTCCGCTCGAGACTACACTAGGACTTCCAGGAACTCGGCCACGACCCCGAAATCCCCTGGCGATACATTTTCAAGTATGATCGCTTTGAAATCCGGATTATCCGGCAACAATGTGATCTTCCTGTGTGCGTACTGAATTGGGGGTCGGGCCGTGCGCATTAATCTTTTGATTCCCGCTTTATCCTTCGATGTCAAGGCGATTTCCCAGCAAAGCTTCATTCGGATTTACCAGGATCTGCGAGCGCAGGATCTGGTAATTGTTCCTCACCCCGGCGAGGTCGAACTCTCTAAAATTGCGGCGATTTTACGCTCATCGCGCGTATCCTGACAAGGGGTTTTTAGCCGCAGGATGGGGTGGCGGGCGCATGGCCGGCGAGACGACGAAACAGGCACACTTCCACGTTTCGGGAATTCTCGAAACATCGAAATGGCGTGATTTTGGGTCTAGCGCTTAACGCTCTCGTGGTGCTCTTTCGCTTTCTTGTAAATTTTCTCCACGTCCATCCCTTTAAAAATCTTTTCCTGGAT
>JACPAM010000148.1 GCA_016180805.1 Deltaproteobacteria bacterium | reverse complement strand
GACCCAAGAACGCCCGCGCCGACAAACGGAATATGGGCAAGCCTGAGTAGCCCCTGGACCGTCCCGTCCTCGCCGAACGGTCCGTGGAGGACCGGAAAGACCACATCCACGCTAGCAACGTTTTTGCGGCCGGAGAGGGCGACGAGACGCGCCCTGCTCTTTGCGGCCACCAGGGCAACCCTTTGTCCCGGGCTGTTGGCCGGAATGGCCTTGGGCCACCTCACAAGCGGGCCTTCCTTGAGGATCCACTCGCCGCTTTTGCTGATCCCGATCAAGAGAATGTCGTACTTCTCTTTGTCGATGGCTTCGACGATGCTTTTGGCTGAGAGCAGAGAGATCTCATGTTCGGCGGATTTACCGCCGAAAAGAATGGCTACCCGGATTTTTCGCTTCATGACCTGGCTACGTTTGAGGGCAGAAAAAATGCATGCGGTCTATATCCAAAGGTTTTTGCTCTGGTGGCGAGAAATAGACTTCTAGGATCTCTTTGCCTTGGGTGCCTCTTGCTCTATCACTTTGACGACTTTTCCGGGATACAGTCTTTTTTCAAACTTGAGCACAAAGTACTTGGATTTTACTGGATCCCCTTTGTCATCAAACGCGATGGTGCCGGTGATACCCTTATAGTTCTTTAATTTTCTGATGGCGGCAGAGACTTGAGCGCGGGTGGGCTTTTTGCCTCCGAGCTCCTGGATTGCCTGCTCTATCGCCTTAAGGCCCACCGCCGCTGCGTCATAGCCGTACATCGCGAAGGACTCGACCTCTTTGCCAAAGCGCTGCTTGAATCTCGTGGCAAAGGCAGCCGATTCTGGATAGGAGTCGATAGGCCCCGCTACTGTCGTATAGTAACTTCCGACAACTCGCGGGCCGGCAATTTTAACCATCTCCGAGGAGTCAAGCCCGTCCGGACCCATGAAGACCGCCTTGACTCCTTTTTCCCGCATCTGCTTAAGCAACAGCCCTCCCTGGTGGTAGATACCGCCAAAATAGACGAAATCGGGATTTTTGGCCTTCATGGGGATGATCATCGGCGCGAAATTCGCCCGCTCCTCCGTCCCCTCATAACCGAGGATTTTCAGCCCCAATCTTTTTGCCTCATCCCTGAAAGTGTCGGCGATCCCCTGACCATAGAGGGTCTTGTCGTGGACGATATAAACAGATTTGAGCTTGAGATCTCGGGCAGTATATCTTGCGCCCACGGGACCCTGAATATCGTCTCGGCCACAGACCCGATTGACGTTGGGGTAACCGCGGTCGGTGATCAGCGGATGGGTGTTGGCGGGGGAGATCATCGCCAGCATGGAGTCCTTATAGATCTCTGAGGAGGGAAGGGCCACGCCGGAATTGAAGTGACCGACGACGAGAAGAATGTCGGCATCAGCGGCAATGTTTCTGGCATTGGCCACCCCTACCTCAGGCTTTGCCTGATCGTCATAGGGCACAAGGATCAGGTCAAAGCCCTTGTCCCGAAACCTCTTGACCGCTTCTTCCACTGCAACCTGAGCCCCTAACTTGATGTACTCTCCTTGGGCTGCCTGCTCGCCGGAGAGAGGGCTTTGGGTGGCAACTTTTATAGTGCCTTTTTGCGCCCAAGCGCCCGTTGGCAGCAAGAAGATGGCGCAAAGAGGCGCCAACAGAAACGTCAGGGTTAATAGGATTCGTCGCTGCATCGCATGACCCTCCTTTGAGCGGGCCCTTATGTTAGCAGATCATTCCCGACAACGCTACGCGAATTGGCGGGATGAATGCGCCTCGGGGGCCGAGCCATCAGGCCGCGGCCGACGGACTAAGCTCCCTCGGGGAGCGCGCTCTCGGCTGCGGCCGATGGGTTCGTGCCATGAGTCGTGCTGTTTGTAATCGGACGTCCGCAGCCTCGCTCGCGCTTCCCTCGGTCGCGAAAGATGAGGGGTGCATCTGTAACACGGACCGTTGCCATTGACAGCGGCGGCGGCAGGCGGGTAACTTTATCTGCGTGATTGCCGGCGTAGGCGTGGATCTGGTCGAGGTGGCGCGGGTAAAGAGCGCCTTGGAAAACGCGAAGACAGGCGACAGGTTTCGGAGCCGCGTCTTTACGGAGAAAGAAATCGAGTACTGCGAGGGGAAACGCCAGGGAAAATATCAGAGCTACGCCGGACGCTTTGCCGCCAAGGAAGCGCTGATGAAGGCTCTCGGGAGGGGATGGAGTTCGGAGGTCAATTGGCTCGACATCGAGATCCTTGCCGGTCCGGGAGGCAAACCGGAAGTGGGGCTCAGAAATAAGACCGCCGACCTGGCCCAGAGGCTCGGCATCAAACAGCTTTCGGTCTCCATCGCCCACACCAAAAGCTTTGCCATGGCCTACCTGATCGCGGAGCAAGACTGAGGGCGGCGCTGAGCCTTATTCTCGGGTCCCCCTTTTGGCGGGAAGCAAGAAGAGCGCCCCGAGCGCCCAGATGCCGAGGATCAAGCCCGCGAGCGTCCAGCGCAATTGGCCGCGGCCGCTATGGCCGGCGATCACGCGGCACAGCACCGCGTCGAGCGCGTGGACGACCACCGCCGTGCGGACGAGCGTTGCGGTATCGAGATCCGGCCTGATGAAGGCGAGGCCGGAGAAGTAGCCGAGAACGGTCGCGAAGTCCAAAGCCCTTGACGCCCCCCTGTACTTCCCCCTAATATACTGCACGTTTTTTGAATTGGGAAATTTTTCCATGGCGGTCCGAACCATCCAGTGGAAGAACAACCGTGTGATCATGCTGGATCAGCGGCTGCTGCCCGCAAAGGAGGTCTACCGCGCGTACCGGGATTACACCGGGGTGGCCCAGGCGATTCGCGACATGGTGATTCGAGGGGCGCCCGCCATCGGCGTCGCCGCAGCGATGGGGGTGGCGCTTGGGGCGTTGTGGGTGAAGGGGAAAAACTTTGACCGGGAGATCGAGCGCATCTTTGGGACGCTTCAGAAAACACGTCCCACGGCAGTCAATCTCTTCTGGGCGCTCGAGCGCATGCGCAATGTATATTCGGAGCATCGCAGCCGGGGCATCGATGCGGTAAAGCGGCTCCTCAAGGAAGAGGCGCTGAAGATTTATGAAGAAGACATCTCGGCGAACCGCCGGCTCGGGAAAATTGGCGCCCAGTTTATCCGCAACGCCTCCCGGGTGCTCACCCATTGCAATGCCGGAGCGTTGGCGACCGCCGGTTACGGGACCGCGCTCGGTGTCGTGCGGGCGATGAAGGAAACGGGGAGAGACGTGGAGGTTCTGGTCGACGAGACCCGCCCCTTTCTCCAGGGGGCGCGGCTCACCGCCTGGGAGCTTAAGAAAGACAAGATTCCGGTGACGGTGCTCACGGACAACATGGTCGGGTATCTCATGCAGAAGGGTAAGGTCGATGCCGTGATCGTCGGCGCCGATCGGGTCGCGGCGAACGGGGACGTCGCCAACAAGATCGGGACGTACGGGATCGCGGTGTTGGCTGAGCGGCATCACATCCCCTTCTACGTGGCGGCGCCCACCTCCTCGATTGATTTGAACTGTCCTTCGGGCTCGGAGATTCCCATCGAGCAGCGAAACCCCCGCGAGGTCTCCCATATTTTTAACCGGGCGATCGCTCCCCGGGGAGTGTGTATCGTGAACCCCGCTTTCGATGTTACCCAGCACGAGTTGGTCTCCGCCATCATCACGGAGAAAGGAGTGATCACGCCGCCGTTTCAGCACAACATCCGCAGCTATGTCCATCATCAGTAAAAAGGAAGAGCTCGAGGCGTTTTTTCATAACTCGGGAAAGCCGCGCCGGGAATGGCGGGTGGGAACCGAGTATGAAAAAGTGGCGATCAAGCGCCAGAGCGCGAAGGCGATTCCCTACCATGGTCCCGCCGGGGTTGCGGCGATCCTCAGGGCGCTGATCGAAGAGTACCACTGGGAGCCCCGGGAGGAAGACGGGCACGTGATCGCGCTCGTCCGAGAGAAGGCCGAGATTCACCTGGAGCCGGGCGGGCAAATCGAGCTCAGCGGCGAGCCCTGCGAGAGCATTCATTGCACGAACGCGGAGTTTACCCAGCACATTCGCGAGATGCTGGATGTGGCCCGGGGGATGGACGTGGTCTTTCTCGGCCTGGGGATGCAGCCCGTGAGCGAGCTGGAGGAGATCGAGTGGGTGCCGAAAAGGCGCTACCGGATTATGGGGCCGTACATGCAGAACGTGGGAACGATGGGCCACCGAATGATGAAGCAGACCGCCACGGTACAGGCCAACATCGACTTCAGCGATGAGCAGGATGCGATGGCGAAATTCCGTACCGCGATGGGGCTCTCGCCGCTGATGTACGCGATCTTTGCTAATTCCCCTATCTCCGGCGGCCAGTTGAACGGCTACAAGAGTTTTCGCGGTCACATCTGGACCGGGACCGATAAGGACCGCTGCGGCATGCTGCCCTTCGCCTTCTCGCCCGATGTGTCCTTCGCCCATTACGTGGAATACGCGCTGGATGTGCCGATGTATTTCATTATGCGGAACGGGGAGTACGTCGATTTTACCGGAATCCCGTTTCGCCGCTTCCTTACCCACGGGCATAAAGGCCACTATCCGATGATGGAGGATTGGGTGCTCCACCTGACCACGCTTTTTCCGGAAGCGCGCATCAAGAGCTACCTGGAGATTCGCTCGGCCGACAGCCAGCCGCCGGAGCTGATGCTGGCGATGCCCGCTCTCACTAAAGGGGTGTTCTATGACTCCGACTGTCTTCAGGCAGCTTGGGATCTAGTCAAGGGGTGGAGCTGGGATGAGCGGATGGAGCTCTACCATGACTCCCACCGCTATGCCCTCCAGGCGCGCATCCGCCGTTTTTCCCTGCTTGATCTGGCCAAGGAGCTCGTGGAGATCGCCTGGGAGGGGCTCAAGCGACAGGCGGTGCAGAACAGCAACGGCGAGGACGAAACGATTTATTTAAAGCCGCTTCGCGACATGCTCAATCAGGGCTGGTGTCCGGCCGACATCCTCGTGCAAAAATGGGAAGGGGAGCTCGGCCGCGACATCAAGAAACTCATCGATTACGCCGCCTACAAATTGCCGTAAGGCACCGCGCCTCGTCGGCTCTTTCACGGAGCGTCCCGTCTGCAGATAGCAGCTATCTTGACCTATTCTTGACATCATTAGACAATTGCTACATAATTTTTGTACAAAATAGCTAAGGGGGACTTGGTGGCAGAAAAGAGACTCAGTGTGAGTGAAGCCAGAAAGCAGTTTAGCCGCTTGATTGCTGGAGTGAGCCGAGGTGGCTCCAGGGTCATGATTACTCAGCATGGCAGAGAGCGTGCAACTCTCATTGGCACGCAGGAATATCAGGAGCTGTCAAGGAAAGCACGGGCCTTTGAACGCACCGGTCGGAAAACCATGCGCTTCAAGTTGGAGGGATCGCTGGAGCTGTGCTGCTCTCCAGAGGAACTCATGGAGGAAATGCGCAAGATTCGGGCCATGTGGACTGAGTCCATCCACCGATCATCGGCTGAGCTAGCGCGTGAGTTGGCACGCGAATGATTTACGTCACCGACACCCATCCCTTTGTCTTTTATGCCATCGGACAAGCCAAAAAGCTTGGGAGGAAAGCGCTTAGGGCATTCACGCAGGCCGGGAGAAGACAGGCAACTATCTATATTCCTACTGTATGCTTTTTTGAACTCGCGCTGTTGTTAGAAAGCGGCAAAGTGCGCTCAAATCTGTCCTTCCCTGAGTGGAAGGCGCGTGTCGAGGAGTCGGGATCGTTTATGGTTGAACCCCTGACGTGGGAAGATATTGAGGAGGCCCGCTCGTTACCGGGTCTTGTTGACCCGTTCGACCGTCTCATCGGAGGGACTGCGAACCGTCTTCGGTGTCCGCTCATTACCCAGGATGGTCGGATCGCCAAGTCTCGTCTGGTCGCAACTGTGTGGTAGAATTTCCTTTGAGGCTTACCCGCAAGGAATCCAAGAACTTCCTCCGCAGCAGCGGGCCAGCCCGCCTTCGAGCCTCCCCCGGCGCTGGCCAGACTGGGCTCAAGCGCCAATTTTGGGCCAGAGAGTATCCGATAAGGTGGTCTTATGTGAACCTGTGGGCCGGTTTTAGGTAGGGATGGACATTCGCCACCGGTTGCGGTAAGGAGGCT
>JACPAM010000147.1 GCA_016180805.1 Deltaproteobacteria bacterium | reverse complement strand
CGATAACAGAAGCCGCACGCCTTTCTCCCCGTAGGCCGCAAACCGCTGAAAATCGAAACACTCGCCGTTGACCGGGGTGTGGTCGATCTTGAAGTCTCCGGTGTGGATCACCGTTCCCGCGGGGCTCTCGACGGCGAGCGCGAGGCAGTCCATCAGGCTGTGGGTTACCCGGATCCCCTCGATTGTGAACGGCCCGAGTTCCCACGGCTGGCCGGCTCTGATCTCCCGGAGATCCGCCGTTTGCTCCAGACGGTGCTCGCGTAGCTTGTTGCGCAACAGCCCGAGCGTCAGGCGGGTGCCGAAGACAGGGACCGGAAGTTGCTTTAGGATGTAAGGAAGGGCTCCGATGTGGTCTTCATGGGCATGGGTGAGAACGATGCCATGGAATTTTTGGTTTTTTTCGAGCAAGTAACTGACGTCGGGAATGACCAGATCGATCCCCAGAAGATCGGCTCCAGGAAACATGAGACCGCAATCGATGGCGATCGCGGCGTTCCCGTGCTCCAGGAGCATCATGTTCAAGCCGAACTCTCCCAAGCCCCCGAGCGGGATTGCTCTTAGCGGATCCATAGAAGCATCCTTCACCTCTGACTCAGCGTTTCCTCGGTCGCCGACGTCGGCTCGCACCTTGAGTGGTTCGGCGCAGCCGCTCCGTTTTGTCGCGAATGAGACTCCATGATCTGGCGGACCTGGTTGACAAGGCTGCCCAGCATTCCCGAATGAGGTTGGTCCACCGCAATGGGTTGACTCACGATCACCCGGATCTCTCCCCCACGGATCCGCCAATCGCCCCTGGGTAGAACCGAGCCGCTGCCCTTGATCGTCACGGGTACGATAGGCGTGCCGGTTTTGACCGCCAAAACAAAACCGCCTCTTTTGAACGGCAGGAGTTTCTCGCTCGTGCTTCGAGTGCCCTCGGGGAAGAAGACCACGGAGATCCCTTTTTTGATCACCTCGCGGGCCCGTCTCAAACTGGCCATCGCCTTGCTCCGGTCCGATCGATCTACAATGATGTGCCGTGATGCCCGAAGGGCCAAGCCGAAAAGAGGGACTCGCAGGAGCTCTTTCTTGGCTACCCAGCGGAGCTGGAATCCCGGAAGGCTTTGAACCAGGACGGGCATGTCGATATTGCTTCCGTGGTTCGCTACGAACACGTAAGCACGCTTGGGATCGAGGAGGTCCAACCCCTCGATTCGCAGCCGGATGCCCCCGATCTTTAGGATCGCCCAAGTCCAAAGACGCGTGAACTGGCAAGCGAGCTTTCCATCGCGATCGAAAGGGGCCAGGGAAAGTACCAGAATTCCGGTCGGGATAGTTATCAGGATGATGAGGAGAGCCTTGAGGCCGAACAGCATTAAAATAAAACCAGTTTTTAGGATCGCTAATCCCTTAAAAAAGCTAGTAAAATTACATTATATTAATCCACATTAGGGACAAATGCAATCCACTGGCAGAGATTGGCTCGCGATCGGGCCGGGCTTAATTTTATGTTGACTGTAAATCCTTTCGGGGATAAGGTGAAGCGGTCATCGTTTCTACCTTTCGGCGCCGTCGCTTGAGTGAGGTAGTCTTCCATGTCCGTCAATAAAGTCATCTTGATCGGTAACCTCGGCAAGGATCCGGAGGTGCGCTTTACTGCGAATGGCCGCGCTGTGGCGCGGTTTCCCATTGCCACCAGCGAAAATTGGACCGATGCCAACGGTAACCGCCAAGAGCGAACCGAGTGGCATAACATCGTCGTGTGGGGCAAGCAAGGGGAGACCTGCGGGCAATATCTGGCCAAAGGCAGGCAGGTCTTCGTCGAAGGCAGCATTCGCACGCGCTCCTATGATGACAAAGCCGGGAACAAGCGCTATGTCACCGAGATCGTCGCGCAGAGGGTCAGGTTTCTGGGTGGTGGCGGCGGCACTCGTGTGGCGCCTGAGTCCGAGGCTGAGTCCACCAGTGATGCCGCGGGCTCGGGCGAGCCCCCGCCGGTCGATGACGACGTTCCGTTCTGAGGACCTGCAAAGTTCCGCTCTGCTCGTTTAGCTTGTATCACACGACGCAATTTCTTTCTTTGCCGCCGACAAAAGCCTGGATATTTTCCGCCACCTCGTCGAGAAGGCGCTGGCGCGCCTCGCGCGCGCTCCAAGCACAGTGAGGGGTGACCCATAGATTGTCCAGCTCTTTTGCCGCCTTGATCAGCGGGTGATCCGGGGGCGGCGGCTCCTGCGTGAGCACGTCCAAAGCCGCGCCGGCAAGCCGTTTGTCCCGAAGGGCTTGGACAAGAGCATCTGCGTCGACCAGGCCGCCGCGGGCCGTGTTGATGAGAAAAGCGCTCGGTTTCATCAGAGCCAGGGTCCGGCCGTCGATCAGATTTCTCGTCTGCGGGCTCAAAGGGCAATGGAGAGAGACGATGTCCGCGCGTTTTAGGACATCATCCAAAGGCAGGCGGCCCTGTGACAAGGGGGCGTCGGAGCCAGGGCGGGCGGCGATAAGGACTTCCATGCCGAAGCCGCGCGCCATCTCGGCCACTCTCCGGCCGATGTTGCCGTAGCCGATGATGCCCAGATATTTTCCGGAAAGCTCGAATGAGGGGAATGCGAGAACGGTGTAAATCGGGCTTTTTTCCCAGGCGCCCGCGCGCACCAGCTCCCCATATTCGCCGGCCCGGGTGGCCAGCTCGAGGATGAGGGCCATGGTGAACTGGGCGACGGATTGAGCCGCGTACCCGGGAACATTGCATACCCTGATGGCGCGCGCCCGGGCAGCTTCCAGATCCACGTTGTCGGTGCCGGTGGCGGCGATGGCGATCAGCTTAAGATCCTTGGCGGCGGGTGAATCGAGCAGCGCGCTGTCAAGCAGCACTTTGTTGAGAATGACCACGTCGTAGCCTTGAAGGCGCTGCGCCACCTCGGCTGGAGCCGTCAGCTCGTGGACGACACAGTTCCAATTTTCGCTAAAGCGCTGGAGCGAAACGTCACCGAAGGTAGAAGCGTCGAGAAAAACGATGCTGAGATTGCCCGACATGTTACGGCTCGCGCTCCATTTTTTTAGCTTCCTCCCAGAGGGCATCCATTTCCGCCAGCGAACTCTCCGGCGGGCTTTTGCCCTTTTGTCGCAGCCGGGTTTCAATGTGGGAAAAGCGCGCCACGAAGCGGTCGCTGGCCATGGCCAGTGCATCCTCGGCATCGAGATCGAGAAAGCGAGCGAGGTTTACCAGGGCGAAGAGCAGGTCGCCGGCTTCTTCCTTGAGGCGGCGTTTGTCGCCGGTGGAATAAGCCGACTTGAGCTCGCGGAGCTCCTCCTCGACCTTCTCCCACACCGGCTCGATTTGTGGCCAATCGAAACCGAGATAGGAGGCCCGCTCGGTGATTCTCTGCGCCCGGGCGAGCGCCGGCATGGCCCGCGGAAGCTCTCCGAGGGAGGTGGAAGGGAGTCGGGAGGCTTTCCTTTCTTTTGCCTTGATGCTGGCCCGCTGGCGGAGCACGGCGTTGGCGTCCGCCAGCCTGGGCTCGGCGAAGACGTGAGGATGGCGTCGGATGAGCTTGTGCTTGAGACCGAGGATCACGTCACGGAGCGTGAAGCGACGCGCTTCGGCAGCGATCTGGGAGTGAAAGACGACCTGCAGCAATAGATCGCCCAGCTCCTCCGCGAGCTCTTTCGGGTCCCCTTTCTCAATTGCTTCGAGGAGTTCATAGGCTTCTTCGAGGAGGGCCGGTTTCAAGGAAACGTGCGTCTGTTCCCGGTCCCAGGGGCAACCGTCTTTCGCGCGCAGCCGGGCAACGACAGCCATCACCTCGCCGAGGCCCCGTTGCGCCTCGATTCTCTTTTCCGCGCCGGCTTTTCTTTTCCGGGATGCTGCCTTACGCCTTTTTTTATGGAATATCAATTGGCGCTACGGGGACCGACGGGAATTTTGTCGGCGGTCTGGATGCCGATGTTACGCAGCTTGTCTATCTCGCTTACCGCTTCGGCCAGGGAATAGCTCCCGGTCAGCCTGACCTGGTAGAGCGTCCACCCCTCGCCGAGGTCCTTACTCAACACCGTTGCAGGGAAGCCTTTTATCGCGAGATTTTGCTGCATCTCATCCGCCTCGGCTTTTCTTAGGAAGGTGCCGACCTTGAGCGCAAACCGGGACGGCGCCGTTACGGCCTGGGTTTCCGCGCCCCTTACCCCCATGAGCAAGTCCCGCCATACAGGATTCTGATAGAGGTACGCTCCGAACAACAAAACGAGAAGGAAGAGCAGCGCCGAAAGCCGGGGAGCGGACACTACGGGTTTTCTTTCCTCGATCCAATCGCCGCGAGCCGCATTCACCTTGCCTTCCGCGCGCTTGACGATCCTGGCCCCGATCTTGTGCTTCTTTCCCTCGAGGGCTTCAACCACGGCGACGTTGGCAATCCGGTTGATCAGGCGGGGAACACCCTGGGTCCTTTTGAAAAAATAGTTCGCAGTGCCCGGGGTAAAGCGCAGTTCTTCCCCGAGTCCGGCGACGGTTAGCCGGTGACTCAGATAGGCAAGGATCTCGTTTTTCTTTAGGGTGCCGAGCTTGAGCTTCGCGCCGATGCGCTGCTCCAGTTGGGTGAAGCGCCTTTGGCTGAGGGTTTCGGCGAGCTCCGGTTGTCCGACCAGGACGATTTGCAAAAGCTTCCCTCCGTTCTTCTCGAGATTCGTCAAGAGCTTTACATGGTCGAGGCAGCGATCATCGAGGTGTTGGGCCTCGTCGAAGATCGCCACCGGAACTTTCGCGTCCCCGTCCATCTCCGCGAAGGCGTCGTCGAGGGTTTGAGTCATATCATCGGGGGTTTTCGGCGGGGTATTGACCAGGACGACGTTGTAATCGTCGCTGAGCTCCTCCATCAGGCGCCGGCAAATGACGGTTTTGCCGGTGCCGGGATCACCGGTCAGACAGATGAGGCCGTCGCGCCGCTCGATCGCCGCGAGGATCTCCTCGTAGACTCGACTGTGTCCTTCGCTCGGGTAGAGGAAGTCGAGGTCGACGGTCAGGCTGAAGGGTTTTTTCTCCATGGGTTTTCTCTTCACGTTGGGCGCGACCATGAGCTTTGCTTTGATCATAATGACCCCGAGAAAAACCGCTAGCTTTTGCGCTTGATCGGTCCGAGTAGAGAGACCAGACGCGAACTCTTGGTTTCCGCTTCGTGTTTGTCCGTTTTTGCCGCTCGCGTATCCAGTTCACGCACGGTCGGCTTGCCACCTTTGGGTTCCATCGCGCCTTCCGCTCGCTGCTCGCTCACCTCGGTTTCTCCCCCTTGCCTTCCCACCTGGGGCTCCTCGAGCAGCTCTTCCTCGAGGTCTCTGATGGTCCTCTCGAGGAGTGGCGAAGGGGTCCCCTTCAGGGGCGCTGTTAGGGGAGCCGGTCTGACATTAATGGCCTTCAGCGCCTCCACGCGGCTCTGGAGCAGCATTTCCTTTTCCCCCAACTGCTGCTCCAGCTCGCGGATCTTGGCGAAGAGATTTTCCTCGATCTCCTTCGTGGTCTTCTCTTTGGTCAGAAGGAGCTCCTCCTTTTCTCTGAACAAGGCGGCGAGGCGCGTCACCGCGCCTTTTAAAGCCTCTTTGATATCCTCGATCCGGCGGATCTCCATGGCGGCTAGAGCTTCCGCTTCCTTGATAAAGGACTCCATCTGGGTAATGACGTCCTTCATTTCTGTGAAGCCGTTGCCAGGAAAGCCGGCAGTGCCACTGCCGCGTTTCTTCTTCGGCGCGTTTGCAGCCATGGGTAATTCCTTTTACGTCTACTCCACACTCTTATATTGAATGGCAAGTCAAAAGACAAGGATTTTTTGGGCGAGGAATTTCGTCGCCGTGGTGTAGACCGCGCGGGAAAAATCTGGTAGACAAAGGGCACTTTCGCTTCCGTGAGGATCTCCCGGGAAAAAAGGAGGAACGATATGGAGGTTACGGCCTTGACGCTTCAGCTCAACAGGACGCCAGAAGTGAGGCGACGCGCCTGCCGCAGTGCGCTGGACGCGGCGCGCGAGGCGAAAACAGCAGAGGTCGGAAAGAAAATTAGCGAAGAGGTCGCGGTCGGACTCGTCCAGATGAGCGCGGGCGAGGACGTGAGCGCCAACTTGCGCAAAGCGGTCTCCGGGGTCGACGCTGCGGCGAAAAAAGGGGCGAAGATCGTCTGCCTGCAAGAGTTATTCCGCTCCCGCTACTTTCCCCAGAGCGAGGATGCGAAAAATTTTCGCTTGGCCGAGCCCATTCCGGGGCCGACGACGGAGGCGCTCGGGCGGCTGGCACGGCAGAAAAAGATCGTGATCATCGCGTCGATCTTCGAGCGACGTTCAGCGGGGATCTATCACAACACGGCCGTGGTTCTGGATGCCGACGGTTCGATCCGGGGAAGGTATCGGAAAATGCACGTCCCGGACGATCCTTGCTATTACGAAAAATTCTATTTCGCACCCGGAGACCTGGGTTTTCCGAGCTTCGGCACTCGCTACGCGAGAATCGGCGTGCTGGTCTGTTGGGACCAGTGGTTTCCTGAAGCCGCCCGGCTCACTTCCCTTTCGGGGGCGGAAATCGTTTTCTATCCTACCGCGATCGGGTGGTTGCCCGATGAACCGCGAGCGGTTGCGCAGGCTCAGCTCAGCGCTTGGGAGCTCGTGCAGCGCGGCCATGCGGTAGCTAACGGCGTCTTTGTGGCGGCAGCTAACCGGGTCGGGCGCGAGGGTAGGCTCAGGTTTTGGGGCAGCTCCTTTGTCGCCGGTCCTATGGGGGAAGTGGTCGCGCGGGCCGGAATGAATCGAGACGAAGTCGTGGTGGCCCGTTGCGATCTTAGGAAGATCGATGAGACGCGCCAGAGCTGGCCGTTTTTGAGGGACCGGCGCGTCGACGCGTACGGCGCGCTCGCGGCGCGCTTTCTCGACCAGGCCGCCCGCCAAAGCGGGCGGTCAACAGCTAACCGTCAATAACCAATCATCTCCGGCCCCGAAGCGCCGCACCTTCATGCTATCTTAAGGAAGCCAGATATTAAGGAACGCGAAGGACGATACGGCTCTCTGAGTGAAACTTGGACGGAGCAGCGAAGACACGCCAAGGAGTCGCGACAGAGGGGAGCGCGAGCGAGGCTGCGGACGTCCGATTACAGACGCTACGACTCATGGCACGAACGCATCGGCCGCAGCCGAGAGCGCGCTTCCCGAGGGAGCTTTCGAGAGAATCTTGGATGCAAACCTATGTCTAAGCACGAGTCCCATGACCATTGACTCCCAGAAATCCACGCCGCGCGAGCTTGGCTACCGGATGCCAGCGGAGTGGGAACCCCATCGAGCCACCTGGCTCGCGTGGCCGGAGAATTCCGAGACCTGGCCGGGTCCGATCGCAGCCGTGCGGGACATCTGGCTCAGGATGATCGTGGCGCTCTCGGCCCAGGAAGAGGTTTGCCTGCTCGTAGACCATGAGCGGGCCGAAGCTGAAGTGAGCGACCGGCTGAGGTCGGTGGGGGCGGTCATAGAACGGATTTCGATTCGTCGAATTCCCACCGTCGATGTCTGGATCCGGGATTACGGCCCGACTTTTCTTACCCGCAAAAACGGCGAACCGCTTGCGTTCGTTGACTGGATCTTCAATGCCTGGGGAGAGAAGTATCCGGGCTACGTTCGGGACGAAGGCGTGAACCGGACGTTGGCGAAGCTCATCAGCGCAGCGGTCTTCGAGCCAGGGATCGTCCTGGAGGGGGGCTCCATCGAGGTTAACGGGCTCGGCACGTGCCTCACGACCGAGCAGTGCCTTTTGAACCCCAATCGGAACCCTAACTTAAGCCAGGGCCAGATCGAGCGCGTTCTTCAGGACTTTCTGAACGTGCGCCAGGTTATCTGGCTGGGCCGCGGGATTGCCGGCGACGACACGGACGGTCACATCGATGACATCGCGAGATTCGTAAATCCGACCGCGATCGTCTGCTGCCTCGAGGACGATCAGGCCGATGAAAATTACCCGGCGCTAAGGGAGAATTTCGAGCGCCTTGAGGCCGCGAGGGATCAAGACGGAAAGAAGTTTACCGTCGTGCCGCTTCCCATGCCCGGTCGGGTCGTCGCCGAAGGCCGCAGGATGCCGGCCAGTTATGCGAATTTTTACCTCGCCAACGGCGTGGTTCTCGTCCCGACCTACGATCATCCGAATGACCACAGGGCTCTGGGTATCCTGCGAGAGCTGTTTCCCGGCCGGAAAATGGTGGGCATTCCGTGCGCGGCGCTCGTTCCCGGCTTTGGTGCCATCCATTGCGTAACCCAGCAAGAGCCCGCGGTCGCAGCCATTTAGCTAAACCTCCAAATCCGCCAATTTTTGTCTTGCTCGCTCGGCCGAAAATCGCCTAGAATTACTGCAAAGTTAGGGAAAGTTAGGGGCATAGAGGGATCATTCCTGCGGAAATCCCCGTCCTGCCGACGGGATAAGCAGCACCGAGTCGTTGCCTATCTGGATCAGCCGCAGGCAGACGTGGATGCTGTGAAGCAGTTACAGGCCGAGACCGCCGCCGGACTCGACGCCATGCCGCCTTCCATCCTCGATAAGGCCTTCGCCGGACATTTATGATTTTGTAGGAGCAAACCCTTGAACGCTCTTTGCCCAAAATTGGATACGACGAGAATTGGAAACTCCTCGTGGGAATGGGTTCCTGAGACGTTCACAGGCTTCTTAGAGGAATGCGAGCATGTCGCATCCCATTGTCAAAAATTGGGCCACCTCCTCCTATACCGGGGGCACCGAGAGAGAAAATGGCTTTTGGACTCAACATTTGCTAGGGCTTGCAAAAAGAATGTCTTCGGGATCGAGCCGTGGGAGAAACTGAGATTCGATGATTTTCGCCTATCAGCACAACATCAGCAGATAGTCTTGAATCTTGTCTTTTTCAAATTTGATTTCGTAGCTCGGCCTAGTCATGAGCTATCTCCAAGGAAAGCACGGGATAGATCCTTGGTTCGAATTCATGAAGCATCTTCAGCAGTATCCTGAAGAGGACAGATGCCCTTTACCGGGCACTTTTCTTATTGATTGGACTCAAAATCAGGATGTCGGAATTTACTTTGCTAATGAATCGAGAGATGGAGAAGGCGCTCTTTGGATGTGTGACGCTACTGCAACTGGCAAGACCCTTCATCGAGACCTCACAGTCGAAGAAATCCTCAAGCGGATGGAAAAACAAGGGAGAAAAAATGCCTCCATGGGACTCCCTCTAATATTTTACCCCAAAAAGCAACTTGCTCAGAAAAGAGCCGCAAATCAAGATCCCGTCTACATTGCCCAGATGGATCTACGAGTAGATTTATCCGAAGTATGGGACAACCTCCAAAAAAGCGGAGAAAGAATACTCGTTAAATTGGTACTGCCCGCAGGAACATATAATGAGTGTTCCGACTACTTGGAGATAAAGGGGATAACCACGGAGTTTCTATTCCCGGACTAAGTACGTGATTGAGTCTCAACGTGGACCCGGTGGGGTCGGACCCTTCAATATGTACAATTTGAGGAGGCTTCGGCCGCGGCATTAGGGTCGTGCCTAAATCGTCAACTCAAACTATCCCGCCGCAACTTTCACCTTTTCGTAATTACGAAACCGTGAAAATATCCGGGAGGGGGTTGGGGTTTGAATCTCTCCAAGGTGGCGAACGTGAATCCATACCTGCTGATTGACCTGGATAAAGGGGAAACCTCCAAGCTTCGGAGGACACTGGACCCCTGGCAGCCAGCCAAGGCTCACGCAGTGACACGTCTGGTAGGAGAGTGTTCTTTACGGCATGGTGCCAGATTAGAAATAAAGGAACCGCGGTGGGAGACAAATATCTATCCTCTATACTACTATTTCTGGGACCAGGGCTATCGAGGGCGGAAGCTGTATAACCAAGTCATTGTCGATTACAAACGACTTTTCCCGGAACTGGCTTCTCCTTCCTCCGGGGGCGACCTGTACTACGAGCTCCAGAGATCAACAGACGCGGAGATCGACCTTCTTATAGAGGACCGTGATTATTTCATCTTTGCTGAAGTCAAAGATCCTCCGCCGGGAAAAAAAGCAAAGTTCGAGACAAGAGGCGGAATCCATCAATTGGTTCGCCAGTTCGTACAGGGAAAACTGCTCGGACGGCTAATCCGGAAAGAATTTCTCTTATGCACCGTAGGGGTTGGATTATGCGGTCCTCTAAGGCTGAACGATGTGGAAAAGGGTCTGCTGGCGGCGGTGGGAGGGCCGGGACACGAACTCGATGTTCAGAATTTCGATTGGGATCTTTTGGGCTGATACGCTGACGGCACCCGGCTTTGCGGGACTACAGGGTCGGGAATTTTTTCGCGACCCCTGGAAAGCGTCGAAGGCG
>JACPAM010000146.1 GCA_016180805.1 Deltaproteobacteria bacterium | reverse complement strand
GATAGCGCCCGAGGTGGGCGATGCGCTCGTGATCACCATCGGAGGCGGAAGCTCGACGGAGTGGACTCACCTGCGCCCGAGCGAAGGGAATCTGCGCTCCCGAACCCTCGGGTTGGTACAGTCCATTGCCCTAGGGCTTGCCCTTGCGCTTCCGCGGCGCCAGGTGCTGGCCATTGACGGCGATGGGGCCCTCCTCATGAACCTCTGCGGCCTTCCCACGCTAGGTCGGGAAAAGCCCGCGAATCTGATTTACATGGTTTTTGACAACGGGATATACGAAGCTTCGGGATTGCTCAAAACGGCGACTGCCGTGGGTGCCGATCTGGTCGCCGTGGCCAAGGGGGCGGGCATCGGCGAGGCGGTTTGGGCGTCATCTCCGGAGGATTTCAAGCGCAAGGTGCTCGAATCCATGCGGCAGCGAAAGTTCGCTTTCATCGGCGCCAAAGTAGAATCGGGTCCTGAATATGTAGCAGCATTTCGAAGCCTTCCTCGGTTCGACGTCTCGGAGGTGGAAAGCGCGTATCGCATGATGCGGTACATTGAGAAAACCGAGGGAATCCGGGTTGTCCCCGTCCCGGGGCCAAGGCACTAGCCCGGATTCCTCGAAAGCTCCTCGGGGGCCGAGCCATCAGGCCGCGACCGGAGGGGACTGGCTCGCCGCTTGCGTGCCTGTCCCCGTCACTAGGCTCCCTCGGGGAACGCGCTCTCGGCTGCGGCCGATGGGTTCGTGCCGTGAGTCGTGTTAGATAGGCTTTGTGGGGAAAAGAGATGCAAATCGATATCGAGTTTAATTCCGGAGCCCAGTTGCCGATGGATGCGATCCCGCAGTTGGCCAGGCTTGCGGAGTCGCACGGATTCGGCTGTGCGTGGGGCGGGGAAGCCAACAATAAAGACCCGACGGTCATGCTCGCGGCTATCGCTGCGGTTACGAGCCGCATCAAGGTCGGCTCTGCCGTATACCATATCTTGGGTCGAACTCCAGCCACTCTTGCGCTTCAAGCCGTCGGCATCGACGAGCTGTCCGGCGGACGATTCCTCTTAGGCATCGGCTCCTCCAACCCGACGATCGCCAAGTGGCACGGGCTCCCCTTGGATCGTCCCCTGAGCCGCGTGAGGGAGTATGTCGAAATCGTGCGTGCGGCAATGAAAGGGGAGAAGCTTCAATTCGAGGGACAATTTTTCTCTTGTCAGGGCTTTAAGCTGGCCTTTAAGCCTTCCTCCACAACGATCCCAATCTATCTTGCGGCCTTCGGCCCAAAGATGAGCCGCTTGGCGGGAAGTCTGACCGACGGGGTCCTCATCAATATGGCGAACCCTAACGAGATCCGCCGCATCGTTGCCCAGGTGAAAGGGGGAGCGGAGGAGGCGGGAAAGGATCCCACAGGCGTGGAGATTATCTGTAAGGTTCGCTGCTCGGTGGCGCCGGATCATGCACAGGCCCGGGACGCGCTCAGCCGCACGCTTACTTTCTATGTGTTGGCGGACTACTACCGGGATCTTTTGACTCGCATGGGGTTTGGCAACGAGGTAGAGGCGATGCGGGCCGCGTGGAAGAGCGGCGGCTTCCATGCAGCCAGAGGGCTGATTACCGACCGCCTTTTTGCCGGCGTGCCTTTTGTCGCGGCGACCTCGGTCAGAGAGATTCGCGAGAGGATCCAGCCCTACTGGGACGCCGGGGCCACACGCATCATCTTGCCCTACGTGCCCTCGTCCCAAGATGTCGTCGGGGAAATGGAAAATTTTATTTCTTCCTGGGATTCCGCGGAGAAGTAGGAGGGCAGAGCATGCCGTTTGAGCTGTTAAATCCAGCGGGCCTGGAGAACCCCGCAGGTTATTCTCACGTCGCGAAAATTTTTTCCGGAACGATCGTTCATGTCGCCGGGCAAGCCCCTTTTGACGCAAGCGGCGCGGTGGTTGGCAAGGGCGATTTCGTCGCTCAGTTCCACCAGGTCATGCACAATCTCAGGTTGGCCATCGAAGGCGCCGGGGGAAAGCCTCAGCAGTACGCGGTGCTTACGATGTATGTCACGGACGTGGAAGCCTATCTGGCAAACAAGAGGGCGATTGCCTCGGCGTATCGGGAGGTGTTCGGCAAGTATTTTCCTGCCATTACTCTGGTCGAGGTCAAAAGGCTGTACAACCCTGACTGCATGCTAGAGATTTCGGGTGTTGCCGTGATCGATTGACCCTCGAAATTTCCTCCAGTTCTGCTGTCATCATTCCCGTTTTTTGACAGTTTTTGCCTAAAAATGGCGCTTTTTATCATTCCTGCATTTCACGACTACCGCTCTTTCAGGCAGTTATGGAGATGGCATGCCTTTTGCTTCGACAGGGTCGCAGGGCGCTTTTAAGTGGTGTATGAGATACGATCAAATCATATTTAGGGGAACCGAAGAGCACGAGATCGATGCCTTCGAGAACGTGACCGAGGAGGAGATTCTCTCCCTCTGGCGTTCCTTCAAGGCTACCGGCTTATCCGAGGACCAAGCGTGGCACGCGATTGTCACCGGGATAGCTTTGGACATGGCCTTTAGGGCCCGATTCGTCGGTCTCCGTGAATCCCTGTTGATCCCTCTCCTTAACCCTCTCCGACGCCATACTATTCCGCAAGACAAGGCTAAGCCGGGAAATAGCTTGGGCTGCGGCCATGGGTAAAGCCCAAGTCAGGCGGGTTGAGCCGTAGCCTCAGTATTGGTGCGCTTGCGGGTCCGCGCGGGCGATCAAGTCGAGGAAGTCCTCTTTGTGCGGATTCTGGGCGACCACGATATCTCGGAGCATCCGGCTCAGTTGAGGATCATGCTCGGCTACGGCGTCCGCGAGCTGGATCAACCCTTCCTCCAGGGCCTTTTGATCCTCGAGATCTTGAACCATTCTTTCCCAGTGGTTCTTCCCCGATTTGACGGGTGAGGCGGGCTCGCCGGCATTTCTTTCCCTGGCCGCAAGTTTTTCCTTCATGGTGCCGGCCAGTTCACGTTTTTCGCGCGCGATCCGCCATAGTTTCTCCGCGACGTGGGGATACGGGGCTTTTTCGGCGTGGGACTCGATCTGCTGTGCCAAACGCAGGAGTTCGCCGTAGTTCTTCGCCAACGCCAACATGGGGTCGACCGGTCTGGGTCGGCCATTAAGCTGCGAGATCAAACCGATTCTGTCGCGCACCCTTTTTGCCAGTTGCCGGAACATGGTTGCGCTGCTCTTAAATTAGAAGATTAGAGTCGACATGGGAGCTTGTCAAGCTTTCTGCAGACCGTTGAAAAAGGCTCATCTGCTTCGTTGCGCTCGACCGCCTCGCTCCAACGTACTTCCTAGTACGCCTCCGCTCGTCGGTTTCTCGCGCGCCTCGCACCTGGGACCTTTTTGACCGGCCTGCGAACACGGTTTTTCAACACCCCGTTCTGCGGGACGGAGATTTGTTTCGCAGGCGAAAAATCCCGGATGCTTCAATCGATTGACTGCCGGGGAGAAATCTGTTTAAATTACTTCACTTCATGGGTCCCAGGAGAATCTAGTGGCGCGCGTTACAGTCGAAGATTGTCTGCAAAAGGTTCCCAATCGTTTTGAACTGGTGATGCTTGCCTCCAAAAGGGCCAGGCAGCTCTTTAAAGGGGCCAAGCCGCTGGTCGTGGACGACAACCGGGAGGTCGTGATCGCCTTGAGGGAAGTGGCGGCGGGGGTCGTAAGAAAGGCCACGAGCAAAACGGAAACCGCCTGATCATTACCTTCATCCCTCCATTCCGTCCCCTTACCGGGGACTTATCCCTACGTTCTCCGGCAGATAACGAACCTTACACTTGTTGAAAAGGCTGCCGAAAGAGGCTAAGTTTTTTATAGTTTTTGCATAGGGCGAAAACGTCAACATGGCGAACGAGCACTCAGATCCTCGCGACGAGCCAACCGCGGGCGAGATCGATCCCGTCGAGGACGAGGTCGACCTCCAGGAGGAGCACGATCCCTTCGAAAAAGCCCTCGTTCCGTACGACCCGCTGCAGCGCTACCTGGTGGAAGTCCGCCGCTATCCGCTGTTGACGCGGGAGGAAGAGCACCGCCTGGCCGTCGAATACAAAGAGTTCGGCACCATCGAGGCTGCCTACAAGCTGGTTACGTCCAACCTCCGGTTGGTGGTCATGATTGCGCGCGAATACCAGAAGGCGTTCAGGAACCTCTTGGACCTGATTCAAGAAGGGAACATAGGCCTGATGGAGGCGGTGAAGAATTTCGATCCCTACCGCGGGATCCGGTTTCCCTCCTATGCGGTTTGGTGGATTCGCGCCTATATCATCCGTTACATCATGAACGACTGGCGCATGGTCAAGATCGGCACCACCCAGGCGCAGCGCAAACTCTTTTTCAACCTCCAGAAAGAGAAGCAGAGGCTCGAAGCGGAGGGCTTCACGCCCGGGCCGAAACTTTTGGCCGAGCGGCTCAACGTGAAAGAGGGGGAAGTGGTGGAGATGGAGCAGCGCTTGGCACATCGGGACCTCTCTACTGACATGCCGGTTGGTGATGACGAGGAGGTCACGCTGCTCAATTTCTTGGCCGACAGCAAACAGACTCCCGAGGAGCATATCGCGGAAACCGAATACCGCCAGGTCTTGAGCGAAAAAATGGAGCAGTTCGCTCGGGGCTTGAAGGATAAGGAACTGGTCATTTTCCGCGAGCGGCTGCTCAACGAAGAACCGCTTACGCTCAGGGAGATCGGGGAAAAATACGGCATCAGCCGTGAGCGGGTGCGTCAGATCGAAGAGCGGGTAAAAAAAAGGCTGAAGGCTTATCTGAACAAGGAGTTCAAGGACGTTAAAGACGCGGTGGCCGGGGCGGATTAGCCGGTCATTAAGTCTATTTGGTCCTTCTGGTCGGTCTGGTCGAGACCAAACAGACGAGATAGACAATCTAGTGCAGCGCTGGATTCGAGAAAGGGGGATGTCTTGCAATTTGAAAAACAGATAGAAATTCTCGCGCCGAAAGAAAAAGTTTGGGAGTTTATCTGGAACGTGGACCGTTTCATTAGCTGTGTTCCGGGGTGCAAGGAGGCTAAAACGGTCGAGCCAAGAAAGCAGTACACGGCCCTGATGGTGGAGAAAGTGGGCCCGTTCCGCGTGGAGTTCCCGATGCGGATCGAAGTGCTGCAAAGCGAGGAGCTTTCCTACGTGAAAGCCCAGGCGACCGGAGCTGATAACCGGGTGGGAAGCCGCATGAAGGTGGATCTGGAAGCGCGCCTCAAAGGGGACGGTGAGAAGACGGTTTTATCCTTTGTCGCCTCGGTCGACATCCTGGGAAAACTGGCGACCCTGGGACATAGCATCATCAAGCGCAAAGCGGACCAGGCGATGGAGGAGTTTGCGCAGGCGGTAAAGCAGCGGCTGGAGGGAAAGGACTGATCATGTGCGGATCTCAGTGCGCATGAATTTGATGTAGGAGATGGCAAAGCAAACGGCGACCAAGGCGAGAAGGGTCGCAATGTGCGGGAAAATAAGAAGGAGGCTTTGGCTCAATGCCAGAGGAGTGGGCAGGATCCCGCTCAATTGCTCTTGGAGGACCGGTCCAAAAGTCCGCGCGACGGGATTGAGCAGGATATGAACGGTTTCAGAATAGAGCGTGTTGGGAGAGAAGCGGCTGACGGCGGTTTCGATATTTGCTTGCTGCACGAGCTGTTCTGGCGTTGACGGATCACGCACAACAATGTCGGAGACGACCTTGGCGACCATCCAGACAAAAATCGCCAGAAAGAGCCAGAGCGCAAGGGAGCCAAGAGCGGCGGTGACCGTGCGCTGGAAAAGGATCGAGAAAAGCATCGCTAAGGCCAACCAGAACCCTACATAGATAATGCCGATCAAGGTGAAGAAGAGCATGCGCCAAAGTTCTTCACCGTTGGGCGGAAAACCGAGCAGGGGCATTCCCAATCCGATGACAAGGATGAGAATGGAAGCCCAAAAGGTCGCTACGGTGGCAAGGCCCGCAAGGAATTTCCCGTTAATTAGACTGTCTCGATAGATGGGCTGGGAGAGAACGCGGCTTAGCGTTCCCCGCGCGTACTCTCCACTGATAGCATCAAAGCCAAGAGTAATCCCCACGAGCGGGCCAAGAAATCCGAGAAAAGTCGCGAGCGGAAAAAGGGCTCCCGACTGTGACGTAAGCAGGAGGAGGAAGACGGATTCTGTCGGCATATTTTCTGCATCCAACCGGATCGTCTGTCCGGCCGAGTACGTAGCCCACAGCCCGGTCAACACGATGATAGTCAGCAGAATCATAAAGCGGCGGCTGCTAAAGTGATCTGCAAGCTCTTTCCAAAATACCACACTCATACTTTAAGCCTCACGAAAATATTTGAGATAGATCTCCTCTAAGGTAGGATCTTCAGAGCGTAGTTGAAGCAGGGACAGCCCTTTTTTCGTTACCAGTGAGACCAGCTGGGGTCGCACGTCTTCGGTGCAGCGCAGTAACCATCCGCCGGTCCGTGGTTCGACCTCTGCGACTCCGTTGAGGGAACGCAACTCGTTTTCAAGCGCATCTGTTCTTCCATCCACTTGTACGAGGAAATTCCACTGCCGTTCCTTAAGAATAGCTGATCCGAGCTTACTCACCTCACCCTGAACGATCATTCTCCCTTTGACGATAATGCCGATTCGACGACACATCTGCTGCACCTGGTGAAGCAGGTGAGAGGAGAGAAGGACAGTAAGACCTCGCTCATGGCTAAGCTTTGTGATCAGTTCCAGGATGCGAACCGCTCCATCGGGATCGAGACCCAGCGTAGGCTCGTCAAGGACCAGCACCTGGGGCTCCTTCACCAAGACCTCTGCGATGCCCAGTCGTTGTTTCATCCCGCGCGAGAACTCTCTCACCAGCCGGTCTCCGTCGGCGGCAAGGCCAACCTGTTCCAGCAGAAGGGTGACTCGGCGACGCGCCTCCCCCTCCGGAATACGATTCAGCCGAGCGATATAGAGAAGGTTTTCCCACGCGGTCATGTCCTCATAGTAGCCGGGGTTTTCGGGGAGGTAGCCCACCCTTTTTTTCACTTCCAAGGGCTGGCGTGCCGGGTCAAACCCGCACACTGAAGCCTGGCCTGATGTCGGCTCAGTCAGTCCAAGGAGCATTAAGATGGTTGTGGTCTTACCGGCTCCGTTAGGACCGAGAAAACCGAAGATCTCTCCCTGCTCCACTCTCAGATTGAGGTCATTGACCGCAACGAGGTCGCGGTAATGCTTGGCTAGGTTGTGAGTTTCAATGACGGTGCTCATCGTCGGCCCAATCGAACGAAGACCACCCCCAAACCTAGGACCACGGCTGCGACGATCGCGGCGCCGAGCCAGCCCCAAAAGGTGGGTGTCGAAACCGTTACTCTGAATTCAACCGATTTTGCCGCCGCGTCGGGGCTATTGGGGGTGAACGAGATGAGGTAATCGCCTGCGATGCTCCGCGCTGGGGCAAGAATCTCTATTTTCACCTCCCTCACCTCGCCTGGATTAATCACGTCGATTTTATCGGGCTTGAATTCAACGGCCCATTTCTCAGGCTTCTTCGAAGCGATAAATGAGAGATTACGGACAGGGGCCGTTCCTGCATTGCCTACAATGATGTCAACCGGTGTTCTCTTTCCAGCGGTCAGAGAGGTGTTGAGCGTTTCGGCGCGGGTTCCAATTCTCAGATCGGGACTTCCTTTAAGTGTCACTTTTAGATTCGTGGAGGCTTCGAAGGCTCCGGCGCGCGCCCTAACCGTTACCGGGTGTTCACCGGTTTGTGCCCGCACTGGGGAGTCGATCTCGACGCTCAGGGTTTCGG
Organism: Deltaproteobacteria bacterium; assembly: GCA_016180805.1. Classification (GTDB taxonomy): domain Bacteria; phylum Desulfobacterota; class Binatia; order UBA9968; family UBA9968; genus 2-12-FULL-57-22. The sequence continues at coordinate 881 of JACPAM010000146.1, read as the reverse complement.
TAGCGTTTTCCTTAAGGGCTATGGATGATATCACGGTGTCGCCATACTGGGGCTTGAACCGCACCGACCACGCCTCCGGAGCCTGCGCCACTAACGTGGCGGTAAGCGGCTTGTTGGTCTCGTTTTTGAGGTCGACAGTGAACTTGAGAGTCTGGCCCGTAGGGGTGGTTAAGACAGGATACTGGCTGGTCAGTTTGAGTCCGCCGGTCTCAACCTTTTTGGACGTGACGCGAAAGGCGACTCTTTCGACTTGGGTGGTGGTGCCTCTTTCGTCTTTGGCGGTGACTTTGACCTCATAGTTTCCCGGTTTTGTCTTTTCCGGAACCTTGGCTTTGAACTCGACTGTCGTCGACTTCTCGCTTTGAACCATGACGGACCGAACGGGATAACTTGGATACCTGGAATGGAATCCGACCTCCCAGCCTTGGGGGATGGCGTCGAGAGTCAAGTCGACTTGGACGGGATTCTTCGTGCGGTTGACGACCTCCGCGTCCATCGTGACGTCTTGACCCTGTCCCACCGTCACATCGGTGTAGGGAAGAATCAGATTGAAGGAATCTTTAGGCGTCGCAGAGTTTTTTTGTTCTGCTTTCTCGGCCGCATTCAAGGAACTTCCGCTGGCTAAAACCAGGACCAGGAAAACCCCCAGGAGCCCCCCCAGGCGCCGTCCACTCGTCGAAAACCCTCCCCACATGGTAACCCCCTTGCTCTAAGGATTTTGTAGTAGCTTAAATAACCCCAAACCGTTGTGGCGTCAACCCCTTTAAACTTTCCCAAGCTGTCTTAGGGCTTCGTAAAGCACGATAGAGACGGCATTGGAGAGATTGAGACTTCGCACTCCTTCGCCCATGATCGGGATCCGGTAGGCCCGCTGCCAGTTG
>JACPAM010000105.1:19029-46398 GCA_016180805.1 Deltaproteobacteria bacterium | reverse complement strand
CGCTCGTTGGTGTTGTCCCATCCGGCATGGACCCAAATGATTTTGGCGTTGGGGTTGTAATCCAGCAGCGTTTTGAAAGCCGTAATGTTCTCCGGAAACACATCGGGGTCATTAAAATGGGATCCGTAGTTCAACTGCGATTGCTTATACAAGGTAGAGCAGTCGGGTAGATCGGCGAACTTGAGGTCGGAAGTGAGGGCCTCCATGTGCAGATCTATAGGCACGTCATACAGAGCGGCGATATCGGCTAGGTCTTTAAAGAGTGGATGATCGGGTGGGGCGCTCACGTAAGGGTGGTTGCTGGCCAGGGAGAAATGCTCGGCGGCCATCTCTCCAAACCCCACGGCGCCAGTGGCGAGGATCTCAAGCGCCCTGGCCTGGAACTCATCCTTAATAGCCTCGTAAGTGTAAGTGTCCGGTTCCGTAACCACCCGTTGGATCATGACGTTGAGTGTTTCTCCACCCAGAAGCATGGCGAACCGTGCGGGAAAATTCTCCACGATCTCGCCCAGGTGTCCGAAATTGCAGGAAGGGGCATTATCCACTCCATGCGGCTCCGGCATGAATAAAGTAATGTCAATGCCGTAGGCGTCCATGTTCNATAAGTTTCAGAGGTACGATCGCCGTTATAATCAACCGTGGCATTGTAATCACAAGTAGGATTTATAGGGGCATGGTTGTGGGTATCGATGTACCCGGCTTCAGCCGCGGCAGCGTCTCTAACCCAAGCCCAGAACAGCATTCCCATAATCACGCTCAAAGCGATCAAAGCCATCCATTTCACTTGCAATCTTTGCATTTTCATACGCCCTCCTGTTCGTTAGATCTGGATCAGCGCAAGCCCAACAACCTTCTTGAAAGACTGTCTCCCATAAAGGGCCTTCCGATTGCGCCCTTTATCCTGAGCATTCCGAAGATTCCCACGGTCTCCACTGTCTCCAGTGCAACCGCAAGCTGCGTGCCAGTGCCAAAAAACCGGCGGGAACTCGGCTAAGACCCTAAGTTAACGGCAGAAATTCTGTGGGGACTGCCCGGTGAGGATTTCTAAAAAATTGGAAACTGATGCCTTTACGCTACAGCGGACTGCAAAGATGCTCAGTCGACTCCCAGGGCCTTCATCAGCCTCAACAGGTGGGTCCTGTGGAGGCCGAGAGCCTTGGCGGCGGCAGCTCGATTTCCTTTCGCCTGAGCGAGAGCCTTTTGAATGAGATCTCGCCTGTAAGCATCCATGGCCTCACGATAGGACAAGCTGTCGGATCTTGGCCGAGGGTCGGTGCCCACAATTCGAGGAGGCAGGTCTTCGAGCGTGATTCTTGGTCCCTGCCCCATGACAGCAGCCCGCTCGATCGCATTGGCCAACTCACGCACGTTGCCCGGCCAGCCGTAAGACAAGAGCTTCTCCAGACCCTCCTCGCTGATTTCGGTAAAGTTTTTCTTCGTTTCTTTGGAGAAGCGCTGCAGGAAGTGGTTCGCGAGGTCGGAGATGTCTTCCTTTCTCTCTCGGAGACGGGGAAGCGTGATGGGAATGACGTTGAGCCGGTGGTAAAGATCTTCTCGGAAGCGACCGTCTCTCATGGCTGCGTTCAAGTCGCGGTTCGTCGCGGCGATAATCCTCACGTCAACCCGCAACGGCTTGGTGCCACCGACCCGCTCGAACTCCCGTTCCTGGAGAAACCTGAGGAGCTTTGTCTGAAGCTCCGAAGAGATATCCCCCACTTCATCTAAAAAGACCGTGCCGCCTTCCGCCAGTTCCATCTTGCCCTTTTTAAGTTGATGGGCTCCGGTAAAGGCGCCCTTCTCATGGCCGAATAGCTCGCTCTCCAGGAGATCCCGAGAGAGACCCACACAGTTGATCGCGACGAGAGGTTTTCTATTTCGGTCGCTCCAATTGTGGATGGCTCGAGCAAAGATTTCTTTGCCGGTGCCGCTTTCTCCCAGCAATAAAACCGTGGATCGGCTGTTTGCCGCTTTTTTTGCGGCATCGATAGCCAGGTGCATGAGCGGGCTTTTCCCGGCGACCAGATGGTAACGGCCGGCGATTTCGTCGGCGAGGATTTCAACCTCTGTTCTCAGTTTTTCCCGCTCCAGAGCCTTCTCAACCGCCAGCGCGACATGATCAGGATCAATGGGTTTGGTGACGAAGTCATAGGCCCCTTCCTTCATCGCCTGCACGGCCCGGTCGATCGTGCCATGGGCGGTAATCATAATGACAGGGATATTGTTGCCCCGCGCGCGGAGCTCCTTCAGCACCTCGAGGCCGTTCATTCGGGGCATCATGTAGTCGAGAAGAACAAGATCCGGCTCTGAGGCTTCGACTTTCTTGAGCGCCTCCTCACCACTCTCGGCCTTCACGACAATGTAGCCCTGATCTACCAACTCCTGTTCCAATAGGTCCAGGTTAAAGGGCTCGTCGTCCACGATTAAGATTTTGTTCGACATAGAGATCCTAGCGGATCACCTCGTCTGCGCGCATCAAGACTTCCGCTGGAATAGTAAGGCCCATTTTCCTGGCGGTTTTCAAATTGATGATGAACTCAAACTTCATCGGGTTTTCAACCGGCAAATCCTGGGGTTTGGCCCCTTTCAGAATCTTATCCACGTAGGTAGCGGCACGGTAAAAATTATAGAGAATGTCCGGCCCATAAGACATCAGACCGCCGGCTTCCGCAAACTCTCGGGCCGGGAAAATCGCGGGGAGCCGCCTGTTAATACCAAATTCTACGATAGGCACGCGGCGTCCAAGAAACCCGGTGTCCGGCAAAATCATAAGCGCGTCGGCTTGACTCTGCTTGACAACCTCAAATGCCCGCTTGAGCCCATGCGGGCCTTGCGCCGAGACCGGAGTTAGGTCAATACCCAGGGACCGGGCTGAAACCTCCAGCTCTTTGATCTCGGCTTCTTGCGCTGGCGACAAGTTCGATAGAACGGCCACGCGTTTGACCCCGGGCACGGCTTCGCGCAGGAGGTCCAGCCTTTTTCCGCTGAGCTCAATGGCAAAATTAGTCAGTCCCGTGATGTTCGCCTCCGGCCGAGAGGGGTTAGCTACAATCCCTCTCGCAATAGGATCGCCCATAACCGGCATCACAATGGGGATGGTCCTAGTCAATTTTCTGAGGAGCTCGATCACGTCGGCGCCGTCAGAGACAATCACGTCAACTTTAAGGCGCAGAAGCTCGGCCGCCAGCTCCGGGAGGCGCTCCCTTTTTCCCTCGGCGTTGCGGAACTCAAGAACCATGTTGTGGCCCTCGAGATAACCAAGATTGCGTAGAGCTTTGCGGAACTCCGCGATGCGAGAAGAGGCCGTCGAGTCGAGCCACAAAAGACCGACGCGAGGGATCTTCACTTGCTTTCCCGCCTCAAGGCGGGCCGCAACTAGGACCAGCCCCAGTAGTGTCAGTGAAAGCGCGCGAAAAATTGCCTTCATCACCAGCGGAACCGGCATATTGGATCTCTCCGCCCCTAGCCTCCCAAGACAAAAGGCAAGCTAAGCGTAAACTTCGATCCCTTCCCCACTTCGCTCTCAACGCTGATGTTTCCACCGAGAAGGTCCACCAGACGCTTCACAATGGCCAACCCAAGACCTGTGCCGGCTGACCGTCCTGGACCGGACACATCGGCCTGACGGAACGCTTCAAATATATGCCCCAGGGCCTCTTTTTTGATCCCTACGCCCGTGTCAGAAACGACCAGCTTCAACCCCTGGTCCTCTCGCCATGCCTTCAGCCGAACTTCGCCTTGCTCGGTAAACTTCGCGGCATTGCTTAAGAGGTTGAGCAGGATCTCCTCGAGCTTCTGTCGATCCGTATTCAGGGTCGGGATGTCCGCCGCGATTTCTGTAACAAGCCGCACCTTGCCGTCCTCAAGCATCGGTTCAACCGTCGAGACCGCAGTTTCGACGACCTCATCCAAACGGAACTGCTCCACAGATACTTCCATCCGGCCAGCCTCGATTTTGGCGAGATCGAGCAGCCCGTTGATCAGTTTCAGCAAATGCTCCGCGCTAATGAGAACCTTTTGGAGATTTTCTCTCTGCAATTCGGGTATCTGTCCTTCAGTTTTGCGCAAGACGAGGCGGGTGAAGCCTATGATCGCGTTGAGGGGGGTGCGCAGCTCATGGCTGACGTTGGCAAGGAATTGGGATTTGTGTTTGCTCGCCTCGTCGAGCCTCTGATTGGCTAGCCTGAGTTCCTGGGTCCTCGCGGCTACCTTCTGCTCCAGGTTGGCATAAGACTCCTGGAGAGCGCGCGTCATCTTATTAAACTCTTCGGCGAGAACCTCGATTTCGTCGCCTGTCTTAAGTTCAAGACGAAAGCTCAAGTCCCCGTCTCCGATGCGCTCGACTCCCTGGCGCAAGGTTTGAAGCGGGCGCACCACGCGACGCGCCACAAAGAGGCCTACCACAAGGGCCATTCCAAGTCCGAAGAGCAGCACGCCGGAGGTGCGCAAAATCGAAGCATAGAGTGGCTCATACGCCTCTGCTACGGGACGCTCAATGAATACTGCCCAATCGAGGCTTCGAATAAGCGCATAGGAGCTGAAAACTTTTGTCCCCTGTAGACTGCGAGTGACCACCGCTTTGGGCTTCCCAACATTCGGGTTGGCTTGAAAAGCCGCTTTGACTTGTTCGAGTTGGGCAACATTGCGCCGCTGCAAAACCAGGCTGACGTCCGGGTGCGCCACGAGGCCGCCCGAGCGCGTTACGAGATAGGCATAGCCGGCCTTTCCTACTTTGATATTCGAGACGACTTCGCCGATGTATTTGAGGTTGACTTCGGCTTGAAGAGCGCCGATGGTGTTGCCGGCAAACCGCTCCATGGGAACGGCTATGCTCATGTAAGGTTCCGAACCCCGTACGAAATAGACGGGACCGAAATGCGACCCGCCTTGCATCGCTCGTCGAAAGCTCTCCGAAATTTCAGAAGATCTCCCGACATGAGTGAGAGCGCTCCGAAGCCGCGACGCCTTAACGCGAGTGACTCCTTCTGCGTCGACCGCAACCAACTCGGTAATCGCCGGGGCGGTTAAGAGAAGCCTCTCGAGTTCAAATTTGTATTCGGGCACGAGACCCTTGACGGCAATCTCACGGCTCTTCGTCGCCGTCTTCAGCGCGGCTTTGATCTCTTGGAGGAAGCTTTCGATCTTGAAGGCAGCGCTGGATGCGACTTCCTGCTGGAGGAGAGCTATGGATTCTTGGCTTTCCTGATAACGAAAATAAAGCTCCACCAGAGCGCTGGCGATAAGCCCGGCCAAAATCAGGAACACGGAAATCAGAAAGTAATCACGGACAAGCCTTCCCCGCCGGCGGCGGGGGAAAAGTCCGACCAGCCGTGATCTCACCGTCTCTTCCATTCGTTTCATGGGCAGGTGGTCCAGCCTATACCGCAACCCGGTTCGCCAGACAACCCGCCCTTCACAGTCTGCCTTAGAACGGAAAGCGGGTAAGTCCTTAGATCAACTTCCTTATTTTGGCCATGAGCTCGTCTTCGTGGATTGGCTTTGCTAAGTAATCGTCGCAGCCGGCCGCAAAAGCTTTCCGCTCATCCCCCGACATGGCGTGCGAGGTAATCGCGATGATAGGAATGTGCCTCAGCTCTTGGCTTGCCTTAAGCCTTCGTGTAGCCTCCCACCCGTCGATAACAGGTAGGCCTAAGTCCATGAGAATCAGATCCGGCTGGTCCAGGGCAGCTTTTTCCAGCCCTTCCTTCCCGTCCGCTGCCAGCGAGAGGTGAAAGTCGTCGCCAAGGAGCTGGACCAGCAAATCCCGGTTAAACTCGACGTCTTCGACGATCAGAATTTTCTTTTTTGTCATTCCTGCAGGACTAGCCGACGGGTGCAGCAAGACCCGTTTCTGGCACTCCACATCCGCCTGGTCAAGAACAAAGGTACGCCTGCCCGACCCATGAGCGGAGAAAGCGCAGACTTTGCGAGAAGCAAGCGACATGCCACCGGGACGTGCGCCACCTGGATCACAAAATACTCCGAATCCCGGCGAGAAGCGGCACAAAAAAGTCGATCACAAAGAAACCGGCTACACGGATCGTCGCTTTCTTGCGACGCCACTGTAGCAAAACCGCTTCACTTAATCACTCTATCCGCGCGAATCAGGATTTCACGCAGGATAGTGAGGCCGAGCGCCTTAGCCGTCTTGAAATTGATGACTAGCCCGAACTTGGTTGCCGGCACCGCCGGCAGGTTGGTGGGCTTCACGCCGTTTAAGATCGTATAGCCGTTGGTTACAGGGGCTGGCAGAATTATGAGAAGTCAGGAGGCAAAGACCTACTTCTGTTGAGATCTGACAAAGACCTCAACGGTCTTCTCGACTGCTTGCTTGAAAGCGGGCGGGTCAATGGCTGGGTAGCGGTACAATTGTGACACAATTTCTTGGAACAGCTTCACCAGCTGCGCTTGCTGTATATGGCATGCTCGAGGGCTCGCTCAAAGCTGACCAGGCATCGAATGAGGGCATTATAGCGTGAGTGGGCCGAATCGGGGTCTGAGCGGGCGAGGAGTTGGTAAAGCCGATGCTCAGGCATGTTTGCTTTGTCTTCCGGTATCTCCAGGCCGAGGCGGCGCAACCGCGGGGCACCGATCAGGACCAGGAGGGCAGTCTCCGATTCTTTCCCTGCCGCCAGATCCTCAAGCCCCTGGTGGACTGCGTTGCCACCCGGAAGGGAACTCAAATCGCTGGTCTCCATCTAGCTGTTTTGGTACCACCGCGAGAGCGCGCTTGCAAGAACTGCCGGCAACCTAAAATTATTTGATCACTCCACCTGCCCGCATGAGCACTTCCGGTGGAATCGCGAGGCCGATCTTTTAGCCGTTTTCAGGTTAATGACGAATTCGAATTTCGTCGGCTGCTCCACGGGCACATCACCCGGCTTGGCGCCTTTCAGGATTCTATCGACGTAGGTAGCGGCGCGGCGGTACAGATCGGTAATGCTCACGCCGTAGGATGAGTTTTCTGTTCATGGCTGCCCTCTGCTTATTTTCTCCTTATTTGATTCACCCCGCATCAGCAAAGTTGACACTAGCGCTATTATCGAATATCGTTATTAAGGAGAAAATATAAGAAGCAGGAGGAACGGACATGGCAACAGGTCGAGGACAGTACGAAGTAGTGAGCGTCTCGCTTCCCCGGGACCTGGTGAGGCGAGCCAATGCCCTCATTCCGAAAAAGCGTCGTAGCCGTGTTATTGCCAATATGCTGACCGCCCTCCTTGACTCTATTTCACGGAAACAATTGGAGCGCGAGTATGAGACGTACTATACCCGACGCTCGGCCCGGGAGACGCAAGAGGAGCGCGACTTGCTGGCTGAGTGGGAGTTGAGCGACGAGGAGGCCTGGGCCATCCTTGAGAAGGAGGAGTCGAGTGGTCGCCGTAAAGCGGGGTGATGTGGTAGTCGCTAACCTTGACCCGACCATTGGTGTCGAGATCAAAAAGACCCGGCCGGTAATCGTTCTCTCCAACAACAGCATCAATCAATTCAGCCAGCTCGTAGTGGTCGTCCCACTGACCAAGAACACGGCCCACCTTTCTCCCAGTCACGCGCTCATCCCCAAGGGAGTTGCCCGTCTCACCTTTACGTCCAAAGCCGTGACCGAGCAGGTCAAAGCTGTCGATAAGCGACGCCTCATGAAACGACTCGGGAGTCTGACACCCTCACTCCTCGCACAGGTCGAGCGCGCTCTTAAAAACACTTTCGCGCTCCCTTAGTCCTGCTTTCAGTTTTCGATTTTTGATTCATAATTGAACGCTGAAAATTCAAAACTAAAAATTTCTCACTCAATCACTCTATCTGCCTGCATGAGGATCTCGGGCGGAATCGTGAGGCCAATCTGCTTGGCTGTCTTTAAATTGATCACCAGCTCGAACTTTGTCGGCTGCTCCACGGGCAGGCCCGCGGGTTGGGCACCTTTCAGGATCTTGTCCCCTGCCTAGTTAAGCTGCTGAATACACGGCGACTCAGGTTGACGAACCCACCATGGCTTGTTAACGTAATTTTTAAGGGGAGACAGGTGGATGCCCAAACGGCGACGGAAGAATGCTTCTAGCGTCGAATTTGATTTCTTTATCCGAGCGGATCTTTCACGCTTTGCTGGCCAATACATCGCCATCGTAGGCCAGAAGGTCGTTGCCTCTGGATCGAACGCACAGACGGTCTGGAAACAGGCCAAGCGGCGGTTCCCTTCCTCAACTCCAACCATTGGGAAGCTACCTCGCGCAGAGACCCTCATCCTTTGTCTCCTATGGAGGTAGAGTTCGCGTTCCGCAGAGAGAGTAGCGACCTCTTTGGTTCCATTTGGCGTCCGGTCGCTCGTGTCATTGTCATTCACCGACGTCGGCGTGTGCCCCAGTTGTTCTATGTCGATTCCGGTGCTGACATTACCCTCATTCCAAAATCCGTCGGCGACCTCTTAGGGCTGACGTTGGCCTCTCCGCAGGAGATCCGAGAGATCAAAGGTATCGGCGAACGGGGAGTCCCTATTGTTATCCGCCGTCTTCAACTCCAGGTCGGCTCTAAGGTATTCCCAGCCAGGGTCGCTTGGTGCCTTCTTGAAGAAGTCCCCCTATTACTTGGTCGGTTAGATTGCTTCCATCTCTTCGAGATCACGTTCCGCCACGATCTAGCCACCGTCTTTCAGTGGTGAAGGGTTTTTGCTCCCGGGCTTCCCTAATCTTGCACCACAGTTCAAAAATCATTTGATTACCTTTTCCACCCGCATGAGCACTTCCGGCGAGATCGTGGACCCACGGGCCTTGGAAGTGGCTTCGCTCCATTTGTGATGCAGATTCGTCACTTGCAGCCTATCAGCCTTCCGCTTATAGTGAGTCGATCTCCAGGTGGGATCCGAACGTGAACCAGAATTGGCTTGTCACGATCTTCTTTTTTGCCCTTCTTCTGCTTCTTCTCTATCTCGCCGTCCTTATCGTCAGTCCGTTCCTCAAGGCCATCACCTGGGCGGCTATTTTAGCCGTCATGGTCTATCCGGCATATGCTTGGCTCCTAAAGCTCCTGCGGGGCAAAGCTACTTTAGCCGCGCTGCTCGTCACCTTACTCATCACCTTTCTCGTCCTCTTTCCCGCCTTCCGCATGGCGGGCTTCCTTTCTCAGGAAACCATCGCGCTAGCCAAGGTCGTGCGTACGCTCGCCGACGGCGCGGAAGTCGAGATGGCCAAGGACAAGCCCTGGGTGAAGGATCTCCTTAAGCTCTGGGATCAGTTATCCCTCCAGTTCGCCTCGTTCGGCATTGATTTGAAGAAAGTCGGGATCCAGGGGGCTCAAGTGGCCTCTGGATTCGTGGTCTCCCAGGCCAAAGAGATTGCCCAAGATGTTTTCATTTTTGGCGTGAACTTTGTCATCAGCCTGTTCACGTTCTTCTTCCTGCTGCGCGATGGAAAAGAGCTCTGCTTCAAGCTCCGGGCTCTTCTCCCCATGGACCAGAAGCACCAGGAACTGCTCTTCGACAATATCGTCAGCTCTCTCTATGCCGTGATCCACGGGTGTCTAGTGACGGCGCTGGTCCAGGGCCTGCTGGCGGGCATCGGCTACTGGCTCGTGGGGGTCCCGTTTGCGCTCCTGTTGGGTGTTGCGACCGCCTTCACCGCGCTTTTCCCCATCGGGGGCTCGGCGCTCGTCTGGCTTCCCGCCGCGCTTTATCTCTACCTGCAGGGCACCTACGTCCAAGGAACGATTCTGCTCTTATGGGGCGTCGGAGTCGTCGGCATGATCGACAATGTCCTCAAACCGCTCTTCATTGGGAGCCGGCTCCGGCTGCCGACGCTCTTTTTGTTCTTCGGGATACTCGGCGGGCTCAGCCTTTTCGGCGCGCTGGGACTGATTCTAGGACCGGTCCTCCTGGCTCTGCTCGCCGCCCTGTTGGACCTCTACCTGAAGGAGTACGCAAAGGCATAGAGACATGCGATGGTGCTAAAATTTTAGCGGCGGATAAAACAGTAGAAAACTAGGATGAACCTGGGTATAGTATAGGCCAGCATCGCCGAGTGCTCAAAATCCAATCCTCTGAAGAAGACCGTGGTCGAACGAACCAAAGCGGAAAGACGGAGCGTTACAAAATGGCTGAGACCAAGAAATGCATTTTAGTCTGCGACGACGAAGCCGACGTCGTCAACATCGTCAAGCGGATCCTGGAATCCGAAGGGCACGAGGTCCTGTGCGCCTATGACGGGCTGGAAGTGTTTCCCCGGTTGAAAGAGCGCACTCCCGACATCATCATCATCGATCGGATGATGCCGGGGATGAATGGCCTCGAGGTCGTAAGCCGCCTCAAAGAGTCCCCGAAGACTTCCTATATCCCAGTCGTCATGCTCACCTCGATGGGAAAATTCGACGATGTCATCGAAGGATACCAACACGGCGCGGACTGTTACATCACCAAGCCTTTCACCAAAAACCAGATCCTTAACGGGCTGAAACTCGTCACGGCCTCCCGGCCGGAGATTCCGCAAGATAAACTGCAGAGCCACGCCCTTCCATTCTTGAAGGCATGCTCCCAGTTGGTCCAGCGCTCCGAGGAGATGACACGGCGCTTTGCCGCAGCCGATCGACTCTCTCCGAGCGCCTGGCTCTACAAAGGACTTCAGTCCCGCCTGCTCGCCGACGAGATGCAGGTCGGAGATCTCCAAGATGATCCCGACTGGCACTACTGTTTTCATGGCTGGGGTGTAGATTATTTCAACGCGAAGACCGGCGAGGAGGTGAACCTCGCCATCGGGCCGGGCGGGAGATCGGACACGTTCGATGAGTGGCGCGTGCAGTGCTATATCGAAAACGCCGCCGAGCGGGGCACCGGCTTTGCCGATCTCCACAACCTCGTCAAAGGACACGCGCATGCGGTAAAGGTGCTGCTCGAACACCTCCACAAAAACCAATGGATCGAGCCCGCCAAGGGGCAGAGCCCTCAGGCCCAGCCGGAAATTGACTCCCAGCTCGGCGACCGGTGGGTGGTGTCGAAGAAGGGGCTTCAGATCCTCACCCGCCGTTAGACTCGAAACGCAAGCTGATCGATGCTCGCGGTCGGGGTTGCCATGAACTCATGGACAGTGGAAGTCACCGAAGCTGATTTCGAGGCTCAGGTTTTAGAGCGCTCCCTTGAGCTTCCGGTCGTGGTCGACTTCTGGGCGCCGTGGTGTGGACCATGCCGAGTTTTGGGCCCGACGTTGGAGCGGCTCGCGGCGGAATACGACGGCGCGTTTCTTCTCGCCAAGGTCAACGTCGATGAAAACCCCACCCTAGCCACGCTCTTCCAGATCCAGGGAATTCCGGCGGTAAAAATCTTTAAAGAGGGCAAGCTTGCCGCCGAGTTCGCCGGCGCGCTTCCCGAAGCCTCCGTGCGCGAACTGCTCTCCCGGCTGCTCCCCTCGCAGCAAGACCAAGAAGCCGAGGAGGCGACCAGGCTCGAGGCCGAAGGTCAGGTTGCGCAAGCTAAAGCCCGCTACGAAATCATTTTGCAGCGCGAGCCGACCCACCCCAAGGCCCTCTTGGGTCTAGGGAGGCTCTTGCTGAAGGGCGGCGACCGCAGCGGCGCGCGGGAGTATCTGGAGCGCGTACCCCTGGCCACGGCGGAGCGCAAGGAGGCCGAGCAACTCCTAGCCCGGTTGGAGCTTGAAGAGGGCGCCAAACAGGATGAGTCGGCGCTTCGAGCGACCCTGGCCTCCGACCCCGACAATCTCAAAGCCCGATTCGGGCTTGCCCAGTTTCTCGCGGCGAAGGAACGTTACGAGGATGCCCTCAAAGAGTTCCTGACTATCGTGAAGAAAGATCGCGGCTTTCAGGACGATGGAGCGCGCAAAGCGATGCTTCAGATCTTCGAGGTGCTGGGGTCCGATAACGAGCTTGCGGAAAGGTACCGTTCAGAGCTGGCCAAAATCCTTTTCCGCTGAAAAACTTCCTTATGGGCTTGAGCCGGCGTTCCAACACTCTGGCAGAGTATCTCAGGCGAGCGCTCTACACTTCCTTTTCCTATGTTGGGCGAAACCTGCCTCGGGGGTTAGAGAAATATCTCAGTGCGTCACGGGCCGCCCCGCTTCTCAGAAGGGTTCGTCGGGCGGCACACATCTACCCTATCGATATTCCCCGTATAGCCATACAACCCGACCTGGATTTGCTCGTCCTGGAACTGCCGCCTCGCTACATACCCATGATGCCGAATGGAATCGGGTATGTTCACAACATTCTCAAGAAGTGCGGTCCTGTCTCCCAGACCGTCGATCTGAACATCGTCGTCTATCACCGGTTCCACTCGCAGCGCATCCTTGGAGGGACACCTGTCCTTCTACCCAGCGGTTACGCCATCTCCGATGATCCCTGGGATATTATCCATACGGATGAGTGGGAACGATCCGGCGTTGTTGATTACTTCTTGGGAATGCTTGGTGAGGTCATCCGGGACATCATCAACAAGCGGCCACGGGCTGTGGGAATTTCCGTGCAGGGCAACAACCGAAAGCTCGCCAATAAGCTCATTCGGCTTCTGCGCAAAGAGGCGGCTGAAACCGTCATCGTAGTCGGAGGCTATGACTGCAAATACCATGACATCGGGCCCTACCTGATTCCGGACTTCGACTACATGGCTATCGGAGACACCGAGTTGACCCTTGAAGCGCTCGTTACGGCGCTGGCGCGGGGGGAGCGGCCCAAGGATCTGCCTGGTTTCCTGTCGCGTTTCGACTCGCCAAACCGGGTATGGACGCCTACCCCGGAGCTTGCCGAACTCGATCGCATAGAGTTTCCGAGATACGAATGGACGGATCCGTCGCTTTACCGGACGTATTACGGCCAGTATGTTATTCCCATCACCTCAACGCGCGGCTGCTCATGGAGCCAATGCCGCTTCTGCGGAGAGTGTTTCACCTTCAGGAAGCGCTCGCCAAAGGATGTGGCTGACGAGATTGAATTCTGGATCCGCAAGCAGGGTTTCCCGCCTGTATTCCACTTCAACGACAGCGACCTGAATGGGGATCACCGGTATTTGCATGATGTTTGTTCGGCCATCATCGAACGGAAGCTGGGTGCCAACATCGTGGCGCAGTTGCGCATCTCCAAGCACAACACCAAGGAGTATTTCGAACACCTGAGGACGGCGGGCTTCCGCAGCCTGCGCTTCGGAGTGGACGCGTGGTCAAAAAACGTGCTTCGACTGCAGAAGAAAAGCAACAACATGCAGCACGTATTTCAGAATCTTCGTGATTGCCACCATGCGGGCATTCGTACGGCGGTCAACATCGTGCTCGGCGTGCCGGGCGAGACCGAGGCCGACATCGATGAAACGATTCAAAACCTGATCTTTTGCAGGGATTACATCGATTTGGTGGAGAACATCAATACCATCATACTTGCCGGCGGGAGCGAGTATTACAACAATCCCGATGAGTACAAAATTCGGTTCCGCGGTGAAAAGGAGGAAATTTACCGAAACCACCCCTACGTGATTCCGACCGATCTGTGGTATAGCGAGGATCCTTACATTGACCAGGATGTCAGATTGCGGCGGTTGGATCGGATCTGTGAGGAGCTTCATAAGAGAGGCATCAACATAGGCCGGTTTGCCGAACGCGCCGTGCGGAATCTGATGGGAGGCAATGGAGAGGGATCAGAAGATCGGCTTTTTTATTGAGGCCAAGCCCCTTTTCCCTTCCTCGGCGTACCAGAACCGCCCGCCGTCAAACGCCATACAGCTCGGAATCAATGCCACGGGGAGCCGCTCCACCATTCTCTCGCGCACGGGATCGAAGCGAGAGAAAAAGTACTTACACTCTTGCGCTCGACTCCAATGACCCAGAGGGCCAGGATCGGACTCGATCAGCCAGAGCTCATTTTTGTATGCGGCCGGACTGAAGCATTCGTGGTCAGTCCGAATTATCCAATTCACCTTTCCGCTACGCGCATCCAGGCAGAAAAGCTTGCGGTTGTGACGGTGCGCCAACCACAGCTTCCCGTGAAGTTGAGCCAGCCCTGAAGCGGCGCCATCAGGGCAGTCGAATTGCTTAAGCTCTCGCTGCTCCTTGAGCGACCAAAAAACTATCCTGCGGCCGAGCTTGCCGCCGCCGGTAACAAGCCAGAGGCCTTCGGGATCCTCCGCCACATCCCAAACCTCGTGCGTATACGCGAGCTTTACTTCGGTCTTCCCCGAATCCGGATCGTGCGTTGCTACCAACTGCTCCTTCGGCACCGCGATCCAAAGGAGACCCCCATCGCAATGCATGCCAGCAATGGAAATGGCCTCTAGCTCCAGCATCTCTCAAACCGTCATAATCTACGGAAATTCCTCGCCTGGATCAACTTCTGATGGGTACTAGCCTTAAGCCGTCAGCGGTCAGCTTGGGCTTAACCTGAAAGCTGATTGCTGATAGCTTATAATACCAGGCATGGAGGCGACAGCCACTTTCGAACAGGAAATCCGGGAACTCGCCCGCGCCCTTTGCGGCAAGGCGGCCGAGCACAAGCCCTCGCTGTTCGAGCCCCAAGATTGGATGGGCCGAATGATCGATTGGTCCCTTGAGGACGACTCCCTGCGCGTGGCGCTCTTCCGCTTCGTCGACGTCCTGCCCAGTCTCGCCTCGGCGGCCGAGATCGGTCGCCACTTAAGGGAGTATTTCGCCCAGGCGGATCATGCCCTCGGCGGCTTAGTCTTTCTCGCCCAGGCGCTGCACGCGGGCTGGTTCGTAGCCCCTATGGTGCGGCACAACGTCGTCCGCTTGGCCCGCCGCTTCATTGCCGAAGAGGGCGTCGAAACGTTGACCCCGGTCTTAACGAGCCTCAGAAAAGAACCCGCGGCGTTCACCCTGGACGTCGTGGGGGAGGCCACGGTGAGCGAAAAAGAGGCTGAGGTGATGGAGGGCCGTTACCGCAACCTCCTGGCCGAGCTCGTCCCGATCGCAGAAAAGTGGCCGTCGGTGGCCCAGATCGACTCTGGCCCCCAAAGCGCACTTCCCAGAGTCAACCTTTCCGTAAAGCTATCTTCGCTGTACCCGCGCTTCGATCCGCTCGACCCGGACACGGAGGTTATCGTGCGGGAGCGGCTCCGCCGCCTGATGCGCGAAGCGTCTCGGCTCGGAGCGGCGCTCACGCTCGACATGGAGCAATACGCCTTCAAGGACTTGACGCTTTCCATCTTCACTTCGCTGTTGGAGGAAAACGAGTTTCGCGAAAAACCTCACTGCGCCATCGCCTTGCAAAGCTACCTGCATGATGCCGAGAGGGATTTGACCGCCCTCCTGCACTGGGCGCGAGGACGGGGACGCAAGGTCGGCGTGCGCCTGGTCAAGGGGGCTTATTGGGATAGCGAGATCGCCTGGGCCAGGCAGAAAAACTGGCCCATCCCGGTGTTCACGGCAAAAGCCGAGACCGACGCCAGCTATGAGCGCCTCAGCCGCCTCTTGCTCGAAAACCATGATCTCGTCGAGGCCGCGTTTGGAAGCCACAATATCCGGAGCATCGCGCACGCTATCGTCACCGCCAGGCAACTCGGCATCCCGACAAATGGTTACGAAATTCAGATGCTCTACGGCATGGCCGAGCCGATCCGCCAGGCCATCATCCACAACGGGCAGCGAGTGCGCGTCTACGTCCCGGTCGGAGAACTGCTCCCCGGCATGGCCTACCTGATCCGCCGCCTGATGGAAAACACCTCCAACACCTCCTTCCTACGCCAGACCTACGCCGAGGAGAGAGACATCGAGACGCTGATCGCAGCTCCCTCCGCTCCACAACCGAAGCCGGCGGTGCGCCGCGCGGATCAACCCGCCTACGGGCCGCTGCCCGGCTCATTTACCAACGAGCCCGCGCTCGATTTTTCCCGTCGAGAAAATCGCGTCCGCTTTACGTCCGCCCTCGCCGAAGTGGAGGGAAAATTGGGTCGACGCTATCCCCTTAGAATCGGCGACGATGAGAAGGAAACCGATGCCTGGATCGATTCCGTAAACCCGGCAAACCCCAAGGAGATCGTGGGCCGGGTGCCGGCAGCGGGAACAGTCGAGGCAGAGGAGGCGATCGAGATCACGCAGCGCTTCTTCCCCACGTGGGCTGCCGTGCCGCCCAAGGACCGCGCCGCGATTCTCATTTGCGCTGCCTCCATCATGCGAGAACGGCGTTTGGAACTGGCGGCGTGGGAGGTCTTCGAGGTCGGGAAAGGCTGGCGCGAGGCCGATGCGGACGTAACGGAAGCGATTGACTACCTGGAATACTACGGGCGCGAGATCCTGAGATTTTCCGAGCCTAGGCTCACACAGCAGATCCCCGGCGAGATCAATCACTACCTCTACGGCCCGCGAGGTATCGCCGTCGTGATCGCGCCGTGGAACTTTCCGCTGGCCATCCTCACCGGCATGACCGCAGCCGCCCTGGTTGCCGGCAACTGCGCAATCGTAAAGCCCGCCGAGCAGTCGCCGGTCATGGGGGCGCTGCTGTTCGATATCCTGCGCGAGGCTGGTCTTCCTACCGACTGTTGCCACCTTCTCCAAGGCGGAGGTGAACTGGGGGCGTATCTGGTTCGCCATCCCGCCATTCATTTGATTGCCTTTACCGGATCACGAGAGGTGGGCCTGGAGATACTGCGGGAAGCCTACGCGCACCAGCCGGGCCAGAGCCACGTGAAACGCGTGGTTTGTGAAATGGGCGGCAAAAACGCAATCATTGTGGACGGCGATGCCGATCTCGACGAGGCAGTTACGCAGATCATCGATTCGGCCTTCGGATATCAGGGGCAGAAATGCTCCGCCGCCTCCCGGCTCATCATTGTCGAGGAAGTGCACAACCGGTTGCTCGGGCGGCTCGTCGAAGCCGTAAAGAGCCTAAGGATCGGCCCGCCCAAGGACCCGCGGAACTTTATGGGGCCGGTCATCGATGCCGCGGCCCATGCGAAGATCACGGGCTATATCGATCTGGGAAAGCGTGAGGGAAACTGTGTTGTTGAGCTTGAGGCCCCGACCGAAGAAGGCTATTACATCGGGCCGGTGATCTTTACCGCCATCGGCCCACAGCACCGCATGGCCCAAGAGGAGATCTTCGGTCCGGTTCTTTCGGTCATAAAAGCGCGCGATTTCGAGGAGGCTTTGGCGCTGGCCAATCGTTCCTCTTATGCCTTGACCGGCGGGCTATTCTCACGCTCGCCGGGTAATATCGAAAAGGCAAAGCGCGATTTCCGCGTGGGCAATCTCTACATCAACCGGGGGATCACCGGGGCCATCGTGGGGCGCCAGCCCTTCGGCGGGCTCAAGCTATCCGGCATCGGCTCGAAAGCAGGTGGACCGGATTATTTGCTTCAGTTCCTCGAGCCGCGCACGATCAGCGAGAACACGCTGCGCCACGGCCTTGTCCCTCCCGAAGACCTCCAGAGCTAAATCCATCGATCCCCAAGGCATGCTTGGATTCCGTGTTGACTCCACCGACCCATCATGTCACGGTGCCAATCTTGCACAAGCATTTTTTAAATGAAGATCTCACCCATAACTTACTATGCCTTAGCCGCGATCTTTCAGGCATCGGGCGCCTTGGGAGCGGCCACGCTCGCCCCTTTTTTTATGAAGGAACAAGGCTACTCGGTTGCTATGGCGGGGATACCTCTGGTCATGAACGGCATCGGGCGCATTTCTTCCGATCTGTTATCCGGCGTCCTCGCAACTTACTTCAGCTCAGGAATGCTCCTGATCGCGGCCGTAATCATCGGTTTGGTCGCAAGCCTCTGGGGCATTTTCGTCCTGGATTTGATGGCCGCTTTTTTGGCAACTTGGGCCGTCCTCGGTCTCACCGAGGCCATGTTCAGCCTTTATTTAAGAAAAATTGCCTTCGATCAATCCTTACCGGGGCAACAGGGTCGAGCACAAGGACAGATAGCCGCCGCGCTTGGCATCGGCTTCACCCTGGGTCCGGCGTTGGGCGGAATCGTCGGGGCAAGATGGGGAGTGAATGCGCTGTTCATCGTCTATGCGCTGCCTCAAGCCGCAGCGCTTCTGTTCATAGTCCTTGCGGGGGCTCAACGGGTGAGCAAGCCGACAGTAAGCGGAAGCGTTGTGCTTTGGCGGGAGGGACGTGACCTACTTCGCCGGCCCCAGTTTCTAGCCGCCTGCCTTGCGATTTTCCAGGCATTCCTTTTTCTAGTCGGTGTGACTCGTGTCGCTTTTCCTTTCTTGGCCGTTGCTCGCGCCGGCTTGACCCTCGACATGGTCGGAACCATCGTTAGCCTGTCTCGCCTAGCAGACACCTTCGGACGCCTTACCGGAGGGTGGCTCTGTGACCGGATGGGCACCGCTCGCGTTATCCTGTTGGGAGTGCTCATAGGGGTGCCTATGTTTGCCATCGAGATCTACGGAAGCGACTTTCTAACCCTGCTCATCCCGCTCTCTATCATGACGATGGGGTTCGGCTTCACTAACGTCGGCTCCACAACCTGCGCCCTTCAATCCGCCGGCGATGCAGCCAAGGGACTGAGCCTGGGCCTTGCCCGCTCCGCAACCTCGCTGGGCAGTATGTTCGGACCTCTTCTAGCAGGGATACTCATCGGGGTCTTCGGCTACGATGGCGGGTTTTTGGCGATGGGACTTATATCGCTGGGGGTGCTCCTGCTAGTTTGGTACGGCCTTGCCAGAGGGGAAGTTTGAAGGAACAAATTTGTGCCATTTTTCGGCCATCTTTTACCCTAAATGGCATCAAAATGAGCGCTCCTAAGCCGAGAGTAGCGCCACATATGGTGGCAAAACTTGTTGAAAATCAGGAAAGAACGCTTCAGAATATGACAGAGCATGACAATGCTACTCATCTGGCCCGAAAATTGCTCAATTGTCGTAGGCCCTGGTGTAAAAAATCCGCGTCCAACTAAGCTTTTCGGAACCGCATTGACGCTGGCGCGGACAATAGCCGGACAGTCCAGGCTCAGGTTCGATGCCATGCCGACAAAGATTCTTGTCGTGGAAGACAACTGGGACTTTCGGGAAATCCTGATCTCCATTCTGCATGCCATCGGGTACGAGGTCATTGAGGCGGCAGCGGCCCCGGAGGGAATCGAAAAAGCCCTTGCCGAATCGCCGAACCTTATCATTATGGATTTGGGCTTGCCGGGAATGGACGGGATCGAAGCGACCGCAAAGCTCAAGGGACATCCGAAGACCGCAGCAATCCCAGTGATTGCGTACACGGTGTGGGGCGAGGATTTCAAAGAGAGAGCCATGGGAGCCGGCATCGCGGAGTTTGTACCCAAGACGAGTTCCCCGCAAGTCCTGCGCGAGGTTATCGGAAGATTATTGTGACGCGGAAGCGCTGTGATCGTGAGGCGTTCGTTGAGAAAACCACTGCACGTGCTGATCCTTGACCGCTCAGAGGGCGAAGCCAAGCGTCTGGTGCGCGAGCTTCGGGAAATCGGCTATGACCCGAGCTTTCAACGCGTCGGCACCGCCGAGAGCATGGCCGCCGCCCTGGAGCAGCCGGGTTGGCAACTCGTCATCGCGGATTCCAACATACCCAACTTCAGCGGCCTCGACGCTCTGGCCCTGGTAAAGAAAAGGGGGCTCGACCTGCCTTTCTTCATCGTCTCAGATCAGGGGAGCGAGGAAGCCGTGGTAGCCGCGCTGAAAGCCGGCGCCCATGATTACATCGCCAAAAGCAACCTGGCGCGGCTTGCCGCCGGCGTCCAGCGGGAGCTCCGCGACGCGGAGGCCCGCAGGGAACGAAAAGTCGGGGCCGAGCATTTGCAACACCGCCGCGAACTGCAGACCGCGCTCATCGATGCCAGCCTTGCCATCACCTCAACCCTGGACCTCAAGACCGTGCTCAGCTTTCTGCTCGAGAAGGTCGACCTGGTCCTTCCCAACTCCGCTACCACGGTAAGGCTCTACGACAAAGAGACCGGGGCGCTGGAGCCCATCGCTTGCCGCAACATCGATGAGAAGGAGTGGCGGGAGGCCCACAAGGCCGCCAACCGAAATTCCAAGCGTAAGCTAGGCCGGCCGCCGCCTACCAACGGCTATCCGATCCGGTTGGATAAGGCCTACGCCGATCCGGGCAGCATCGATATCTTTCGCAAATACGGCTTTGTCTCTTATCTCGAAGTGCCCCTGCTGGCCAAAGACGAGATGCTCGGGGTCCTCGGCTTCTATGCCCACAAAGGGCACCAGTTCAGCCAAGTGGAGGTCGAGTTTCTCTCCATGCTCTCAACCCAGGCGGCCATTGCGATCCAAAAATCGCAGCTCTACGAGCAGACCCGAAAACAGAAAGTCGAGCTCGAGCGGGCCAATAGAGTCAAAAGCGAGTTCCTGAGCTTGATCTCCCACGAGCTGCGCACGCCGCTGACGGCCATCATCGGTTATACGGGAGTGGTCCGAGACGGAATCTTCGGCTCGCTCAACACGGAGCAGGAGGAGTCGCTAAACCGCGTGCTCAGCCGCTCCAGCAATCTACTGGAGATGATCGAAAGCATCCTCCAGGCGACGATCTTCGAGACCGAGGAAGTCAAAATGCTACAGGTCACCTTCAGCCTGAGCGAGTTCCTGAGCGAACTCAGATTACTGTACCGCATCCCGCTGGAGAAAGACATCACGTTGATCTGGGATCACCCTTCCCACCTGCCCACGATCACAACGGACCGGACCAAGCTTACGCACATTCTGCGCAACCTGATCAGCAATGCGATCAAATTTACCGAGAAGGGCCATGTCAAGGTTTCCGTGCGCCACTTCCCCGCATCCAGGAAAGTCAGCTTCAAGGTCAGCGACACGGGGATGGGCATTCCGAGCAAAGCGCTGCCCGGCATCTTCGAGATGTTCCATCAGGTCGATAGCCCGGAGACCCGCCCTTACGGGGGGATGGGCATAGGACTGTATATTGTCAAAAAATTCACTGAGCTCCTCGGCGGCACCGTCGGGGTCAAAAGCAGGCCCGGTAAGGGCTCCGCGTTCACCGTCGCGATCCCGTACGGAACTAGATAAGCGCCAACGGGAGCGAAGCGACCGGGAGTAAGAAGCCATGGCAGAGAAAGATACGCAGGTGGCGGAGATCATCAAGCTTTTCAGCTTGGTGCTTAAGCAGTATCGACTGTATTCGCCGACGCATCCAGCCGCGCAGTTGGCGTTTCGCAACTTTTTCACCATCCTCGCGGAGAGCTTGAGCGGCACCGGCAACCTCACCTTCGGCTTCATGGAGGGGCAGATTGTCGTCAACGAAGAGGCTCTCGACAGGAAGAAGACCGGCGTCGGGGATCTGCTGAAGGAATGCCAGCACCTCCATATCGAGAGCCTGATCTTCGAGCCCGGAGTGACCGAAGCCGAGATCACCGCCCTCATCCGGGTCATGTCAATACAGTCAAAAACCCTGCAAGAGGCGGGCGGCTTTAAGCAGGCGTTCGACAACGAAGCCTTCCAACGGATCCGCCTCGGCACGAGCCGCTACCGGATGATCAAAGAAGAGGAGGAGGTGATCAAAAAAACCGACCTCGGGACAGTCGGGGGCGAAGCCGACGCCGAGGGCTCAGCGATGCCCCGCCGCACGGTCGACCGGATGGAAGAGGTCATCGAGCACGGCCTAACCGGAACCGAGAACGGTATCGATTTCGATATCGAGCGGTTGAGCTACGAGGTAGAGCGAAGGCCCGAGAACGTCGCCCGCCAAATGGTGCGCCGGGCGGACAACCTGGAGTCCTTGAAACGGGTCGTGCAAGACATGGGGCATTTTCTCCGGGAGCGTCTCGCGCAGCCGTTCATCCAGCAGGGAAAGGATTTTTCGCGGACCGTAACCCGCCTGGCCAAAGAGTTTAAAAAAGTCGTGGAGAGCTTCGATACCCCGGAGGACTTCCGCGGCTCGGTGAAGGACCTAGTGAGCGTCCTCCAGAAGTGCGCGGACGCGGTCAAGGTGGAACTCATCGTGCGCAATTTCGAGGAAAGCGGCAGGGATGCCAAGTCCCTGGCCGGAATCAAAGCGAAATTCCTGACGAGCAAGGAGGCGCGGGAGCGCATCCTCGCACCGCTTAAAGAGCGGCTCCTCAGCCTTGGCGTAAGCGAGCGCGAATTCGACCAGGCCTTCGCCGCCGAGGAAAAACCGGCGCCCAAACGTGCGCAGGCTGAGACCGGCGCCGCCGAGGAGCTCTCGGAACTCAGGGGGCTCAAAGAGCGCTACGAGCAGGAGATCAAAACATTGAAGGGAGAGCTGGTGCGGGCTGAGGGGCATAAAGAGCGGCTGGAAAACATCATCGGAAGTCTTGCGGAAGGGCTGGTCGTGGTGGATAACGAGGGCAAGATCCAGATGATGAATCCCGCCGCGGAGAAATTGCTGGGGATGGGACAGACAGAAGGTTTGGGCGTCCCTATCGGCCAGAGCCTGAAGGCCGAACACATCGTCGCGCTTACCAAAGGACCTCTGTTGGACGAAAGCAACGAGGTGACCAAAGAGATCGCGGTCCAAAGCATCGACGACGAGACGCGAAAGATCTTGCAAGCGAGTTCGGCCGTGATCGAGAACGAGCAAGGCCAGACCGTCGGCATGGTAGCGGTCTTGAGCGACGTCACTAAACAAAAGAAGCTGGACGAGATGAAATCCAAATTCGTGGCCCATGTCTCCCACGAACTGCGCACGCCGCTACTCGCGATCGAGCAGTCCCTGCAAATCCTGATGGCCAAGGAGACCGGAGCGCCCAGTCCCGAGCAGGAGAAATTCCTGGAGATCGCGGAGCGCAACATCAGCCGCCTGTCCCGTCTGGTCAACGATCTCCTGGACGTGGCCAAGATCGAGGCGGGCGAGATGAAGGTCAAGCCCATTTCCTTCAAGATGTGCGACCTCGTGCATCACGTTGTGGACACCGTTCGGGGGTGGGCGGAAAGCAAAAAGATCAAGCTGGAAGAAAGGATGCCCGCAGCGGATATCGAAGTGGAAGCCGACCCCGACCGGCTTATCCAGGTCGTAACCAACCTCCTGGGAAACGCCGTCAAGTTCACCCCGGACGGAGGCAAGATCACGCTCGAGGTGGACCCCACCCACAGGGAAGCGCAAATCTCCGAAGAGCCCTCGATCGCGATCAGCGTTCAGGATACCGGGGTCGGAATCCCGCCCGAGGACCAGGAGAGGATCTTCAGAAAATTCGAGCAGGGAAACCTCCCCCCGCCTTCGGAAGGAGTCGGCAGCACGGGTCTGGGGCTTACCATCGCCAAGGAGATCGTCGAGCTCCACAAAGGGAAGATCTGGGTCGAGAGCAAGCCCGGTGAAGGGAGCCGTTTCGTGTTCGTGATTCCACGTCGATACCGCGACCGGACCCCGGCGGTGCCCGCGACCGCCTAAGAACTACGGCACCAAACCAAGGCCTCAGGATGTTGCCATTCCCCACAGGGAGGCCGCGGACTACGGATTACGCTCCCTCGGGAAACGCGCTCTCGGCTGCGGCCGATAGGTTCGTGCCATGAGTCGGAGCGTCTGTAATCGGACGTCCACAGCCTCGCTCGCTCTTCCCTCGGTCGCGGAACGGGATGTCCGCGGCCTGATGGGTCGGCACCGTCTCCGTCTAGGGCAATGGAGTATTAATCCCGGTGGCGAATCGGGCGGAGCGCCCAGTCGCGCGGACCGCCGGCGATGGGGCGAATCCCGACGACGCTGAAGAATAGCTCCTGGCCTGAGACCTCGCGTGAAGGCCTCACCTCCTGAAAGCGGCGAAAGAGCACAAAGTAAGAAAGGAGCCGGCACAGGGAGGAAAGCGCGAAGAGGCTGTGCAGAGAATAGCCTAGAAGCGGCGGCAGCCGGGAGGCTAAAAACCCCCCCAACGCGGCGCCGAGGAAAAGCGCCGTGCCGTTGATGACGTTAAAATAGCCGATGCACCGGATCCGCTTCTGCGGCGTTACCGCGTCGTAGATGAAGTTCGTCGCCGAAAGCGTGACGCCGCTCCACGCGAAGCCAGCAAACAGTTGAAGGAGCGCGATATAGATCAGGTTGTGGGAGACCAACCAGAGGCCCGGGATGAGGGTGGCCATAAAACCCGTAAGCCTTAACACGCGCACATTCCCGACCACGTCGGCGTGCCTCCCCCACCAGGGTAAGGCGATCAAGCCCGCGAGGGAGGAGACTACCTGCAGGACCATGTAGGTGAGATAGCTAAACTCGAGCTCGCGCAGCATAAAAACGGCGAAGAACGGCGAGGCCAGGTAAGACGAAAAGGTAAGCGTGGCGACAAAAGCAATAAACTTGACGAAGTTGCTTTCCCGAAAGCGCGTTACGAACATCCAGAAGGTGAAGTCATATGCCGGATTTTTCTTCATCGGCACATCACTCATCCGGGCGATGTAGCGCGACGAGACGAAGCGAGCTGCCGCGCCGAGAAGAAAAATGATCGAAAAGCCGGTCGCTGGGGAGAGCTCTCGCGTACCGTAAAGAATAACGCCAGCACCCGCCATGCTGAGAACCATCACCATGCCCAGAATCCGATTGCGCCACCCGAAGTAAGTGCCCCGCTTGTTAATCGGAATGTAATCGCTCATCAGGCTCCCCCACGCGGGTCCGATCAAACCGCCGCTGACCGTAAAGAGAACGAGCAGCAAGAGAAAAAGCTCCAGCCTGAAAGAGCCCTCCAGCCAGGCCAACAGGGCGATGCCCAAGAGCAGGACCGACTGGATGAGGACTGCACGCACTAAGAACTTCAACCGGCCACCCAGCCTGCGAATAAGCGGCACGGCGAAAAGCTGGGAAATCGAACCAAGCAAATTGGGCAGGGAGCTGATCCAGCCGATTTGCTGGACCGTGGCCGCCATGAAAAGGGCAAAGGGAATGACGTAATGCTCGGTCACCCCCATCATGACCGCAGCAAAAATGCCGTCCTTAAAGGAGGCCCTGAGACTTCCGTGGACGTCAAACCTTCGCTGCTTCATCGAAGCAATCTCGCCGTTGGCGCATAAAAAACAAAAAAGGGGGACTGACTCGATCCCCCTTTTGCCAAACACCCAAAACCTTTGAAAACGCTTTGCTTACCTGAAATCAGTGTTTCGGTTCAATCCTCTTCCCGTAGCTTACTTCTCCTTTGTCAACTCGGAGGGAAAAGCCGCATTCGAGATTGGTACAGGCCCATGCCTTGAACATCACCGAAGCCCCGTCCTGGCCGTAGTCCGACAGCGGGATCAGCACCCCATTGTTACACTTTTGGCATTTGGGCAGCTCCATCTCCACTCCTCCTTTCGGCTCGCCAATCGACACCGCGCCAAAAACCCTAGCGAAAGCTTATAGAATCTCCCGCGTGAAATCAAGGAAGCGGATTTTCACCGCAACCCACGGAGTTGCCGTTCCCCGCCGCACCAAAAAAAGAGGGATGGCTCGGCCATTGAGCCACCCCTCGCGGAAGAACGAAAGGCTCGTGTTCTACTCGGCCTTCTTCCCTTCCGTCTTTCCCTCTGCCTTCTTCTTGGCCTCAGCCTTCTTCTTGGCCGCTGCCTTCTTTGCCTTGCCTTCCCCTTTCTTCTGGACCTTCTTGGCTTTCCCCTCCTTCTTTTGCGCCTCTTCCATAGCAGGACCAGCCTTCGTCCCCGCCTTTTCTTGGGCGACAGGACTGGCCTTAGAAGCCGGGGCGGCAAAGCTAACTCCGCTAAAGGCCAGGGTAATCAAGGCAACGAGGAATAGCTTGAGCATGTCCTTCACAGAATCACCTCCTTCCGACGGTTTTAGACGCACGAATCGGCAATCCCTTCAAAAGGGCTCCCGTACAAGCGCGGAAGTTCCGCTAAACCACGGATTTTCCGGCTATTCGAAGCTCCCCCGCCAGGCCAGAAACAGAAGATCCCCACCGTTAGCGCGCAAAAAGCCACGGCCATCGCCAAGGAAGCCAAATATTAAGGGGACCTCCCAATCCCTCGCTCCAGTGTCTCGTCGGCGGGAAGTCTTAGCTGCTCGCTTCGGGCAGCATCGAAACTCGCCCGCTAAAGAAACAAACCAAGAAGAAGCGGGCTCAGACATCGATGCTGCTTATCCTCAGCTTCGCAGAGACTTCCAACGCCTCCGAGCCAATCTTCGCTGCGGGACAGGGAGGTCCCCTGCATTCCTGCGGGCTGAGCGGGCTCCGTGAGCGGAGCATGGACGGAGCAATACCGAGCGAGGGGAGCGCGAGTGAGGCTGCGGACGTCCGATTACAAACGGTACGGACTCATGGCACGAACCCATCGGCCGCAGCCGAGAGCGCGCTCCCCGAGGGAGCTTGCCCTAGGAAGTGACAGGTCGCTGGGGGAGCCCGTGGAGCGAAGGGAGCCCCATTTTGCAAACCACAGCCAAATTATCGTTGACACTTTCTGGGAGCCGGGGTATAGTTAAATTCCGTGATGCGCTTTCCGCAAAGGCCATCGCGGTTTTTTCTTTTCTGTCATTGGCCTCCCGATGGTCTTGCCTTCGGCTGGGTCGCAGTTGAGTTTCACCCGAGAATTCTATGACCGTCGTGGCGATTATCCCAGCCCGTTATGACTCGACACGATTTCCCGGAAAGCCTTTGGCCCTGATTGGCCGCAAACCGATGATTCAGCACGTGTACGAAAGCGCGTCCAAGACGCCCGGCCTGGATCGCGTCCTGGTCGCTACCGACGATCGACGGATCCTCGATACCGTGCGCGGCTTTGGCGGCGAGGCCATGCTGACCTCTCGGGCTCACCGCAGCGGCACGGACCGGCTGGCCGAGGTCACCAAAAGGCTCAAGGCTGAATGGGTGGTCAACGTGCAGGGAGATCTGCCATTTGTGCGTCCCCAGACGATCGCGCGGGCGTTGAGACCCCTGTGGCGTGATCGTTCGATTCCGATGGGAACGGCCCGGACTCCCATTTTTGACCACGAAGAGTGGTGCAACCCCAATGTCGTCAAAGTCGTCACTGACGCCAAGGGCTTCGCCCTGTACTTCTCGCGCGCGCCGATTCCCTATCCGCGCAGCCACGCTCTTTCCCGCAATGGGACCAGCGCCCGAGCTTGCGTCCCGGCCGACGGCGTCTGGGGATATCGGCATGTGGGCGTCTATGTTTACCGACGCGATTTTCTGTTGAAGTTCGCCCGTCTGCGTCCCACCCGGCTCGAGCGGACCGAAGGGCTGGAGCAGCTTCGCGCGCTCGCGCATGGGTATTCGATCCGTGTAGCGGACGTGGACGAGCCGTCGGTTGAGGTGGACACTCCCGAAGATTTATCGAAGGCCGAGACCTATCTAAGGAGGTTGAGGGGCTAGAGACATCACATGGCCAATGCGAAGACGAAATTCATCTTTGTGACCGGAGGCGTGGTTTCCTCCTTGGGTAAGGGCCTGGCCTCGGCCTCCATCGGCGCGCTCCTGGAGTCCAGGG
The DNA here is from genome assembly GCA_016180805.1 of Deltaproteobacteria bacterium. Taxonomy (GTDB): domain Bacteria; phylum Desulfobacterota; class Binatia; order UBA9968; family UBA9968; genus 2-12-FULL-57-22. The sequence continues at coordinate 19,120 of JACPAM010000105.1, read as the reverse complement.
GGTTGAGCGTGACCCTGCTCAAGATGGACCCCTACATCAATGTCGATCCGGGGACCATGAGCCCCTACCAGCACGGAGAGGTCTATGTCAC
>JACPAM010000105.1:0-19004 GCA_016180805.1 Deltaproteobacteria bacterium | reverse complement strand
ATGTCACCGACGACGGCGCCGAGACCGATCTCGACCTGGGACACTACGAGCGCTACGTGTCGACGCCGATGGGTCGAAGGAACAACTGTACGACCGGTCAGATTTACGAAACGGTCATCGCCAAGGAGCGCCGCGGAGACTATCTCGGCGGAACGGTTCAGGTGATCCCGCACATCACGGACGAGATCAAGCGGCGCATTTGGGCTGCCGCCGAAGGCTACGACATCGCGATCTGTGAGATCGGGGGAACGGTGGGCGACATCGAAGGGCTTCCGTTTCTCGAGGCCGTTCGGCAGTTTGGCTGGGAGGTGGGCAAGGAGAACGTCCTCTACGTCCACCTCACGCTCGTGCCGTACATCGCGGCGGGCGGCGAGCTGAAAACCAAGCCCACGCAGCACAGCGTCAAGGAGCTCACCGGTGTCGGGATCCAACCGGACATCCTGTTGTGTCGAACCGACCGTCTGCTGGACAAGATGCTCAAAGCCAAGATCGCCCACTTTTGCAATGTCGAGGAAAACGCTGTCATCACGGCTAAAGATGTCGAATGGATCTACGAAGTCCCGCTGATTTTTCATCAGGAGGGGCTCGATGAGCGGATCGTGGAAAAGCTCCACATGTGGACCGCAGCCCCCAACCTCAGGAAATGGCACCGGACCGTGCAAGTGCTTAAAAACCCCAAAGAGTCGGTCCGCATCGCCGTGGTTGGGAAGTATATGGGCCTCAAGGAATCCTACAAGAGCCTGCTTGAGGCCTTGACCCACGGCGGCATCGCCAACGAAGCCAGGGTGGAGCTCGACTGCATCGAGGCGGAAAAGATCGAAGAGGCGGGCACGAGCCAGCTTCTCCGCCACGCCGACGGCATCCTCGTCCCGGGAGGGTTCGGTGACCGCGGCAGCGAAGGCAAGATCGAGGCCGTGCGCTACGCGCGGGAAAATCGTATTCCCTTTTTCGGCATCTGCCTGGGAATGCAGATGGCAGTGGTCGAGTTCGCGCGCAATGTCTGCGGTCTGGAGCGGGCCAATTCCAGCGAGTTCGACGAGCACACCCCGCACGCCGTCATCGATCTCATGGAGACGCAGCGGAGTATCGAGAACAAGGGCGGCACGATGAGGCTCGGAGCCTACCCCTGCGTGCTTCAAGAGAACACAGTGGCCCTGAAGCACTACGGCAAGCGCAAAGTCTCCGAACGCCACCGCCACCGCTACGAATTCAACAACGAGTACCGCGACCTTTTCGGGGAGGCCGGGATGGTCTTAAGCGGCTTGTCGCCGGACGGCAACCTGGTCGAGATGATCGAAGTCAAAAACCATCCCTGGTTTCTCGGTTGCCAGTTTCATCCCGAGTTCAAGTCCCGTCCCATGGATTGCCATCCGCTGTTCAAAGGCTTTATCAAAGCGGCGCTGCAAAACCGCATGGCCTTAAGGGAAGTGCCCCGGATTAAAGTGGTCCGCAGCTAGCAAAGGCAAAATGCAAAATGAAAAATGCAAAATTTACAATCTGCATTTTGCAATCTGCATTTTGGATTGTTCTCCTAACTGACCGAAATGACGCCCAAGACCGTAAAAGTAGGCACCTTTGAGATCGGCGCAGGTAGACCTCTCGCCCTGATTGCCGGCCCGTGCGTGATCGAGGGGCGCGAATCGGCGCTCCGCCATGCCTCCTTACTCCACGAGACGGCGCGCCGGGCAGGAATTCCTTTTATCTTCAAATCCTCCTATGATAAGGCCAATCGCACCGCGCTGGAATCCTTTCGCGGTCCGGGTCTCGAAGAGGGCCTCAAAATACTGGCTGAAGTGAAAAAAGAGTTCGGGCTTCCAGTCCTTGCGGACGTCCATGAGAAGGAGCAGGTCGCCCTCGCCAAAGAAGTGGTCGATGTGCTCCAGATCCCGGCGTTTCTCTGCCGCCAAACCGACTTTGTCCTCGCCGTCGCCAGGGCGGGAAAGGCGGTCAACGTCAAGAAAGGGCAATTTTTGGCGCCGTGGGATATCCGTAACGTGGTCGATAAGATCCGCTCCACCGGCAACGAGCAAATCCTGCTCACCGAGAGAGGGGTGTCGTTCGGCTACAACAACCTGGTTTCGGACATGCGCTCCCTCGTGGTTATGCGGGAGCTCGGCTATCCGGTGGTGTTTGATGCCACCCACAGCCTGCAACTTCCCGGCGGGCTCGGCAGCGCTTCGGGTGGGCAGCGCCAGTTTATCGCCCCGCTGGCACGGGCGGGCGTGGCGGTCGGGATCGACGCCCTCTTCATGGAGGTCCACGAGGACCCGGACCGCGCGCTCAGCGACGGGCCCAACTCGCTTCCTTTGCGGGAGCTGGGGGCGCTGCTTCGGTCGGTCAGAGAGATCGACGCAATCGTGAAGGGAAATTGATGGATGCGGTGAAAATTCTCGAGCGCGCCCGCAACGTCCTCAACATCGAGGCGCAAGGAATCCATGCCCTCACCGACCGGCTCGATGAGAGCTTTGTGCGCGCCGTCGATCTCATTTACGGTTGTCAGGGAAAAGTCGTGGTGACGGGCATGGGCAAGTCGGGGCTCATCTGCCGAAAAATCGCCGCTACCCTTTCGAGCACGGGGACCCCCTCCCTATTCCTCCACGCCGGCGAGGCCGGCCACGGGGACCTCGGGATGATCATGAAGGGCGACGTCGTTCTGGCGGTCTCGAATAGCGGCGAGACCGACGAGATCCTTACGCTCCTTCCGATCATCAAGCGCCTGGGACTAAAGCTGATCGTCATCACCGGCAACCCCGGCTCCAAGCTCTCCCGTACCGGCGACGTGGTTCTGAACGCCGCAGTCAAGGAGGAGGCCTGCCCCCTCGGCCTTTCTCCCACGGCGAGCACCACCGCCGCCCTTGCGTTGGGCGACGCGCTGGCGGTGGTTTTATTGGAAAAAAAAGGCTTCAAAGAGGAGGACTTCGCCTTCCGCCATCCGGGCGGCAGCCTGGGCCGCCGGCTGCTGTTGCGGGTTCAGGATCTCATGCACCGCGGCCCGGAGCTTCCCCTCGTCCATGAGGGAACGCCAATGAAAGAAACTCTTTTGGAGATCACCTCGAAGAGGCTCGGAGTGACGGGAGTGGTCAATAGCCAGGGCGATCTGGTCGGTGTGATCACCGATGGTGACCTGCGCAGGGGTCTGGAGCGAAAGGGCGATATCTTCCGGCTCAAGGCCAAAGCTCTGATGACGCGCAACCCTAAGACTATACCCGCCGAGGCTCTGGCGGCGCGGGCCGTAGCCGTGATGGAGGAACACTCGATCACGTCCCTGTTCGTCATGGACGATGGCGGGTGCAAGCCCAGAGGCATCGTTCACCTCCATGATCTGCTGAAGGCCGGCATCGTTTAATCTCAGCCAGTGAAACGCATTCCCGCCGGGCTCCGGAAAAAGGCGCAGACTGTAAAGCTCTTGCTCCTAGACGTCGACGGCGTGCTAACCGACGGCGCGATCGTGATCGACGGCCGAGGCAAAGAGATCAAGCGCTTCGATGTGCGCGACGGCCAGGGCATTAAGCTCCTGATGCGTGCCGGCATCCGGGTGGGACTGATAACCGGGCGCGCTTCGACGGCCGTTTCTAGCCGCGCTCGTGAACTCGGCATTCGCATCGTCCACCAGGGGGTGCGCGATAAGCGCCAAATATACGAAAAAATCAAAGCCAGGACCGGACTTACCGATTGTGAGATCGCCTACGCCGGAGACGATCTGGCGGATCTGCCCATTTTGTGCCGGGCCGGCCTCGCCATAGCAACCAACGACAGCTGGGACGGCCTCAAGGCCATGGTTGATTACGTGACCCGGGATTGCGGCGGGCGCGGCGCGGTCAGGGAGGTCGCGGAGCTCATCCTTCGCGCCCAAGGCAAATGGGCAACCGTCACGGAAGAGTACTACCGCTACTGATAGAGCCTGCCGGTTAAGCAAATTTCGTGCCTGTCTGCTTTACAGCTTCCCGTAAAGGTGGTATTTTTCTCCATTAGATCGGGGGTCCACGTGACGCGATCTGGCTTGCGGGCAGTTCTTCTTGTCTTAGTTGTGGCCATACTGGGCGGGGTCGGTTACAAGGTAGCGCGCACGGTCTGGATGATGAAGGCCGATGAACTACGCAAAGAGCCCCTCAAGTTGCTCAACCAGCTCCCCGATGTCGCGCTCCAGGTCAAAGACTTCCGGCGCACCAAGATCGAGGGCGGGCGGAAGGCGTGGGAGCTGACAGGCGAAGAGGTTCGCTACCTCAAGGGTGAAAACCAGGCCCTGATAAAAAAGCCGCGTCTTGTGTTCTACGATAAGGAAGGAAAAACCATTGAGGCCACGGGGGATGAAGGGCGCCTTTTCTTCCTCAATGAAGAGCTCGAGCAGATGAAGCTTCAGGGTAGCATTCGAGTGGCCTATCAGGGTTACGTCCTTGAGACCGAGGAGGCCTCCTATCTGAAGGCCAAAAACCAAGTGGTGGCTCCCGGTAAGGTCCATTTAAAAAACGCCGGGCTTGAGCTCGAGGCGGTGGGAATGGAAATCGCCCTGGGTGAGGAAAAAATCCGGCTGCTCAACGGCGTGAAAACCAAATTTCAGCCGGCCACATTGGCAAGCCTGCGACAGAGAGCCGATGGCGGGAAAAAGAACTGAGAGAAAATCGGCCGCGCTCGCTTGCGGGCCGTGGGGACTCGTGGTCCTCCTCCTGTTTGTCCCTTCTCTTGCCCTCGCGAGTGAACCCGGCGCGAAAGGCGCAAAAGAGAGCAAAAAGGAATCCGAGAGGAGTGTCTTCGGGGCAAACAAAAAGGAGCCCATTTTTATCACCTCAGACCGGATGGAAGTGGACCAAAAGAAAAACACACTCACCTACACGGGTCGCGTGATCGCGCAGCAGGGTGATCTCACGCTGAACAGCCAGGCACTCACAGCGTATTACGACGCCAATATGAAAGGCATCAAAGAGGTGGTGGCCGAAGGGCAGGTCCGGGTCACACAAGGGGAACGCGTGGCGACAGGCTCGAAAGCCGTCTTCAGCGACAAGGACCAGACAATTATCCTGACCGGGAATCCGGTGGTCCGGCAGGGAAACAGCCAGGTTTCCGGCTCGAGAATCACGTTGTTCATCGAGCAGGACCGGACCGTGGTGGAAGGCGGGACCCAGAGAGTCAAGGCGACGATCTTTCCGGAAGAACTGCAGAAGCGGGAGCAGGAAGGGGGAGCCTCAGGCAAGGGGCGATGAGTGTCCTTAGGGCCGAAGGCGTGACAAAATCATATAATGGGCGCCGCGTGGTGGATGGGGTCAACCTGGAGGTGGGCGGCAGCGAGGTGGTCGGGCTGCTCGGGCCCAACGGCGCGGGGAAAACCACCACGTTCCATATGATGGTCGGTCTGGTGCGCCCGGATCGAGGCAAGGTTTTTATGAACGACGAGGACTTAACCTCGACTCCCGTCTATCAGCGGGCTCGCGCCGGTCTCAGCTATCTTCCCCAGGAGCCGTCGGTTTTTCGCCGGCTCACCGTGGAGCAGAATCTTCACGCCATCCTTGAGATTCTCGACTTAAGCGAGGCCGAGCGCCGGGAGCGGGCGCAGGGGCTGATGCGCATGCTCGGAATCTCTCACCTCGCCAGCCACAAGGCCTACACCCTGTCCGGAGGCGAGCGACGGCGGGCCGAAATCGCGCGGGCGCTCGTGCTCGCGCCTTACTTCATGTTGTTGGACGAGCCCTTCACCGGCGTGGATCCGATTGCGGTTGCGGAGATCCAGAACATCATCCGCAAGCTCACGACCGGCGGTATCGGCATTCTCATCACGGACCACAATGTGCGCGAGACCCTGGGAATTTGCGACCGAGCCTATATCATTAGCGAAGGCCTGGTGCTAGAAGAAGGAACGCCAGAGCGGATCGCCGCCAGCCCCAAGGCGCGCAAGGTTTATCTCGGCGAGGGGTTCAGACTGTAACGATGGCACTCGAGATCCGACAGGTCCAAAAGTTGGCCCAGCAGCTGGTGATGACGCCGCAGCTCCAGCAGGCAATCAAGCTGCTGCAGCTCTCCCGCCTCGAACTCGAAGAGATGATCGCCCAGGAGCTGCAGGAGAATCCGGCCCTCGAGGAAGAGGTCGTAGCGCAGGCGGGAGAAAAAGCCGAAGAAGAGGGCCCGAAGGCCGCGCAAGAAACTCCTGAGAGCGCGCCCGAGCCGCAGGTTAACCGGGAACTCTCGACTGCGGACAAGATCGGCACGCTGGACTGGCAAGAGTACATCGAGTCCCATTCCAACTCGATCCACGGCTCGCTGACCGCGGAGGCTTCCCGCGACGAAGATGACGGTCCGCCGTCGCTGGAAAACACTCTCAGCAAAAAGACCTCGCTGGAAGATCATCTGATCTGGCAGCTCCGCCTGTCGAAGCTGACGGACGACGAAAAGGCAATCGGTTCCTATATCATCGGCAATTTGGACGAAAACGGGTATCTCGAGGTTTCCCTGGAAGAGATCTGCCAAGCGACCGACGCCGGGACCGAGCAGGCCGAAGGAGTGCTCAAGCAGATCCAAATGTTCGATCCTATCGGCGTCGCGGCCCGGGATCTGCGCGAGTGCCTGCTGATCCAGCTCCGAAGCCTCGGCCTCACGGATAGCCTGGCAGCCCGCCTGGTTTCCGATCATCTGGCGCAGTTGGAAACGAAACGCTACGAGAAGCTCGCCCGGGAGCTTGGGGTTTCCGTGGAAGAGATCGACCAGGCAGCCCAGGTGATCGCGTCGCTGCAGCCCAAGCCGGCCCAGGGCTTCGACCAGGAAGAGGTCCGCGCCATCATTCCGGACGTATGCGTCGAAAAGGTCGGCGACAAGTATGAGGTGTTCCTGAACGACGAGGGAATCCCGCGCCTGCGCGTGAGTCCGCTGTACCGTCGTCTATCGGCCCAGGAGGGCGACGCCGAGGGCGAGGCCAGACAATACCTGCAAGAAAAAATGCGAGCGGCGGCGTGGCTGATTAAAAGCATCCATCAACGACAACAAACCCTTTTCCGGGTCACGCACAGCATCTTCAAGTTTCAGAGCGAGTTTCTGGAACACGGGGTAAGCCAACTAAGACCGATGGTCCTCAGGGATGTGGCCGAGGACATCGGCATGCACGAGTCGACCGTCAGCCGGGCAACGGCAAACAAGTACGTCCACACACCCCAGGGGCTTTTCGAGCTGAAATTTTTCTTCCAAAGCGGCCTGAAAGCCGGCAACGGGGAAGATGTCGCCTCGGAAACCGTGAAGGAAAAGATCCGCGGCATCATCTCCAGCGAAGATCCGCGAAAGCCCCACAGCGACCAATACATCGCGGCCTTGCTTGGCAAGGAGGCAATCGACATCGCCCGGCGGACCGTGGCCAAGTACCGGGAGGCCATGGGAATTCTTCCCTCTTCCAAACGACGCCAGCGCTATGTGCGAAAATAAGCGGGTCCAACGGGAGGAGAGCCATGACGGACGTAAAAGTTTCCGTAACCTTTCGCCATACCCAACCGACCGAGGCGCTCAAGCAATATGCGGAACAGAAACTGCTTAAAATCGGCAAGTACTTTTACCGCCCTCCGGAAGCCCATGTGGTCCTGTCCGTGGACTCCAGGGACCGACAGCTCGCCGAGGTCACGCTCCAAGCCCGCCAACTGACCATCCACGGCCGCGAACAGACCTCCGACCTCTACTCGGCCATCGACCTGGTCCTGGACAAGATCGAGCAGCAGGTCAGGAAATACAAGGCCAAGGCCAGGCTGCGACGCAGAAAGGTCAAGCGGTGAAGATTACGGACTTCCTGGCGCCCGGCATGGTCATCCCCGAACTTCGGGGCAGAGACAAGCACGCGGTGCTCAGAGAGATGGCGGAGTGGATGGCCACTCACATGGAGTCGATGAACGCCGACCGGCTGTTCCGGGTCCTGCTCGACCGGGAAAAGATCAGCAGCACCGCCATCGGCGAGGGAGTCGCGATTCCCCACGGGAAGATGGCCGGAGTCGAGCGCATCGCTGGGGCTTTCGCCCGCAGCCCCGGCGGGGTGGACTTCGATTCTTTGGATGGCGGTTTGACCTACCTCTTTTTCGTCCTCGTCGCGCCGGAAAACTCGGCAGCGGATCACCTGAAAGCGCTGGCGCGGATCTCTCGCCTGCTCAAGGATACCGCCTTTCGCGCCCGGTTGATGGGAGGCAAAACCCAAGAGCAGATTTTCACCGCCATCCGGGAGGAAGACGATAAGTTCTAAATGAGCCGTCGGCTATGAGCGGTCGGCTCTCGGCTGTCTGGCTCCGGCTGGCTGCTGATCGCTGGCACCTTCAACCTGACGTTTATGGCGGATGGTCTCGACATTGTGGTCATCACCGGACTTTCCGGTTCCGGTAAGAGCGTGGCCATCCGGGCGCTCGAGGACAACGGCTTCTTCTGTATCGACAACCTGCCGGTGGTCCTGATCCCCAAATTCATCGAGATCTGCCAAGGCTACGGGGAGGGAATCCAGCGCATCGGCCTGGGAATCGATCTGCGCGAAGGGCGCTTTTTCCAGTCGTGGCCCGAAGCCCTCGCCGGGTTGCGCACAGCCGGGCATCGGGTCGAGGTGCTGTTTTTGGATGCCGCAGACGAGGTGCTGCTCAGCCGTTTCAGCGAGACCCGCCGCCCCCATCCACTCGCAGACGAGGGCTCTGTCCAAGACGGCATCGCGCGGGAACGCAAAGCCCTCGAAGGGATGCGCGCGGTCGCCGACAAGGTCGTCGACACCAGCCATTTCACCGTCCATGATCTCAAAAAAGAGATCGAGCACCACTGCAACCATCTCGTGAGCCCGCACCGGATGAGTCTGTTCCTCGCCTCCTTTGGCTACAAGTACGGCATCCCGCACGACACGGACATCATCCTCGACGTGCGCTTTTTGCCCAATCCGTTTTTCGTGAACGAGCTCAGAGCCAAGAGCGGTCTCGAGCCCGAGGTTAGAGAATTCGTGATGAAGCGGGACGAGACCCTGACCTTTTTGGATCGCCTGTACTCCCTGCTCGAATTCATCCTGCCGCAATACGTGCGCGAGGGGAAGAGCACGCTCACCATCGCGCTGGGCTGCACCGGCGGAAAACACCGCTCGGTCGTCCTGGTCGAAGAGCTGAAAAAGAGACTCGACGGCGAACGGTTCCGGATTCACATCAAGCACAGAGACATCGACAAATAGAGAAAGGGCAACGTGGTCAAGAAGCTCGAGATCAAGAACAAGCTCGGTTTGCATGCCCGCGCCGCCGCGCTGCTCGTCCAGACGGTCAATCGCTTCTCTGCCGCGGTCAGCATTGCCAAAGACGGCCACGTGGTTGACGGCCGCAGCATCATGGGCGTGCTCACCTTGGCTGCCACCAAGGGGAGCAAGATCCAGGTCGAGGCAAAAGGAAAGGATGCGGAGGAGGCGCTGCGGGCGATCGAGAAGCTCGTGGAAAAAAAGTTCTATGAAAGCGAATGACCTTCACCCCGATCCTAACCCCCTTTCTGAGATCTTCGTTACTCCGGGATAACTCATTGCTTTCATTGTAATGAGGTTAGGATCGGGGTTGATTCCCTCCGGCTTATCCGGTATAGAAATAGAATTCCATTCTGGGGCCGAGCGCCTCGGAGGTGAGGTAAATGGCCGCGAACGATTTTCTTTTCACTTCAGAGTCCGTCTCCGAAGGGCACCCGGACAAGATGTGCGATCAGATCTCTGACGCCATCTTAGACGCCCATCTGAAAGAAGACCCGGATAGCCGGGTGGCGTGCGAGGCCCTGGCCAAGACGGGCATGATCGTGATTGCAGGCGAGATTAGCAGCCAGGCGCGCGTGAGCTACAACGAAATCGCCCGCGACGTGGTGCGCGGGATCGGGTATACCGACTCCGCGATCGGCTTCGACGGCAATACCTGCGCCATCATCACGGCGGTCGAGCGACAATCACCGGACATCTCCATGGGCGTGACCGAGACCGAGGGCAGGGAGCAGGGGGCTGGGGATCAAGGCATGATGTTCGGCTTTGCCTGCGATGAGACTCCGGAGCTCATGCCGCTGCCGATCCAGATGGCCCACAGCCTGGTTAAGTATCTGGCGAAAATCCGCAAAGGCGGCGAGGCCCCGTTCATCCGCCCCGACAGCAAGTCCCAAGTCACCGTGGAATATCGAGACGGAAGGCCCGTGCGGGTCCAGAGCGCGGTGATCTCGACCCAGCATTCTCCGGACGTTGAGTATAATAAGCTCAGAGAGACGATCATCGACGGCGTGATGCGCGCGGTCATCCCGCGCGAGTATCTCGACAAGGACACGGTTTACCATGTGAACCCGACGGGGCGCTTCGTGGTCGGAGGGCCTCAAGGCGATTGCGGCCTTACCGGGCGCAAGATCATCGTCGACACCTACGGCGGCATGGGGCGCCATGGCGGCGGCGCCTTCTCTGGCAAAGACCCGACCAAGGTCGACCGCAGCGCAGCCTACATGGCCCGCTATATCGCCAAAAACATCGTCGCCGCCAAACTCGCCCGCAAATGCGAGGTGCAGCTCGCCTATGTCATCGGCGTTGCCCAGCCCGTTTCGATTGCGGTGGATACCTTCGGCACCGGCGCGATTTCCGAAACAGCGCTGGCGCGCATCGTCCGTGAGACTTTCGATCTAAGGCCAAAAAGCATCATTGAAACCCTCGATTTAAAACGGCCCATCTATCGCCCGACTGCCTCCTACGGCCATTTCGGGCGCGCCGCCGAGAACGGCTGCTTCACCTGGGAGAAATCCGACCGGGTCGAAGACCTCCGACGCGCCGCGGCCAAGGCCTAGACGACCCCACACGATGCAAAATGTAAATTGCAAAACGCAGAATGCAAAATTTTCATTTTTCAATTTGCACTTTGCATTTTGAATTGAGCCTTTCCTAGCCATGGCTGAGAAAAATTACGATATCCGCGACATCGCACTCGCGTCGCAGGGGCAAAAGCGCGTTCTTTGGGCCGATCAGGACATGCCCGTGCTCAGGCGAGTGCGCGAGCGCTTTGGGAAAGAAAAGCCGCTCCGGGGCATGCGCCTCTCCGCCTGCCTTCACGTTACGGCCGAGACCGCCAATCTGGTCAAGACACTCAAGGGAGGCGGCGCCGAGGTGGTGCTGTGCGCTTCCAACCCGCTCTCCACCCAGGACGATGTCGCTGCCGCGCTCGTGAAATACGAGGGGATCGCGGTCTTCGCCATCAAGGGCGAAGATCACAAGACCTACTACCGCCATCTTCGCGCCGCGCTCGACCACAAGCCGGTCATCACGATGGATGATGGAGCGGATCTGGTCTCGCTGCTCCACAAAGAATACTCTCATCTGGCGGGCAACCTCGTCGCCAGCATGGAGGAGACCACCACGGGAGTGATCCGGCTTCGGGCTCTGGCCGGAGAGGGAAAGCTCCGCATCCCGGTGATCGCGGTGAACGACGCCGACACGAAGCACCTCTTCGACAATCGCTACGGCACCGGGCAATCGACGATCGACGGCATCATCCGGGCAACGGACGTCCTGCTCGCCGGAAAAAGAGTCGTCGTGGCCGGCTACGGCTGGTGCGGAAAGGGAGTCGCGTCACGTGCGCGCGGCATGGGAGCCAAAGTGATCGTGACCGAGGTCGACCCGATCCGCGCCCTCGAAGCGGCGATGGACGGCTTTGAGGTCATGTCGATGAAAGAGGCCGCGAAAGTTGGCGACCTGTTCATCACTCTCACCGGGGACATGCACGTGATCGGCGAACAGCATCTGAAGCTGCTCAAAGACGGCGCCATCCTATGCAACTCCGGCCACTTTGACGTCGAGATCGATCTCAAGGCGTTAAATCGAATGGCGATAAAGGTACAAAAAAACGTCCGCAACTACGTGGATGCCTATACCCTGCCCGGAGGGAAACGGATCTATCTCTTGGGCGAGGGAAGGCTCATCAATCTCACCGCCGCAGAGGGCCATCCGGCTTCCGTGATGGATATGAGCTTCGCGACCCAGGCGCTCGCCTCGGAATGGGCCGCCAAGCAGCGGGGACATCTCAAACCTCAGGTCTACGAGGTTCCGAAAGAGGTCGAGGATTGGGTGGCCCGATTAAAGCTCGCCAGCATGGGAATCCGGATCGATCACCTCACCAAAGAGCAGGAAGCCTACCTCACCTCCTGGTCGATCGGCACGTGATCCCGCCACACCCAAGCCCAACCTCGTCAATCGTTATTCGTCAATAGTCAATCGATATCCAGTTTCCATTTTCTATTTTCGATTTGCCGTCTTGACGCCTGCCCTTGGGTCGGACTAATAATGGGCCTTGAAATGCTGGCCCGGCTACGGCCCCAAACAGATCCCCTACCAGCGGGAATAGCCCTTACCTCTGAAGGAAAAGAGGAGCCCGATGAACGAGACGCGCAATTATATTGAAGAGGACGTGGGGAACATCGTCGCCCTCGAGCATCTCAACGTTCGCATCCCTGATCAGGCGAAAGCCACGCTCTTCTACGTCGTCGGAATGGGACTCACGCGCGACCCGTACCTCACCGTCGGGGTGGACAACATGTGGATCAACCTTGGTGAGCAACAGTTTCACCTACCGACGGGAGAACCCCAGGTCGTCCCCGGCCATATCGGTGTGGTCCTCCCGGACCTCGAACCGCTGGAGGTGCGTCTGAAAGCGATCAGCGACCGACTGAAAGACACTCGCTTCGCGTGGACGCCAGAGAAAGACTACGTGGCCGTAACCTGCCCATGGGGCAATCGCTTTCACTGTTACGCCCCGCAGGCGCGCTTTGGCGACATGATCCTTGGCATGCCTTACGTTGAGTTCTGGGTTCGCCCTGGCTCGGCGGCGGGCATCGCCCGCTTCTATGAAGAGGTAATGGGTACACCTGCCACGCTGGGCGATGAAAGCGGCAAGGAGGCAGCGCGGGTTGCCACCGGGAGCAACCAATGGCTTCTCTTTCGAGAGGTCGATAAGGAGATCCCCGCTTATGACGGTCATCACATCGCGGTCTATGTTGCGAATTTTTCCGGCTCTTATGGCTTCCTGAAACACCGCGATCTCGTCACCGAACACGTCCGTAACCATCAGTTTCGCTTCAAAGACATTGTCGACCCGAAGACCGGCCAGAGGCTTTTCGAGCTTGAGCACGAGGTCAGAAGCCTCCGCCATCCCCTGTATCACCGATCGCTCATCAACCGGGAGCCGAGCCAAACCCAAAGAAACTATCGACGCGGCCGCGACGCCCTGATCCCGTTTGGGACGCAGGGCCAGGACCGCAGTTAAGAAGGAGCAGGATCCATGGCCAAACCCAAGATCGCGGTTTTCTCCGGCCCGACGGCGACGATTCAGAATACCGAGCCGCTGGTGACGAGCAACAAGGCCAGGGAAAAATACGGCCTGCCGCCGCGCACGAATCCGGACGGAAGCCTGATGCGCTTCGACGCCCTTCGGGCGCAGCGGCTGGCCGCGCCCGTCACCATTTACATCAAGCAGTTTAGCGCCCATCCGCTCGAGCAGGACGCGGCGGAGCTTTACGCTCCTCCGGACGGCTACATCGATCCGGCCGGAAACTTTCACAAGGAGCGCCGCGGCCCTAACGACGTTCCGGTCTATGAAGTCACGGTGCGGCCGGAGGATGGCCTCTATCCCCTGCCCTACATGGCTCGGCAGGCAAGTGGTCAAGCCTGGGAGGGAGACGGCACCGATCCCAACGCTCCGTCAGAGCAGTGCCGCCAGCCCTTTTTCCCCGATCCCTCCCGCCTGTTCGAAGAGATCGATCGCTTAGGGATCAATGATGAGGGAGTGACCTGCCTTCTCTCCTCCAAGGCGGAATTCGACTTCTTTCGAGCCGCTCCTTCCGGAGGCTATACGAAGGGTCTCTCGGAAGCCGAGCGGACCGATATGGGACAGGGCGACATCCTCCCGGAGAAGCTAGGAAAGGATTTCTTCCCCTACCGGCCAGGATATCTTAGACGGGAGCCCCCGATGGCCATGCTCGCCAGGCTCACGAACGTCGTCCAGCAGGCTCTCAAGCGCGGACCCTATGCCGGCGCGATCTGGCTCGAAGGAAGCCCTTTCGTGGAAGAGACGAGCTACTGGCTGAATCTTCTCATCGACACCACCATTCCCATCGCCGGCAACGCCTCGCAGCGGGCTCACGGCGCCGTCAGCAACGACGGTGACCGTAACATCATCGATTCCGTCGATTATATCGTCTCGCGAATCTGGGCGGATGGGAGCGGCCGCGATACCATCGGCGCCGTGGTCATCCAAGATGAGCAGATCTTCACCGCGCGCGATGTCCAGAAGGGCGATGCCCGTCCCGGCGGCTACGTGGCCACGGGAGGGCATGGCGGGATTATCGGAACCATGGGGCAGCCGGGCCCGGCCGCCTTAACCTTCAGGCCGGTAAAGCTGCACACCCATAGCTCGGAGGTGAACCTTACCCGCCTCCCCGAGTCGGTGGAAGGGACGCGAAAAGACGGCGGCACGATCCGCACGGTTACCGTTCGCATCAAAGGCGAAGGGGGCAGCCTGCTTCCGACCGCGATTCCGAAAGTCACGATCGTAAAGCACGCCCGCTATCTCCCGGAAGACGAGTCCGGCAGCGCGGCCGCGGAGGTAGACATTCTCGCACGCATCGAGAAAAATCTGCGCGACGCGCCGCTCGCCGGCTTCATAGCCGAAGGGGCAGCGCCATTCGGGACAATGAGCAACTCCGTCGACGCAGCCCTAAGACGAGCCGTATTCAGCGGCATGCCGCTTGTCCGCGTGGGACGAGGCAACGCCGAAGGACCGGTGGACCCGAAACGTAATCCGCTATCGATCGGAGGCAGCAATCTGACCGCTACGAAAGCGCGACTCTTGCTTATGGCCTGTCTTATGAAGTTCGGAAGCCTCCCGCCGGCGGCCGACCCGGACAACCCCACAAAGGCGGAGCGCGACGCCGTCGATACCAAGCTCGCCCAGTACCAGGCAGTCTTCGACACGCACTGACAGGCTCTCAAATGCGACGAGATCACGCAAGGTGCCTCTCAAGAAGGGTTCGTAGTCCAGCGGACCGAGTAACCGCAGTCCCCGCGGCCCGGCCGGAGCGCATGATTCTGGTTGACGCATCGAGTTTAGATGGCTGCGACTGATATCACAGGCCGATTGGCGGGCTACATGGCGGGGGCCTGGGACCAGAGCCTTCGGCCCGAGGTGGCGCGGGAAGCCAAGCATCGCATCCTGGACACGCTGGGCGCGATGGTTTCAGGAGCCCATCTAAAGCCCGGAGAGATCGCGATCCGGTATGTGCGGGAACAAGGCGGCGTCGCCGAGGCCACCATCCTCACCACAGACATCAGAACCTCTGCTGTAAACGCGGCTCTGGCCAACGGGATGTTCGCCCACGCCGACGAAACCGATGACTTTGAGCCGGTCACAAAGGCGCATCCCGGTTGTGCCGTGGTGCCCGCGGCCCTCGCCATGGCCGAGCGCGAGGGTAGATCGGGAATGGAGCTGATCAGGGCGGTGACGCTTGGCTACGATCTCTGCTGTCGCTTTCTCCTGGCCCTCGGACCGGACTTGGTGCGCGCCACGCACCGCAGCGCCGAAGGCTTGAGCTCCACTTTCGGCAGCGCGGCGGCCGCGGCCTCTTTGGCCCGCTTGGATGAAAAGGGGATGCGCTATGCGCTTTCTTATGCCGCCCAGCAGGTCTCCGGCGTGTGGAGCTGGGTCCGGGATAGCGAGCACGTCGAAAAGGCGTTCGACTTCGCTGGTATGGGCGCCCGTAACGGCGTTACCGCGGCGCTTATGGCCCAGACAGGATTTACCGGTGTATGGGACGTCCTGGACGGCGAGCACAACGCGCTCGAAGCCTTCTCCACGGAACCAAAGCCGGAGAAAATGGTGACGGGACTGGGGAGCCGCTTTTTTGTCACCGAGACCGCGATCAAGCCCTTCTCCGTAGGCTACCCGATCCAGGCCCCCTTGGACGCATTCTTGAGGCTGCGCCGGGAGCACGGGCTCACCGTGAACAACGTGGAGCGGATCGTCGTCAGGCTCCCGGAGGATGGCGCTCGCATCGTCGATAACCGCTCCATGCCGGATGTCAACTGCCAGCACATCATCGCGGTCGCTTTGGTGGATGGCACCGTCTCTTTCTCGGACAGCCACTCTTATGAGCGCATGTCAGACCAGGAAGTACGGGCCGTGAAGGAACGGGTTCAACTAGTGGCTGATCGAGCGCTTATGGATCCCGCCGCGCCACGCAGCGGCTTGGTCGAAGTGACGCTGCGGGATGGGCGGAGCGTGAGCCGCTTTACCCGCCACGCCCCCGGGACGAAGGAAAACCCCCTCGATACGGAGGGGGTGAACGCAAAGGCGCGGCTCTTGATGGCGCCGGTACTGGGTACGGAGCGGACAGAGCAGATCATCCGGAGCGTGAACACCCTGGAAGAGCTGGACGACGTGCGCGAGTTGCGCCCCCTCCTCGGGGAGAGAAAAGGCGACATCCTGAATTTTTAGGCCCAACCGCCGCTTCAGACCGATCGCTTACCAGCGCGGGCTGAGCTTGCCTAAGCGCTCTGGAATAGCTTACGGCAGACCGGGCGCTTCAAACTTCTCGTTAAAGACGTGGAAATTGCCCAGCGCGCGTTACTTCGGCACCACGGCCGTGATGTCGATTTCGAGCAGCATCCCGGGAATGGCGAGGCCGGAGATGACTAGGAACGTGTTGGCGGGGATCGGCCCGCCTGGGCCGTATTCCTCGCGCCGGCATTTGGCGACATCGGCCTGGTATCGAACGTCAGTGACATAGACCACCTGCTTCACGACGTCGGCGAGCGTCCCGCCGTGCTTGGCCAGATGGCGCTTCATCTTGTCGTAGGCGTACTTGCACTGCTGGTAGGGGTTGCCCAGATAGCGGATCGTGCCCTGCGGCGCATTCTCGTCCTCGGCACCGACGCCGGCGAGGTAGATCGTCTTGCCGGGCCCCGTGACCGTCACCACCTCGGTGAAGCGGCCCTTGGTCCATTCAGCGTAATTGTATCGCTTTACCTCCAGCGACTGCGCCGTTGCGCTCGCCTCAAAGAGCAAGGCCGACATCAGCGACACCGCTACCCACCCGAAGATTTTCAACATGACTTGCTACCTCCCTCTGGTTTAGGACTTTCCTCCTCCTGCAGCCAGCCAATCTAAAACCGTGATTACCCCGATTTGGAGCAGATGTCCAGTCTTACCTGAATGGTTCTCGAATTCTTGGCGGCTCACTCCCAAAAAGAATTTCCTGTCGTTACAACTTTCGAACATTCAAGCCCAGGGCTCAGTCGCGGCTTGATTTGGTTCTCTGGCGAGGCTTATACTCCGGTCCGGGTCGCGAAAGGAGAGTGGCAACGATGAAACACCGGAAGAGGTTAAGCCTTTGGCGCCGCCGGTTCCACTGGACGATGGTTATCTATTGGGTGGCCTTTTTCTGCTTTCAGCTCTCTCTCGCAGACTCGGAGGCGCAAGAAACCAGAAAGATCCGTCTTGGCTACTCGGCTTTCAGCCTAAGTTTCCTGCCCCATCTCTTCGCCAAAGAAGCGGGCCTTTTTCAGAAGTACAATCTCGATGTCGATCTCGTGCAGATGGCGGGCCCCTTGCAGGTGGCAGCCCTTGCGTCCGGGGATCTCGATTTCGGAGGCGCCATAAGCCCGGCTCTGTTCGCGGCTGTGAAGGGGCTACCCCTCAAGGGAGTGATGTTCGCGGTAAAGACCCCGCTCTTCTACCTCGTCTCCGAGCCCAAGATAACCAAGGTAGAGGAGCTTGCAGGGAAAAAAGTCGCGGTCGACACCATAGGTGCGCTCCAGCATATCTCGGCCAAGACCATGATCCAGAGAAAAGGGGTCAATCCGGATCTCATTTCCTACTTTCAGACCGGCTCGGTTTCCAACAGCCTTGTCGCTCTAAGCGCCGGGGCCGTGAGCGCCGCCGTCCTGTCCATCCCCCACAATCTGACCATGACGCAAAAGGGCTTTCACCAGCTCTCCTCGACGCAGGAGGCGCAAGTCAACTTTCCGCCGAGCGGTCTCACAATCCACCAGGCTAAGCTCCAGAAAGAGCCCCTGCTAATAAAAAGGCTCATAGGGGTCATGCTCGATTCCATGAGCCTCATCGAGAGCGACAGGAAAAAAGGGACACTGTACATCCAGCAGAAATGGAAGCTCAGCCCGAAATTCGCCGAAGGGGCCTACGCTCTCGTGCTTCCGACCCTGGCCGAGAACGGAAGGATGAGCTTTGAGGATGTCCAGGAATTTCTGAACGTGGCCTACGAAAACAATCAGATCCAGCAGAGGGCGAGCAGCAAGGCCCTTCTCGACTACACACAGCTCGACGAAGTCCTGAGGGAGAGAAGAGGGCGCTAGCTCCTAGCCGAAAAAAAAGTTCCTAAGCGCGCTTCCCCTTCGTCGTCAGCTTGTGGCTCCAATATTTCCAGGTCCAGGCAGACTCTTCTAGAAGCTGCGCGAAACCGTATTTTTTTAGCCAGGGAAGCTCGTGCAGCTTCTCCCGGCGGAACGTAACGAAGGCTTCCACCTCTCTCGCCGCGACCCTGGGAAAGTCAGAACCTCCGGCGGAGAGACAGTAAAAGTTCATCCTCGCCTGCTCCTCGAGATCGATCATGTTGACGGTCGCCTGCTCGACGCTTCGCCCCACGGTCACGGCCCCGTGGGCCTTGAGCAGCAACGCGGACCTGGAACCCAAGAGCGCCGCCATCCCGGAGCCGGTCTCATCCGTGGAGACAAGGTTCATATCGTCGAAGACAGGAACACCCTGCAGTGTAATGTACGCCCCCTCGTGGCAGACGACGGACATGGGCGTTTTGACGACGCTCATGACGGTAGCGAATCTTGGGTGGGCGTGAACGATCCCGCCCACCTCAGGCCGGGTCTTGTAGACGTGGGTGTAAAGTTTGATCTCTCCGGGAGGAGCAATGCCCTTAGGAGCGGAGACAATGTTGCAGTCGAGATCGATGACCATCTGATCCTCAGGCCTCATCTGCTCCAGCGCCTCATGACGGTAACCGCGTCCCTTGATGAT
>JACPAM010000104.1 GCA_016180805.1 Deltaproteobacteria bacterium | reverse complement strand
TCCCCGTCTTGCAGGAGGGGGATCTTCTGTCTTGGGTTGATCCTGGTGAACTCCGCTGTCTGCGTCTCGCCGGTGCGTGATCCGATCGGGCGCCTCTCGTACGTAAGCCCTAGTTCGTGGAGTATCCAGTGCGCTCGCAGCGTGCGCGCAGTGCCGGCTCCCCACAGGATCAGGCAAGGCTTCTCCCGTGTCGCAGCCATGTCCGATTCCCCCCCTTCCTTTTGAGCCAGAACCAAGATGCCGGAAGAATTTTGTGGATTATGCCGCTTTGACATGTCGGCGGCGGGCGTGAAGCACGGGTTCGGTATAGCCGTTCTCTGCCGTTCTCCCCTTGAAGACGAGATCCAGCGCCGCCTGAAAGGCGAAGCTTTTGCCAAATTGGGGCGCCATGTTTCGGTAGTTCGGATCCCCTTTATTCTGCCGGTCGACAACCGCAGCCATTCTTTGAAACGTTTCTGTTACCTGCTCGGCGCTCACGATTCCGTGATGGAGCCAGTTGGCGATGTGTTGGCTGGATATCCTGAGCGTAGCCCGATCTTCCATCAAGCCGACATCACTGATGTCCGGGACCTTCGAACAGCCGATTCCCTGCTCGACCCAGCGCACCACATAGCCGAGTATCCCCTGGGCATTGTTATCTAGCTCCCGTTGGATCTCCTCCGGTGTCAATGTCCTATCTAATAGCGGCGGCGTGAGGATGGCCTCCAGACTGGCGCGGCTCCTGCGAGCAAGCTCTGCCTGCCTTTTTGCCACATTCACCTTATGATAATGCAGGGCATGGAGCGTAGCGGCTGTTGGTGACGGTACCCAGGCCGTATTCGCACCAGCTTCGGGATGCGCGATCTTCGTTTCTACCATCTTTCGCATCTCGTCAGGCATCGTCCACATCCCTTTGCCGATCTGGGCCCTTCCAACGAGCCCGGTCTCAATGCCGATATCCACGTTCCAATCCTCATAAGCGTTTATCCACGGCTGGTTTTTGATTTCCATCTTGGGCAGCATGGGGCCGAGTTCCATGCTGGTGTGGATCTCATCGCCCGTACGATCAAGGAAGCCGGTATTGATAAATACGACTCGCTCTCTTGCCACGCGTATGGCTTCTTTCAGGTTAACCGTGAGCCGGCGTTCCTCGTCCATAATGCCAATCTTCAGCGTGTTCCTCTTAAGGCCGAGCGCATCCTCTACCCTTTCGAACAAAGCTGCCGTCGCTGCCACCTCGTGTGGGCCGTGCAATTTGGGTTTTACGATATAGATGCTACCCGTTCGACTATTGATGTATTTCCCATTTCTTTTCAGATCGTGCAGGGCAGCCAGCGTCGTGATCATGGCATCGAGGAACCCCTCCGGGATTTCTTGACCGTCTGCCGTGGTCACGGCGTCCGTGTACATGTGAATGCCCACGTTGCGGACGAGCAGCAGGCTCCTGCCCGGCAGCGTAATGGCTTCTCCGTTCGGGGCTGTGAAGGTCTTGTCGGGGTGAAGCCGTCGAGTCATTCGCCGACCGTCCTTTTCAAAGGTGGCTTCAAGCGTCCCCTTCATGATGCCATTCCAGTTGTCGTAGATTCTCGTTTTGTCGGCGGCATCTACGGCCGCAACCGAATCTTCACAATCCTCGATGGTCGTGATGGCTGCCTCCAACAGCACGTCTTTCACCCCTGCGGGGTGGGCCCTTCCAATAGGATGGTCTCGATCAATTTGGATTTCTATGTGCAACCCATTGTTTTTGAGCCAAATGCTGCTGAGCTCACTCCCGTTCACATTAAACCCGGCAAACTTTCCGGGATCCGCTAATCCCACCTCACTACCGTCGCTAAGCGTTGCAACCAATTGTTTTGTGCCCTCATGATCTTTGAGCGAGAATTTTCTGACATCGGAGAACTGACCCTGCTCAAGGCCAACCACTTCATCCAAGAAAGCCTCGGTTTTGGCGATTACCTTGGAACCACGCACAGGGTTATAGGTGACCCCTTTCTCCGCCCCGTCTTCTTCTGGAATCACATTCGTGCCATAAAGAGCATCATACAGGCTACCCCATCGCGCATTGGCCGCGTTCAGCGCATAACGGGCATTATCCAGTGGCACCACCAGTTGTGGGCCGGACACCTGTGCTATTTCACGGTCCACATTCGCCGTGGACACTTGAACATTCTTACCTTCAGGAACGAGATACCCTATCTCGGTTAGAAATGCCTTGTACGCCTCGATGTCGATACGGGGACCTTTTCTCGCCAAATACCAGGCGTCAATTTGCTTCTCCAAAGAGTGCCGTTTTTCCAAAAGTTCGCGATTCTTCGGGCCGAGATCGTTAACGATCTTGCCGAGGGAGGCCCAAAAGGCGTCTGCCTCTACGCCGGTACCGGGCGCAATCTCGTTTTGCACCAGACGATACAATGCCTCCTTCACCTTTAGTCCCCCTACGTCGACTGCATTTGCCATGGGTTTTCTCCTTGGTACAAACTATGATTGGTTGTGGCTGAAATCAAAGCAGGAAATGCCAATCATTGAGACGGCCGTGCAATGAACCTTTTTAGCGACCCGTCGCCGGCAAAAATTCTCTGCGCACGAGCGGTGTTGACTTCAATGGCGATGATGTTCGGATCATCGGTGCGGGCCTCTCTGAAAACGCCGTAACGTATCATGGACCGAACCGACGCCCGGTTGTCATCTGTTGGAGTAACGTAGTGTACCAGATCCGTCTTATAACGATGAAGGAGAAAAAAATGCATCAACGTCATCAAGCGCCGAGAGCGGAATCGTTTAATCGTATATTGATCCTTGACGGCGAGAAATTTTCTCCCTTCCCTGTCTTTATCGACCCTAAATGTGATCTCAGCGATCTTATCGCTCGCCTCATCAAAAACATTTAACATCATTTCCTCTGACCCGGCCCATCGTTCTTTGAGCTCAACGCTCAAATCCCCCTTATCATA
This sequence comes from Deltaproteobacteria bacterium, assembly GCA_016180805.1. Classification (GTDB taxonomy): domain Bacteria; phylum Desulfobacterota; class Binatia; order UBA9968; family UBA9968; genus 2-12-FULL-57-22. The sequence goes on along the minus strand of JACPAM010000104.1, from coordinate 25,912 downwards.
TAGACCCTGCTCGCTCCAATGCTGGGCCCACATCCGGAGCCACCTCTCGAGCTCACTGGTGGGCACTTCTATCGCTTTTCTATGCTGTCCTTCCGTAGACTTTCCGCCCATGGACGAGGTGGTCAGAGACGGCCCCCGAGCCGCCCGCAGAAACCGATCCGCCCAAGGCCCCCCGACAAATGTTTGAGGATACTGCGCTGGGTCATTCGCAAGCCGGAGAGCCCGTTGGATCAATCTGACAAACCCAAGCACGCCTTCCTCCTTGAGTGCTCGTGCCAGGCGACCGTTCATCAACGCCTCGGTTTGATGACCCGCGTACGTAATAAAATTGAAGACATATCCCATCTTCCCCAGCTCATGAGCAAACTTACGGATCTGCTCATCCGTAAATCCCCAGGCGTCCCAGTTCCAAGAGGGCGACAAATTGTAAGCCAACATCATGTAGGGAAAAACTCCATGAATGGCATCGGCCCAGGCTCTGTCATCTTCGAGATCGGGGTTCGCTGTCTCCCGCCAAAGCAAATCAGCAAAGGGCGCCAATGCAAGTCCCCTCGCAACCGCCATTTCGCGGCCCCCTGTAATCTGATAAAAACCTTCCGGCGTCCTAGGCAAGTCCCAACTCCAAAAGATATCAATTCCCATTGACTTGGATTGCTCACGAGCTTCGTCATGGGAAACATTCTTGGCGAACGCTTTCCACTGATCGGTCGTCATGGGCAACTTTACGCCGTTTCGCACTCGCGCCTGCATCACCTGCACAACCGCGTCGGCGTATGTTTTAAGACCCGCCTTCCCAGCCCATGCCTGGCGGATCCCCGCCAAAATATTGTCTACTGTTTCCTCCGTGACCTTTTTGCTCCACACCTCAAGCGCGGCGAACTCTTCACGAGCGACCTTTTGACCCCCTCCTCCACGTCGTACTTGTCGGCGAAGTTTCTCCCCAGACGCCATCTCCTTGTTGATTTTCGCGATCCCCTCATGAATACGAGAGGTAAGACGTTCTTGCCTCAGCCATTCCGCGGCTTCCCGATAAGCTTTCTCTGAAATCCTGTAGAGCAGATGTCCATTAATTTCTTTAAATCCTTGGTCGTAAAATCCCCTGATCACGGCTAGGCTGACATTCTTGAAAGGCACGATATTCGGATTCGTCGCCCCATAGACAAACCGGTGATCCCGCTCGTCATCAACGCTATCGATGGCGGTCGCTTCATTGGCATCGGTTCGCGCAACCACAACGCCTTCTACACCCATAATGTCAAATTGGAGTCTCGCCGTATTGAGCCTTGAGATCATTTCCGCTGTGGAGACCAGGACTTTTTGCCCCTGATGTCCGCACACTTTGGAGCCCGGCCTTTGATCCTCTATATGGATGGCGCCAATTTTGCTTTCAACGAACTTTTTCACAAGGTTGCGAATATGATGCTCTCCCCCATGACCCGTATCTCCATCCGGAATAATGAGCGGCGGAATGAAATCAGTGACCGGGGTCTTCTTTCTTTGCGCTGAGGTCATTCGCATCCGATTGGATCTTTGAACTTCGTCCTGGTGAAGTAGCGCACGCACCCATGACTCGCCTTCCTGAGGAACGCGATCCAAGGCGTAATTGGCTAAATCAGCACCAGGATCTTCGGACTCGGAACCTTTCGCCGAAGTCGCCCATCCGCCCAGATAGAGAATCCTGATCCCTTCCATCACCGCTCTTACCGCTCCCGTCGGCGAAAAAGGGCCGTAAGTGATTTCTTGCTTTTTTTCCTTAAACAATCGCTGCAAGGTGTCATACAGCTTTGCCGCTGCCTGCTTGGCAACCGTATGATCTTCCTGCGCGTTTCCGCGTAGCGCGACTACGTCATACGGTGTGTGAAGGCGCGTGAGTTGGCGGAATCGCGGGCTTCGAAACCACTTCTCAGTTTGGCGTAATTCCGTCGCCCATGCGACGGCTTCTCTATCTTGCCGTGATTCTAATCGCGTGGCTCTCACATTCATGGCGCGTACGGAATCTTCCCCCTTCTTTCTCAGATTGAACGGTAATCATATGTGGACCAAGGGTTTTCCGCAAGACACGGTCCTGCTACGTGCCTCTGCGGTTACCGTAAAGCTCGATGTGGAGGCGCGGCGTGTAGGAAAATCGGTGTTTTTTACACAGCCCCACGATCCACGGGGCCTTCTCCCGCAGCGCCTTTTTTGATTTGGCTTGAGCCATGACCAGCACACGCGATCGGTCCACTCCTTGGAGCCGGCTGAGCACTTCCTCGATCTCGGCGAAATCGCGCCTTCGCTCCACGACAAACTTAAACTGGTGGTCGTAACGGTCCATAAGCTGTTGCATCACGGCGAAGTTTAGCCGACGCTGTTCATGCATGCGGGCAAACCTGCCCTTGCCCCTCTTCCAGGGTGTGGAATTGGCAAGCTTGGGGCTCATCGAAAGAAGATCGCAGACGACCGGGTTGAAGAGGGTCGCAGCCGTCTCGATGGTCACGTGGTAGCCCTTTTCCTTGAGCCTAACCGTGAGCTCTTCGATCTCCGGATCGAGGAGAGGTTCTCCCCCGGTTATGACCACGTGGCGAGCCGGATACCTTTCTGCTTCAGCGAGAATCTCCGCCAGATCCCACGCCTCGCCCTGCGGATGCCACGAAGTGTAAGGGGTGTCGCACCACACGCAGCGGAGGTTGCAGCCCGAAGTGCGGATGAAGATAGATGGTGTGCCAACTAGTCTTCCCTCGCCTTGAATCGAATAGAAAATCTCTGACAGGCGCACGGATCGAGCTTAACAGACAGGCACAGGGGAGGAAAGCCCAGCGGCTTTGCTCGTGCCGCAAACTTGGAATCGGTTTGCCTTGACTCGCCACCGCCATATGATAAAAATTAAAGGTTCGACTATGAAGCCGGACAAGGAAGCACTACTTGCCGAGGAGCTGAGACTCCGCAAGCTCAAAAGAATCGTCGACCTCACCGCGGCGCTGCTCTGCCAGGCCGACCTGACTCTAAGTCAGGCGCAGAAGCTCATCGCCGATGCCAAAGCGCGCGCCCTCGAGCTCTTCCCCGACAAGGGTGAAACCTTCGATTTGATCTATGGCTCCCGCTTGCGCCGGATTTTGGCGGAGAGGTACCGCCTCCAATGAAAGTCTCGTTATTCGTGTTCGTGGCTCGTGTTCGTCAACGAGCACGACAACCGAGCACGAGCACGATGGACGAATTATGAGCCAAGAATGGATCCGCATCCGGGGCGCGAAGCAGAATAACCTCAAGAACATCGACCTCGCCATTCCCTTGAATGCTCTCACGCTGATCACCGGGGTGAGCGGCTCGGGAAAATCCACCCTCGCTTTCGACATCCTGTACGCGGAGGGCCAGCGGCGCTACGTGGAGAGTTTTTCCGCCTATGCCCGCCAATTTCTCGACCGCATGGACAAGCCCGACGTCGAGAGCATCGAAGGGATCCCGCCCACCATCGCCATCGATCAAAACCGGCCGGTCAAAACTTCCCGCTCCACGGTAGGGACGATGACCGAGCTTCACGACCACCTGAAGCTGCTTTTTTCCAAGATCGCGGTTCTTCACTGCAAGGGCTGCGGCAGGGTCGTCGAGCGGGACACGCCGCAAACGATTTTTAAAAAGCTTTCGGATCTGCCCGACGGGACGCCGATGCTTTTGACCTTTCCGCTCGCCTACGCCCGCTCGCTCCCCTGGAGTGAGATCCAATCGGGGCTCCAGCGAGCCGGCTTTCATCGCCTGTTTTTACGTCAAACGATCCGTGACCTGGAAGAGATTGCGGAGTCGCCGGAAAGAAACGAAAGCCTCGAGGTGGTCGTAGACCGCTTCGGCTTCAAACCGGAGGCGAGAAAGCGGATCACGGATTCCCTGGAGCAGGCGTTTCACTTCGGCAAGGGAAAACTCAACCTCTTCTTCCCGCAGGAGAACTGGCGCCGGGAGCCTTTTAGCGACCGTCTCCACTGCCCGCATTGCGATCTTTCGTATCAAGATCCCGTGCCGAACCTGTTCTCCTTCAACAGTCCGCTGGGCGCGTGCGAGACGTGCCGGGGATTTGGCCGTGTGATCGACATCGACCCGGACCTGGTCGTTCCGGACCCGTCCAAGTCCTTGAGCGAAGGCGCCATCAGGCCGTGGATCACCAAGCCGCGCAGATTCCAAAGGCTCATGGAGTTCTGCGAGCGAAGGCGGATACCGGTTAAGAAGCCTTTCCGAGACCTCAGCGAAAAACACCAGCGGGTCATTATGGACGGGGACCGCGATTTCAGAGGCGTGCGCGGCTGGTTTCGCCGTCTCGAGCGCAAGAGCTACCGGATGCACGTCCGGGTTTTTCTCTCGCGCTACCGGACCTACCTTTTGTGCCCGGACTGTAAGGCAACACGGCTCAAGCCCGACGCTCTTTACTTCCGCATCGAGGGCAAAAACATCGCGGAGGTCAGCGGGATGAGCGTGGCCGAAGCCCACCGGTTCTTTCACGAGCTTAAGCCCACCGGGCCGATGGACCAGGTGGCCGCGCTGATTCTCGATGAGATCCGGCGCCGGCTTAGCTATCTCGTCGGCGTGGGGCTTGAATACCTCACCCTGGACCGCCAATCTCGCACGCTTTCTGGTGGCGAGCTGGAGCGCGTCGACCTCACCACGGCGATCGGCTCCTCGCTCGTCAACACGCTCTACGTGCTCGACGAACCGTCGATCGGCCTTCACCCTCGCGACAGCCGCCGTCTTGTCGAGATCCTTCACCGTCTCAGGTCCAACCACAACACTGTGGTTGTGGTGGAACACGACCCCGAGATCATCAAGGAAAGCGATTTCATCATCGATCTCGGCCCGAAGGCGGGGGAGGAAGGGGGGCGGGTCGTTTTTGCCGGTCCCTACGAAGACCTCCTCAAGAACCGGGATTCTCTGACCGCCGCTTACCTGACCCGGCGCAAAACCATCCCGTTCCCGTCCCGACAGCGCCGCCCGATTTCAGGGCGGGTTCTGAAGATCGCGGGCGCGGCGGCCAACAACCTGAAAGCGCTGGACTTGGAGATTCCACTCGGGCTCTTTGTTTGCATCACCGGTGTTTCGGGCTCGGGAAAATCGAGCCTGGTCGAGGAGGTTCTCTACCGCAATTTAAAAAAGCGCAAAGAATCCCCGGGCGCCGCTCTGGTCCACTGCGCGAGACTGGAAGGCGCGGACAGGGTCTCGGATGTCGTCCTGGTCGATCAATCACCGATCGGAACGACGCCGCGCTCTAACCCGGCAACTTATATGAAGGTCTTCGACGCCGTCCGGAGGCTCTTCGCGGCGACCGATCTCTCCCGGCTGCGCGGTTATACCCCATCGACTTTTTCCTTTAATGTCGAAGGGGGAAGGTGCGAAACCTGCCGCGGCGAAGGGTTTGAGAAAATCGAGATGCAGTTTCTCTCCGATGTCTACACCTCCTGTCCGGAGTGCCGCGGCAACCGATTCCGTGAAGAGATTCTCGAGGTGTCTTATCGCGGGCGAAATATTCGCCAGGTCCTTGACCTGACGGTCGCCGAGGCCCCGGAATTCTTCAGAGACTCCTTCGACATTGTCTACGGGCTCGGTCCGCTCAGACAGGTCGGGCTGGATTACATCCGGCTGGGCCAGCCGCTGACCACGCTTTCGGGAGGAGAGTCGCAGCGGTTAAAGCTCGCGGCCCACATGGCCAAGGCGAGAAGGGCAGGCACCCTGTTCATTTTCGACGAGCCCACCACCGGTCTTCACTTCCACGACATCGAGCGGCTTCTCTGGGCCTTCAATGAGCTGATCGAGCAGGGACATTCCATTGTGGTCATCGAGCACAACATGGAAGTGGTGAAATGCGCGGACCACATCATCGATCTGGGACCCGAGGGGGGAGATGGCGGCGGCACAATCGTCGCCGTGGGAGCACCCGAAGAGATCGTGAAGGTCACCGCCTCCCATACCGGCCGCTACCTCAGGCCGTACCTGGAGCGAGAGGCCCCCTCCCCGTTCTCTCCCCTCCTGCCGAAGGGTTTAAGGGTTGAAGAGATCAAGGGAACGGACGGCAACAATGCAATCAGAATCGTCGGGGCCAAGGAGCACAACCTCAAAAACATCAATCTCGACATTCCCCGAGACCGCTTCGTCGTCATCACCGGCTTGAGCGGCTCGGGGAAATCGACTCTCGCCTTTGACATCATTTACGCGGAAGGGCAGAGGCGCTACATCGATAGCCTTTCCACGTACGCCCGCCAGTTCATCAAGGTCATGGCCCGTCCCAACGTGGATCTCCTCTCGGGGATTCCGCCGACGGTGGCGATCGAGCAGCGCCTGAGCCAAGGCGGAAAGAAGTCGACCGTGGCCACGGTCACCGAGATCTACCACTACCTCAGGCTCCTCTACTCTAAGGTGGGAAAGCAGCACTGCGTCCAGTGCGGCCGTCAGATTCGTTCGCTCACTCGAAGCCAGATCCTGGACCGGATCGCCCGCGCCCATCGAGGCAAGGACGTGATGATTCTGAGCCCGATCGTGAGGGGGCGCAAAGGCTTTCACAAGGACGTCATCGCCGGGGCGCGACGGCTCGGCTACCGGCGGGCGCGAGTGGACGGCGAGATGGTGGACCTCAAGACCGCACGGCTCGCGGGCGGCCTGGAGCGTTATCAGGAGCATGACATCGATATCATGATCGGTCAGGGAAAGGTGGGAGGAAGGGAGGTGGAAGCGATGGTGGATCAAGGGCTACGGCTCGGTAACGGCGTGATCCACCTCCTCTCGCCGTCCGGAGAGCAGATCTACAACCAACGGCTTTTCTGCCTTCAGTGCGGCATCGGTTACGAATCCCTCGATCCGCGACTTTTCTCCTTCAATAGCCGCCAGGGCGCCTGTCCGCAGTGTGCCGGGATGGGATTCGATTTGGAGTTGGATCCGGACCTGATTATCGGGGATCCGCAACGGCCGTTGGCCGAGACCCTGCCCGGCCTAACGCCCGCAAACCGTCCGGAATTAAAGCGCGCCCTGGCGCGGTTACTGCGCGACCTCAAAGAGGAGAGCCAGATCGACATTGACAAACCCGTTGCCCGCTTAAGCAAACAAGACCGGCAGCTCGTGCTTTACGGCGGCCGCGGCTTTGTCGGCTTGATCCCCTATCTTAAGGGTCTCTGGGATGAGACCGAAGAGGATTTGAGCGACTGGCTTTCGCAGCTCATGACCGAGTCTCCGTGCCCGGCGTGCCGGGGTAGAAGGCTCAATCCCCGAGCGCAGGCCGTCAAGGTCGACGGCCAGGCGATCTGGCAGGTTACCTCGCTCTCCGTCAAAGAGGGACAGGAATATTTCCGCTCTCCCAGCCTGGAGGGACAAACCAACGGCGCGGAGCGGGACCGCGCCATCACGGAGAAGGTGCTCAGGGAAATCCAGCAGCGCCTCGACTTTCTTGCCGATGTCGGCCTTCCCTACCTGACCCTCGATCGGCGGGCGGATACCCTTTCCGGCGGCGAAGCCCAGCGCATTCGCCTTGCCGCCCAGCTTGGATCGAATCTGCGCGGGGTCTGTTACATCCTCGACGAGCCCACGATCGGCCTCCATCCGCGGGACAACGGGATGCTCCTTGGCACTCTCAGGCGGCTTGAGGAATCGGGCAACACCGTCCTCATCGTCGAGCACGACGAGAGCACGATCCGGGCGGCCGACTTAATCGTCGACCTCGGCCCGGGTGCGGGACTCCACGGCGGCAGCGTGGTCGCGATCGGCACTCCCGACGAGATCCAGGAAAACCCGGTTTCTCTGACCGGGGCCTTCCTTCGCGCCGGCCGCAAGCGAATCTGGCCTTCGCGTCTTTTCGCCGACGCCCCATGGCTGGTCTTGCGCGGCGCTAAAGCGAACAATCTAAAAAACATCGAGGTGCGCTTCCCCCTGGGGGCATGGAGTTGCGTGACCGGTATTTCGGGTTCGGGAAAGAGTACCCTGGTTAAGGAGGTGCTCTACAAAGGCCTCAAGATGAAGCTCGGACAATTTGCCGGCAGGCCGGGTCGCCACGAGAACATTCTGGGCTGGGAGCGGCTTGAGCGCGTGGTCGAGGTGGACCAGAGCCCGATCGGAAAGACCCCCCGCTCCATCCCCGCTTCTTATGTCGGCTTTCTCGACGAGATCCGCCGTATCTTCTCCATGACCCCGGAGGCGCGGCTGCGCGGCTACGCCCCCAGTCGCTTTTCGTTCAATGTCCGCGGCGGGAGATGCGAGCAGTGCGCCGGGCAGGGAAAGATCCGCAAGGAGATGAGTTTCTTGCCGGATGTCTTCGTGGATTGCGACGCCTGCGGCGGCGAGCGCTTCAATGAAGAGACGCTCACGATCCGCTTCAACGGCAAAAACATTGCCGACGTGCTGGGCATGACGGTCGAGGAGGCGGTGCCGTTTTTCCGCCCGTTTCCAAAGATCCAGCGCCCGCTTGAGATCCTCGACGATATCGGGATGGGCTATATCACCCTCGGGCAAGCGAGCAATACTCTCTCCGGAGGCGAGGCGCAGCGGATCAAGCTGGCCTACGAGCTGGGAAAGGAATCACACGGGAAAACCCTCTACGTCCTGGACGAGCCGACCACCGGCCTTCACTTCGCGGACGTGGAAAAGCTGATTCAGATCCTCCACCGCCTCGTGGAGATGGGGAACACCGTGATCACCATCGAGCACAACCTCGAGATCGTCAAGGAAGCGGATTATCTCGTCGACCTGGGCCCGGAAGGCGGTGAGGAGGGCGGGTACGTGGTTGCCTGCGGGCCTCCCCTCGAGGTAATCCAGGATGGCGCCAAATCCTACACCGCGCGTTACCTGAGGAAATATCTCGACGGCGGAGCCGATCTCAGCTAATAAATTTCATCTCCGACGCGGATCGCGCCTTCGCTGACAATCTCGGCCCTCAGCCCTCCGCGGTGAATCAAGCCGCTGCGCACACCCTTTTGGGTTAGCCCCTCTAAATGGACGCAGGGCTCGCAGAGACGAATGCCTCGCAGCGTGACCTCGCCGACACGAAACTCCTGTCCCACGAGGTGATTCAGCGGCACGCCGCGGGTTACGATATTGCGCCGGCTTTCCCCTGGAGAAATCTCTACGTCGCAGTCGCGTTTCAGAGCTTCGATGGCCTCGATCTCAACCAGCGTAACCTCGCGTCCGAGCCCAGGGTTATTGGAGTACGTCCCTAATCCACTAAAGTAGCGATCCCCTTCCAGCCCTTTCCCGCGTACCGCGCGCACTTCGGTCACCGAAAGCACCGGTGCCTTAGCCGATGCGGCGATGTGCAGAGAAACCACAGTGCCATGCGGCATACTTCGAAACTCCTCCGTTAACCCGGTCTGAGCAACATATGACGCAGGTTGCAGCGGAGTTCAAGGGCTCTGTGGAGAAAAGAGAAGCCGGTGGAATTTGTATCGGCCGGGGAAGTCGTGGTAGAGATCGGAAGCCCGCGCAACTCTCTTCGCCGAAGCAATGAGGACAAGGGGCGGGACGGCAGACCATCGAGAGCCATGATAGGTAGAAGCAACGAGCCCGCGCTGTCAGCCTCTCACGGGTTGCTGTTAGTTGCCGTAGGTCTTAGCTCTCTGATGTCCTCGATGCAGGGAAGCGCTCTCAATGCCATTCTTCCCTTCGTCGCCAGGTCCCTTGAGGTGGACCTTCCCACGATCCAGTGGGTGGTGCTTGTCTATCTAATCGTCAGCAGTGGTTTGCTGCCGGCCTTTGGACGCCTTGGCGACATGATGGGCCAACGGCGTCTCTTCCTGACAGGATTCGCGGTCTTTATCATTGGATCCGTGCTCTCCTCGCTTGCGCCGAGCGTCCTTTGGCTGATCGCCGCCCGTACCGTCCAAGCCGTAGGATCCGGAATGATTACGACTTCTGGCACTCCCCTCATCACCAAGACCTTGCCCGCCACTCACCGGGGGCGCGGGCTCAGCGCGCAAATCTTTATGGTCTATTGCGGGCTCAGCGCAGGGCCCGGCGTGGGCGGGGTTCTGGCCGATACCCTGGGCTGGCGCTGGGTATTCCTGGTCAACGTCCCCGTCGGGCTGTTGGCAGCAGCTATCGCCCTGGTCGCCATACCGAATGATGAGGGTGCTCCCTCGACCCAAGGTTTCGATGTCGGCGGCGCCTTGACATTCATGGCAGGGTTGGCTGCCTTCTTTCTTCTGCTCGGCGGCGGCCGGCGCCAGGATTGGCCTTCTGGCGGTAGCGAAGCCCTTCTGGGGATTACCCTCGTTTCCGCGACCGCTTTTGTGATCTTAGAGTTGAGCCGCCACGAGCCCATGCTGGATCTGCGGCTTTTTAAGAGCCGTTTTTTCTCGGCCGCAACCTCCAGCGCAATGATCAACTACACCGGATACAGCGCTACGATCTTCCTGGTTCCCTTTTACCTCGTTAACGGCCTGGGCTATGATGCGACGAGCGCGGGCACTCTGATTACGGCCATGCCAGTGACGATGATGTTCTTTGCGCCCTTTAGCGGATGGCTTTCCGACAAGTTTGGCCCGCGCTTACCGACCTCTGTGGGAATGGGCCTCCTCTCTGGAGGCATCTATTTGATGAGCCGCCTGGGATCAGCGCCTTCGGTGATGGATATCGTGCCAAGGCTGATGCTGGCAGGAATGGGTCTCGGGCTCTTTAGCTCTGCCAACGGCAGTGCCATTTTGGGTTCTGTTCCGCGGGAGGTGCAGGGTGTGGCGAATGGGGTGGTAAGCATCGCACGACAATTGGGCATGATGCTGGGGGTCGCCATCGCCACGGCCGTGTTCAGCGCCAGATACCCACTGTATACGGGGCTTGGTGAAGCGACTGCGACCTCAGCAGCGGCAAGAGATGCGTTTTTCTTGGCGGCAGCCATTGCCCTGCTGGGAGTGTTCACGAGCTTGGTGCGGGGTAAGCCCGGTGGCGATCATTCCTAAGGCTCTGACTATTGCGGGTTCCGATTCGGGCGCCGGCGCGGGGATCCAGGCGGACCTCAAAACGTTTGCCGCATTCGGGGTCTACGGAACCTCTGTCATCACCGCGATCACGGCGCAAAACACCGTCGGGGTGACCCGGGTGCTTGAGCTTCCTCCCGATCTGGTCGGCGAGCAGATTGATGCAGTGATCCAGGATATCGGCGCGAACGCACTGAAGACCGGCATGCTCGCCAATGCCGCGATCATCGAGGTCGTCGCCGAAAAGATCAAAGCCCACCGGTTGGAAAACCTCGTCGTCGATCCCGTCATGGTGGCCAAGAGCGGCGACCTGCTTCTGCGTCGGGACGCCATCGAAGCCCTGCGCACGAGGCTTCTGCCGCTCGCCGCGACGGTTACGCCGAACCTACCCGAAGCCAGCGAGCTAACCGGCATCAAGGTCTCGACCCGGAGAGATGTTGAAGAGGCCGCCCGGCGCATCGTCGGGATGGGAGCGAAAAGCGTCGTCGTCAAGGGAGGGCATCGCAGAGGGCCGGCAACGGATCTGTTTTACGATGGCAGGAAGTTTCGCGCGCTCAAGGCCGCCCGGATTCGCACCCCTCACACCCACGGAACCGGCTGAACTTTTTCGGCTGCGATTGCGGCCAGTTTGGCCAAAGGAGAAACGATAGAAAAGGCGGTCCTTCAAGCAAAGCGATACATTACCCAGGCGATCCGCAAGGGCTTCACCATCGGCTCCGGCCACAGCCCCGTGCACCACTTTTATCGCTTCTGGGGGATGCGTTAATTGACCAGCGACCGGCTCTAACCTATCTTTCTTAATCGCCCGCGGTCACTGAGGCTCCCCGGGAAACATTCTCAAGAAATCAGCCAGACGAACGATGGGGATCCCCTGGAATTTCTTTAGCTTAAGGAGATGCCGGTCTCCGGTCACGATGACGTCGGCTTTGGCCTCAACGCCACACTCGAGGATTCTGTTGTCGGGAATATCTTCAAGGACATCCAGTTTAAGCGAGGGTTTAAGGACCTCGGCAGCCCGGCTGATCATCTTCAGGGCTTCTTTGATGTCTTCGTCTGACTGATCGAATTTCTCTCGAAGCTTGTTTGCGGTCTCGGTCAGGATGGGAACGGATGTGAAGAGTTCGAAACGTTTTTGGCGGGCCAGGAGAAAGGCCTTTTCCCCTTGGCTTCCAGGCACTATGAAAGCGGAAATGAAGATATTGGTGTCGAAGACCGCTTTCATCAGCGGTCCTCAAAAACTAGTCGCTCGACCTCCTTTTCCGTGAAGACTCCCCTCTTTCTGGCCCGGCTTGCCATCCTTCGCTGTAGACGGAAAAACTCTTCCTCATCCAGCCTGGCCTTGTAGGCCTCCACCATCTGGCGAAAAAGCTCGCTCTTGGTCTTTCTCTGGCGCTCCGCCAGTTGTTCATATTCCTCCGCGATGTCCGGTGCCACGGAAAACCCTAAAACCCTTGTCTTGCGTCCCATAGTCACTCCTTCTGTTTAACTAAGTTAAACTCTACGGCGGGCCAGGTAAGAACGCAAGCCCTTGGTGGGGGAGCATGACCGAACAGAGTTACGCAGCTTGCTTGGGGATTAAAGGGGGACAGGCTGGTTTTTTGCTCAGACTTTCGGAAAAAGTAGCCTGCTCTTTTCCCCCCTCATCACTTCCACTGCCTTTGGGCGGGTCACGCTGCTTTGCGTCTTGCTTTCTTGGCTGGCTCTAACCTGATCCTGCACCCCATCGCGGACAAAACCTCCATGACGGTCCCGATCCTTGGTTGCCTGCCCTTGGAAAGCGCCTTATAAAGGCTCTCCCGATTGAGGCCCGTAGCTTCAGAGATATGGGTGAAGCCATAGGCGCGGGCGACGTCTCGAAGACCCAAAAGCAGAAGGTCTGGATCATTTTCTTCGAGGATGGCATTCAGATATCCGATCGCGTATTCCGGATTTTTGAGGCGCTCATCCAAACCTTCCTCGTAGGCTTTACTCGGCGGGTAAACCTTTTTTTGTCTTTTTTTCATCTCCCTGTCCTTTCCTTCCAATCCTTCCAGTATCGCTTCGCTTGCTTGATCGCTTCTTCCTGCCTCTTTTTCGTGCTTCCGCAAAGCAAAATCACCAGTGTCGCTCCGTGTTCACCGAAGTAGATGCGATAGCCAGGCCCGTAGTCCAAAACTATTTCCTGCACGCCTTCCCCGACAGATTTATGTTGTCCCAGATTACCCAGCCGGACCTTGGCGATTGTCTTGTCTATAAGCACCCTTGCCCGCTGATCTGCCAGGCCGCCCAGCCATTCCTGAAAGACATCCTTTCCATCCCGTGTCACATAGGTATCAACTTTCCTCGGAACGGCTTCCCGCATAACTTCGATCCCACTGTAGCCAATTGGCTACAACCTGTCAACGGCCTCTTTCTTTCGTCCCTGTAAAGCCCAAGTCGCACTCCATGCAGGGCGCCCGGGGAACACCGCCGCCTCAGATGCCGGATATCCTTCCTCTAACACAGCGCCGCGCAGCAATCGCTTTGTCCCGACCTGCCACCAGCCTTTCAACTTCTTCTGTCTAGCCATCGACAATCGATCAACAGCTTGACAGTAGCCCATCGAAGCGATACAGTTCTGTAGACCAGATTTTTGGTCAACTAGACGGGAGCCTTCAGTGGCAAAAACACTTCCCATTTCTGATGTAAAAACCCGCTTGCCTGAGCTGGTTACCGGAGTAGAGGAACGGGAGGAAGAGGTCGTCGTTACTCGCAAGGGGAAACCGGCAGCGGTACTGGTTAATTACGCCGAGTACGAGCGGTTAAAAGAGACCCTGGATATTTTAAGCGACCCTGTGCTCATGGGGCAGATCCGCCGCAGTCAAAGATTCTACGCCAGAGGCAGAAAGGGATTGTCGTTTGAGGAGCTCTTCGGCGAGCCACTCCAACCCTCAAAGAAGCGCCAACGGTAATGGCCGTCTTTCGGCCAGACATCCCTCCTCACGTAGGGGAAGTCATCCGCCATCTTCCTCCAGATTTGAAGCGCAGCGTCAAGCAAGCCCTTCGTGCCCTGAGTTCGGATCCATTCTCTGGCGAACCGTTGCTGAGAGAATTGGCTGGGCTACGGAAATACCGGGTGAGACGCTTTCGCATCGTCTACGCGATTGACCGAGAGCATCGGACCGTCCGGATAGTCGCAGTCGGTCACCGACGGGAGATCTACGAGAAGATAGCCGAGCGAATCCGCCGCGCCAAGCCTCCCCCTTAGCCGTGGCTGCCCCCATCATTCGTTCTTCGGGTTCTGGCGTTGTCGTGCTACGAGACTTCAAATGCCCTAACCATGACGCAGCGGCGACAAAGGCTGGCGTAAAGATTCTCTTCGCTTAAAGATCGAGAGCTCGCGCACTTCCCTTTACTTCGGTTGCCTTTGGGTAGAAGGATGCGGCGGCTTTATCCTGCGGCGCGCTCCATCTCGGCGATCAGCTCGCGCACCGCTTCCAGGGGATCTTTGGCTTCCAACACCGGGCGGCCCACCACGATATAGTCGACGCCCGCGCGCACCGCGTCCTCAGGGGTCATAATCCGCTTCTGATCGTTTCGCTTTCCCTTTTGCAGCCGGATCCCCGGCGTCACGATTACGAATCGGCGGCCGCAAGCGCCGCGGATGCCTGCGACTTCGTGCGGGGAGGCCACCACCCCGTCCATCCCGGCCTCCCGGCTGAGAAGCGCGAGGCGGACCACCTGATCGATCACCTCGCCCCCGACCCCGACCCGCTCGAGGTCGCTCTTGTTCAAGCTGGTCAAGACCGTCACGGCCAACATGATCGGACGCCTGAGCGGCTCCTGGCGACAGACCCGCTGCACCTCCCGTACGGTGAGGCGCATCATCTCCAGGCTGCCCGAGGCGTGCACGTTAAACATCTTGACGCCTAACCGGGTCGCCTCGACCGCCGCCTTCGCCACCGTTGTCGGAATGTCGTGGAACTTGAGATCCAAAAAGACCTCGCCTCCCATCTCGCGGATGAGCTTTACTGCCTGAGGTCCCGCGTGGGTAAAAAGCTGCTTGCCCACCTTAAACATCCCGACTTTGCCCGCCAGCAGCCTCACCAGTGCCGTGACGCGCTGCAAATCGTCCACATCGAGAGCGACGATCAGCCGGTCGCGCATGGAGATCGGAGTGCGAACAAGCTCTAGCGTTGAGGCCATTTCCCTCAGACTCCCAGCGCTGCTTTCACGCGCGCCTCGATTTTCCGCGCTGCCTCACCCACCGCGACCTCCTCCATGCTTCCGTCCCGCCGTGAGCGTAACTCCACTCCACCCCGCTCCAGACCCTTCGCACCAACGGTAACCCGCAGCGGAACCCCGATAAGGTCGGCATCCTTAAATTTAACTCCGGGTCGCTCATCGCGATCGTCGAAGAGAACCTCGACGCCGCGCCGCACGAGGTCATCGTAAAGCGTATCCGTAACCTCCGCGATGGCTGTGTCCCTGTACTGGATCGGCAGAAGCAGGACATGGAAGGGCGCGATGGACAAAGGCCATATAATCCCGTTGGCGTCATGGTTCTGCTCGATCGCCGCCGCGACTAACCGCGTAATGCCGATGCCGTAGCAACCCATTTCGATCGGCCGCTCGCGCCCCTCGGCATCCAGGTACGTGGCCCCCAAGGACTCGCTGTATTTCCTCCCCAGGTAGAAGATCTGGCCAACTTCGATTCCCCGGCGGCTCTCAAGAATTCCTCCCTCACAGCGAGGACAGGGGTCACCCGCCGCTGCCATCCTGAGATCGGCAAAAAGCGACGGCGTAAAATCCCGCTCCTGATCCACCTCAACGAAGTGAGCATCCGCCTCATTGGCCCCGGTAGCGCCGCCGCGCATGCCCTGGATTGCCTGGTCGGCCACCATACGAAGCTCAAGACCGATCGGCCCGAGAAACCCGGGCGCAACGCCTGTGGCCTGCTCCACCTCCGTCTCATCCGCCAGCGCAACCTCCTGACATCCAAGAACCGTCTTGAGCTTGACCTCGTTCACTTCGTGGTCGCCACGGACCAACACGGTGACCAGCTCACCCTCATCAGTCTTGTAGACCAGGGTCTTGATAAATCGCTCGGCGGCCAGTCCCAGAAAATCGGCGACTTCAGCGACGCTCTTCTTGCCCGGGGTGGCGACCCTTTTGAGCGGCGGTGAAGCCTCCTTTAAGTTGCGTCCCGAAAGCCGCTGCGCCCTGACCTCCGCCTTCTGCATGTTCGCGGCATAATCGCACCGGGTGCAGCTCACCAGGGCGTCTTCGCCCGTGTCGGCGAGCACCTGAAATTCGTGGGAGAGCGTCCCGCCGATCGGCCCCGTATCCGCCTCTACCGGGCGAAACTTAAGGCCGCAGCGGGTAAAGATCCGCTGATAGGTCTCAAACATGTTCCCGTATTCGCGCCGGCAGTCCTCCACGTCCGCATGGAAGCTATAGGCATCCTTCATGATGAACTCTCGACCCCGCATAAGACCGAAGCGCGGGCGTACTTCGTCGCGGAACTTGATCTGGATCTGGTACAGGTTGAAGGGAAGCTCCCGATAGGAGCGCACCGCGCGGCGCACGAGATCGGTAATGATCTCTTCGTGGGTCGGGCCCAGGCAGAAGTCTCTCTCATGCCGATCTTTAAAACGCAGCAGCTCTTTCCCGTAAACCTCCCAGCGGCCGCTCTCCTGCCACAGCTCAGCGGGTAAGACGATCGGCAGCATCAGCTCCTGTGCCCCTGCTCGATCCATCTCCTCCCTGACGATCGTTTCAATCTTACGGATCACGCGCAAGCCCAAGGGAAGGTAGTTGTAAATGCCCCGGCTGATCTGCCGGATCATGCCCGCACGGACCAAAAGCTTGTGGCTCACCACCTCCGCGTCAGCGGGATCTTCTTTTAAGGTGGGGAGAAAAGTCTTGCTCCAGCGCATGTGCTTTTACACAATGCAAAATGAAAATAGCAAAGTGACTAATGTCATTCTGAGGGAAGCGAAGAATCTAGACCCTTCGCGTTGCTCAGGGTGACCATTGAGACGGTCATTTTTCAATTTGCACTTTGCCTTTGAACTGATGGGGCTAATCGTCCTGGGGCTCCGCCTTCTCCGCCTCTTTCTCGGCTACCAGCTTCTCCACTTCCTCCATCAAGGCTTCTACGATTTGCGATTCCACGACCTTGCGGATGACCTCGCCTTTTTTGAAGATGAGGCCGATCCCTTTCCCCCCGGCCACACCGATTTCAGCGGCGCGCGCCTCACCCGGACCGTTGACCTCGCAGCCCATCACGGCCACGTGGATATTCTTGTCGTTATAGGGCATCATGCGCGCTTCCACTTCCTTGGCCAATGCGACGAGATCGACGTCCGCCCGCCCGCAGGAGGGACAGGCAACGAAGGTCATGCCCTGCTTCCGTAGACCCAGCGACTTCAGGATTTCGACTCCGACCCGGACCTCTTCGACAGGATCCGCCGAGAGGGAAACGCGGATGGTGTCTCCGATCCCTTCTGCCAGAAGCGTGCCGATCCCGACCGCTGATTTGATCGTTCCCATCGTCGGAGTGCCGGCCTCGGTAACTCCCAGGTGAAAGGGGTAATCCGCTTTGTCCGCCAGCATGCGGTAGGCCTCGATCATCATCAGGGGATCCGAGGACTTGAGCGAGACTTTGATCTCCCGGTATCCGAGATCTTCCAGGATCCCGATGTGACGCAGCGCGCTTTCCACCATCCCTGTCGCGGTGGGACCGCCAAATTTCTTCAGCAGGTCCTTTTCTAAAGAGCCCGCGTTGACTCCAATCCGAATCGGAATCCTGCGCTCGGAGGCCACCTTGACCACCTCCTCGACGCACCAACGGGCGCCGATGTTTCCAGGATTGAGTCTGAGGCCGTCCACGCCCTCAGCCAGGGCGATGAGCGCGAGCTTGTAATTGAAATGAATATCCGCGATCAGCGGAATCCGAATCTGCCGACGAATTTCACCGAGGTGCTCGGCGGCCTCTCGCACGGGTACCGCGACCCGGACAATGTCGCAGCCGGCCGCCTCCAGCGCCCAGATCTGGTCGACGGTGGCCTGGACATCGCGCGTGTCGGTTTTGGTCATCGATTGGACGGTGATCGGAGCGTCCGCGCCAACCTTGACCTGACCGACCTGAATCTGCCGACTCTTACGTCGTGTCACCACCGCTTGACTATAATGGACGGGGTAAAGAGGTGTCAACTAACCGGTCAGCAGACAGCAGAAGGCACTATCGGTATTGCCCATTGCCTGGCGCCTTTCCCTTACTCCTCACTGCTCACTCCCAACTTTCTTTCTCGGCAGGGGGATCAGCATCGGCACCCGACGGCGGTATTCCAGATACGCCTCGCCGTAAAGCTCCTGTAGATCTCGCTCCTCGAGCCGGATGCCGATCAAGATATAGACTGTGAACGCGGCGGCGAAAGCGAAGTGTCCCAGCGTCATCACTGGAGTAGCCCAGAACGCCATGAGAAGGCCCAACATGAGGGGATGGCGCACATAGCGGTAAAGGTCGGGCATCTTGAATTTGACGGGATCATACGGCTGGCCACGCGCATAAAGCCAAACCTGCCTCACGCCGAAGAAGTCGCGATGATCGATCAGGAAGATCGAATGCAGCGCGATTAGCCAGCCGAGCCAGAAGAGAAGCTCCACAACGCGCTGGGCAAGGGGATATTCCAACTCCCATACCACAGCGGGCACCGGCCGCCATTGCCAGAAAAGGAAAAGGAGCAGAAGGCCGGAGACCAACACATAAGTGCTGCGCTCGAGGGGCTCAGGTACGAGCCGGGTCCACCGCGCCTTGAACCACCTGCGCGCCATCAGACTATGTTGCAGCGCGAACAAGAGAAACAAACCGCCGTCGATAAGCAGGGCCTCGCCGAGAGTCCCCTGCGCAACGCTGTCAACGGACTTCGGCACGAAAAGATTGCTGACAAATCCGATGGTGTACAAAAAAGTTATGAAGGAGATCGCGTAAGCGGCCAGACCATAAATCAATGCAGCAGAAGTCAGCAATCTTTCCTTGCGCAGCGCGGGGCTCAGCGGCGCGCCCGGTACCAGTTCCAGAAGCCGCTCGGGCGGGTAGCGATGCCGTGGATATCGGCATTCTCTCCCTCCACGCGCACCTTCGCCACCACGCGCCACGTCTGCGTGTCGAGCACGGCGAAGCCGGGCTCTTTCCCCGTGAGCGCGTGCGGGTCGCCGGTAATGGCCTTGCCCCGCAGGCTGACGAAAGCGTAACGGCCGCTAGGGCTCAAGTCGAACAGGTCCGGGCGGCTGCCTACAGGGACGGTGCGCACGCGATCGTAGGTGGTGGCGTCGAGCACGTCCACGGCGTCCGCCTGGCGCACGGCCAATAAGATGTACTTGCCGTCCGGCGTGGGCATGAAGCCATGGCCGTCTGGCCCGCTCGGACGGATGCGCTTCACGATCTGCCCGGTCCTGGCGTCCGCCACGGTGAACTGGGTAGGCGAACTACCGTATAGCCAGCGCTCATCGTGGCTCGGGACCACCGCACAGCCATCCCGCCCGATCGGCTGGATCACCTGGCGCACCTGCCCGGTCCGAGCGTCCACCGCGGTGATGGTGCCAGCCTTGTCCAGGGGGGCCTTGGCCGGGCCGCCGGTGACTACCCAGAAGGTGCTATCGTCCCGGGACCAGAAGGCACACGAGGGTCGTGGGTCAGTGGCGATGGTCCGCCCGCGCGTGTAGTTATCACCCTGGGCCACCACCTCCACGATGTTATTGTCCCCCAAGTTGGCCACCCAGATCCGGTCGCCCGTCCAGGAGGGAGTGGCCGCGTGAGAGCCCTTCCCCGTGGGGACTCTAGCGATCACGGCGCGTCGCTCGGCATCCACCACATGCATACCGGCGGCCCGCACCCCCGTCACGTACGCCCGCTTGTAGCCCGGACCAAAGAGCAAGATGTGGGGCGCCACGGTGGGCTCGCGGCCCGGGGGCGCCAGGGCCACCTCGCCCGACTTGGTAATCCGCACCGTCCCGTCCCCCTCGGTCACGGCATAGATATGGATCTTGTCGTACCCCTGGTCCGGAACCCACACTTCATAAGCCGTGGGCGCGGCAGGTCCATAGCCGCCCATGCCTGCGCAGGAAGCAGCGGCGGCCGCGGCCGCTACTGCGACGCCTAGCATCCATACGTTCTTCCACATGGTCTCCTCCTTTCCCTCAGGTGGCCGGGGCAGAGGAACTCGCCCCGGCCTCACGGAACAGCCATCTAGATGAACATGGACACCTTTGCGCCGGAAGCGTAATCAAGGAAGGCTGCAGCCCCAGCGCACTTCACGCCTTCGATCAACTCGGCCTGGCTGATGCCCATCAGCCCCATGGTGGTCGCTCAGGCGAAAAGCGAAACGTTAAACTCTTTCGCTACCTCAACTAGCTCAGGAATGGTCGGGAGCTTGGCCCGGGCAATCCACTGCTTCATCATGGCGGTCGCCATGGCCGTCATCCCAGGGAGAGCCCCCACAAGGTTCGGCACCTTGAGCCACGGCAAGGCATGGATGGGAGGCGGCATGGCCGGGTTACCTACCGGACCCACCTTGAGCTTCCCCATGCGCTCCCGGTGCACGATGTCTAACCCGTAGAAGGTGAAGAAGACCCCCACCTCCCACCCCAGGCTCCCGGCCGTCGTGGCCAGAATGAGGGGCGGGTAGGCCATGTCCAGTGTCCCCTTGGAGGCCACCAGTGCCATCCGATTGGGTCCCTCCTGCAGGCCAGCCCGATCGGCCAGTTCCTTGAAGCGCTGGGCCACGGCCTCGTCCACCCGCTGGTCGATGTAGCGCTTCAACTCCGGGTCCATAACTCCCCCCCTAATATCCACTAATTTGCAATCGCCAAGGGTCCATTTCGTGCGGGCGACACTGCTTGTGTCCACACCCGCCGGCAATCGGCAATTGGGAATCGGCCAGTGATCGCGCCCGGTCACTTCTTGCGGCGCACGTAGAAGATGAAAACCCCGTTGGCCTCGCGCCGGGCCACCAGTTCGTTCCCGGTCTGCTTTGTCCAGGCATCCATGTCGGTGAGCGATCCCGGATCCGTGGCGCGGATCTCCAGGATCTGGCCAAGCTGGAGGGTCTTGATGGCCTTGGCCACTTTGATCACCGGCCCGGGGCACAGTTCGCCCTCGCAGTTCACGACCAAATCCGCTTTGATGCCCTCCATGGAACCCCCTGGAAAAAACGGAGCCTCCTGGACCGCTCGTATAGCGAGTTGATTTAAAACCCTCTTAGCCCAATTGGAGGTAGATGTCCAGCCCACGTCGAGACCAGACCCAGGTTGACGTGACGCCTCACTATCGGATACTCTCTGCCTCAAAATAGACAGCAGGAGCATTTAAATGGCCAATCCATCCGAACGGCTCCACCACCCCATTTCGACCAAGGAACTTGAACGGCGCTGGGCAGCAGTGCGCAAAGCAATGGAAGAGCGCAAGATCGACGTTCTGCTCATGCAGAACAATAACGATTTCATGGGCGGCTATGTGAAGTATTTCACTGATTTGCCGGCGACGCACGGGTATCCGCAAACCGTCATCTTTCCTAAGGACGACAGCGTGACCGTTATCATCCAGTCAAGATTCGGCGAGGATCAACAGTTGCCACCGCAAGGCAACTGGCTGCGGCGGGGTGTGAAAAGGGTGCTGGGCGCTCCGTATTTCTCCAGCGCGTACTACACGTTGGCTTACGACGCGGAACTTGCCGTGAAAGCGCTCGAGCCCTATGCGCGTGCGACGATCGGCCTGGTCGGGCGCGGAACCCTGCCGGTCTCGCTCATCGATCATCTGCGGAGCGGCCGACTCTCGAATTCGGAGTTCGTGGATGCAACTGACATGGTGGACCAGATCAAGGTGATCAAGAGCGAAGAGGAAATTCAGCGCATCCGGCGCACGGCGGCAGTACAGGATGGCGCGCTGGAGGCCGCGATGAAGGCAGTCGCGCCGGGGAAGCGGGAAATCGAGGTCGCCGCCGTCGCCGAACATTTCGTCCTCGATCATGGCGGCGAGCAGGGGTTGTTTATGTGCTCCTCCCACGCTGCCGGGGAACCTACGTATTGGGGCAACCGCCACGTCCAAAATCGGACGCTGCGTGAAGGCGATATGTTCACGCTCCTGGTCGAAAGCAATGGGCCGGGAGGTTTCTATACTGAGATTAGCCGGGCCTGCGTGCTCGGCAAAGCGCCCCTGGAACTACGGGACAATTTCACTATTCTGCTCGAGGCGCGCAAGTTCACGTTGAACCTGCTGAAACCTGGAGCCTCGTGCAAGGATATCTGGGATTCCTACAACGGCTTTTTGCGCAAGCAGGGAAAGCCGGAAGAGGAGAGGCTCTATTGCCACGGCCAGGGCTACGATCTGGTTGAACGTCCTCTGGTCCGGCTCGATGAGCCGATGCCTATTCGCGCAAATATGAATATTACCTGTCACCCCACCTATGTCGCGGACGGCTGGTTCCATACGATCTGCGACAATTTCCTGATCGCCGAGCACGGCGTTGCCGAACGTCTCCACAAATATCCGGAAAAGATCGTCGAGATCGGATAGACCAAGATCGTCCGTCACTCCGGTTGAGCTTCCTCATCTTGTTGATGCGATTCTCAACTATTGAGCCTCGCACGTCACGGCACCGCCGATCGTCGGCGACCGCCGCTTAGAGCCGCAACTTCTGTCTGAGCAGCTTTAAATTGCAGACGTCTTCTTTGTTGTAATCGAGCAGCGTCGTGAGCGATTCCCGGTCGCCGAAGTACTTGTATCGAAACCAGAGCTCCACGGCTACTCGCCCATCGATCCCCACCGACGCCCGGCAGATGCCTAGCTTTCGTTCCACCTCTTTGAGCCCGCCGTAAAGATTGCGTCGCCAGCACTCGAACATCAGATCCCGATGCCTGAAGCAGTGTCCGAGGTCGACGCCTAATTTTGCCCTGATAAAGGGAAGATCGAACCTTTCCCCATTGTACGTGTAGAGGACTTCGACGTTGCTCACAGCCTGGAGCAAATTTGCCGATGAGATGTCGTTCTCAACCAACTGGATAACTTGCATCCTCGGTCCCGCATCCAGGCACAGTCCAATGACGGTGAGATCGCCATCGGAAGGGCTTAACCCAGTCGTCTCGATGTCCAGGTAACATTCCATTACAGGAAACCGATTGGTCGCCATCAGCTCGCGGTGATTGTAACGATGCCCTCAGGATAGCGCAAGGCAAATTCATCCTGTCGTGAAAATAGGTATTGACAATTCCTTGGCCTATGGGTTTAAACTGCGTCTGCAATCAATTGTCCCGAGTCGTCCTTGCGGCAAGACTTCAGGGAAAGGAGAAAAGGGTATGGCAATTAAGGGAGCTGCCTTGGTCCTGATGGGCCTGGTCCTCATAGTCGGCGAAAGGTTCGACGCGATGGCGCAGGAGTTCTACAAGGGAAAGACCGTCACGATTATTACTCCGTTCAGCCCGGGAGGCACCTATGACAGCCTGTCCCGACTCACCGCCAACTTCTTGCCTAAGTATATCCCCGGGGAACCGACCATTATTGTGCAAAATAGAAGCGGAGGCGGCGGAATGATAGGCACCCGCGCCGCTTACAAGGCCAGCCCTGACGGTCTCACTCTTCTGCACATACCATCGACTTTCCTCTTTCAGTCATTGCTCGGTCAGGTCACCGACATTGATTGTCCGACTGGTCCCCGGATACAAAGGATACGCCGATATTGCGCTGGCTATGCGGCAGGGTGAGGTGGATGGTGTTGCAACCGCAGCCGAGACGCTCCAGGCAAACGCCCTAACGAAATCCATGCTGGAGGATAATTTTATCGTTCTCTTGCTGAGCTTCGGCGGCGCCAAGCCACCCCCAAAATTCGCGCCGGCGATCGCGAAGCTTCCGAATCTTCGCGACCATATCACCGATGAAACCGAGCGGCGCGCTTTCGATGTTTATATCGGGACCTTTAACATTACGCGGCCCTTTCTGACCACACCGGGGATACCTCCCGACCGGCTCCAAATCCTACGGGGTGCCCTGTGGAAAATGATGCATGACGCCGAGTTTGTTGCGGCGGCCGAAAAACAAGGCTTCGTGTTGCACCCTGTAGGCCATGAAGAGGTTGGTTCGTTGGTTCAAGCCATGTTTAACCTCCCTAAGCCGGTGAAGGAGAAGTTGGAAGAGATCTTCAAGTGAGGGCTCGCCCCCTCGGCCGCCACCCTTTCACTTCGAAGCCCGAGGGGGACGAGAAGGAAGGCCGCGGACATCCTCGTTCACGAGCGAGGGGAGCGCGAGCGAGGCTGCGGACGTCCGATTACAAACAGCACGACTCATGGCACGAACCCATCGGCCGCAGCCGAGAGCGCGTTCCCCGAGGGAGCTTAGTCCGTCGGCCGCGGCCTGATGGCTCGGCCCCCGAGGAGCTTTCGGAGGAATTCGGGCTAGGTCCGGACTTTGCCCACTTGTAAGCAAAGCACCGTCAAACGTTTGCAGCGAGGTTTTCCGCATGATCTTAGATGCGCTGTTACAAGGGCTGGCTGTCACATTTAGCGCGCCGGTTCTGAGCGGTATGACACTGGGGGTTTTACTCGGCATCTTTTTTGGTGCTGTTCCGGGCCTCACGGCTACATTGGGCATAGCCCTCTTGCTCCCGTTTATCTACGGTCTTGCTCCGGCGACAGCCTTCGCGATCATGCTATCTCTAGTATCCACCGTCCATACTTCCAACACGTTCCCGGCTTTTTTCTTCAACGTCCCCGGAAGCCCCAGCGCTTCGGCGACGATCTTGGACGGGTATCCCATGGCAAAAAAGGGCGAAGCAGCCGAGGGACTAACGGCCTCTTTCCTCGCTTCAGCCATAGGCGGGGTCGTAGGGGCAGTGGTTCTTTTCGTGTGTCTCCCTCTACTTCAGCCGTTGGTGCTCATGTTCGCCTCACCCGAGCGGTTCATGCTCGTTGTCGTGGGACTTGTCATGATCAGCTTTTTGAGCGGGGGACAGCCCACCAGGGGCCTTTTGAGCGCGGCCCTCGGCCTTTGGCTCGGCACGATCGGCTTTGACCCGCAGCTAGGCATTCCACGCTACACGCTCGGCCAGGACTATCTCCTCGAGGGGCTGTCGCTTGTCCCTCTAGTGATGGGGTTATTCGCGATACCGGAAGTGGTCGACCTCGCCCTTAGGGGACAAATCGCCGAAAAGACCGCCATGCGTGTGAGCACGGGCTTCACGGCGGGAGCCAAGGAGACCTTCCGCCATTGGCTCCTGGTGCTCCAGAGTAGCGTGATCGGGGTCATCGTTGGGGCGATCCCTGGGCTCGGGGGAACGGCCGCCGCCTTCTACGCTTATGGTGCCGCAGTTCGAGGGGCAAAAGAGGATGAACGGGAAGGATTTGGTAAAGGCGACATTCGGGGAGTCATAGCGCCTGAGAGCGCCAACAACGCGTCGGCGGGAGGAGAGCTAATCCCGACTTTGGCATTCGGAGTCCCTGGGGGTGCAACTTCAGCCATGCTGTTAGCCGCTTTTCTGATTCTTGGAGTCACCCCTGGACCTCCGATGCTCAATGAACACTTGTGGATCAGTTTCTCCATGGTTTTTACGTTGGTCCTCTCGAACTTGCTCGCGACTGCCCTATGCCTTTGCATGACTCGACGGGCGGCCAGAATCGCTTGGATCCGGGGAAGCCTTCTCATCCCTATCATCATGCTTTTTGTACTTTTCGGCGCGTATGCCGCCTACCCCGAGCCCGGAACGCTTGTCTTTACGTTGCTTTTCGGGATCCTGGGCTACGTGATGATGCGCGCGGGATGGACGCGCGTTCCCCTACTGCTTGGATTTATCCTTGGGCCCCTATCCGAAAATTTCCTGTTCATCTCCATAGCCAGCTTCGGCCTGGAATTTCTCCTGCGACCGATCACCCTGTTTCTCGTTCTAGCGATCGCGGGCATTCTAGCGTACGGCTTTTTACGCGGACAAAGAAAATGAAATCAAGGCTGGACTTCTTATTGTGCTTGATCATGACACTAGTTTTTGCCGGGGCCTTGCTCC